>NZ_JAAXKZ010000082.1 GCF_012911875.1 Pseudonocardia bannensis | reverse complement strand
TGATGCTGGTCCACCTGCCCGACGGGCGCACCGCCGAACAGGTCCGCGACAGGCTGGTGGCCACCATGGCGACCCTGCCTGCGCATCTGCGCGGGTCGCTGACCTGGGACCAGGGCGCGGAGATGGCTGCGCACGTCTCGTTCAGCATGGCCACCGACATGCCGGTCTACTTCTGCGATCCGGCCAGCCCCTGGCAGCGCGGGTCGAACGAGAACACCAACGGCCTGTTGCGCCAGTACTTCCCCAAAGGCACCGACCTGTCCGTTCACGGGCCCGAAGACCTCGAACACGTCGCCCAACAGCTCAACGGGCGTCCACGCAAAACGCTCGGCTGGAAAACTCCAGCCGAGCGTCTGCGTCAACTACTGTCCGCCTGACCTACCAGCGGTGTTGCAACGACCCCTTGAATCCGCCGTGGCGTGAAGGGGCCTTTCCGCGTTCGGCGACGATCGTGCTCAGTCCTGCGCGGCCCAGGCCTCCAGCATCGACCGCGCGATCGAGACCGTGCCCGGCAGCAGCACCAGCCGCTCTCCCGGCTCGGCGGGCGCGCCCCAGTCGCCGCGCTCCAGCGCGGCCCGCACCTGTGCGCGGGTCACCCAGAACGCCTCCGCGATCTCCCCGTCCGCCGGACGCAGCGGGACCGCCGGGTCGGCGATCGCGTGGAAGCCGATCATCAGCGAACGCGGGAACGGCCATGCCTGGCTGCCGAGGTAGCGGATGTCGCTGACCTGGACCCCGACCTCCTCCGCGACCTCGCGCTGCACGCAGGCCTCGAGCGACTCCCCGGCCTCGACGAACCCGGCCAGCACCGAGTAGCGCCCCACGGGCCAGACCGGCTGGCGGGCCAGCAACACCTGGTCGCCGCCGTCGTGCACCAGGCAGATCACGGCCGGGTCGGTCCGTGGGTACTCCTCGTGCCCCTCCGGACAGCGCCGCACCCAGCCGGCGTTGTGCACCGTGGTCGGCAACCCGTCCCGCGAGCAGAAACCCGCCGCGTCGTGCCAGTTGAGCGCGGAGACGGCGGTGGTCAGCAGCCCGGCGCCCAGCGCGTCGAGGTCGGCGCCGCAGGCCCTCAGGTCGGCCCACTCGCTCGGGTCGTCGCCCTCGATCAGGTTCGGCCGCCCGCGCACCGCCCAGTAGGCGACGCCGTCGGCCTCCCCGAGCAGTATCGCGTCCGCAGGTGGGGCGGCGGCGTGCTCGATGGCCGGCCGGGTGCGCAGCCGGCCACCCGATCCGGCCGCGGCGTCCCAGCTCCCGGCGTCCCCCGCGCGGAACTCACCGGCCGGACCGGACTCCCAGGTCACCGGGGTGCGGCCCTGCTCGTCGACGACCACGAGCTGCGCGGTCGCCCAACCCGCCCGCTGGCGGTCGGCGTCCATTCGCAGCGGCTCGTCGCGCAGCACGGTGGTGCGCGACAGCATGGGCGGGCCGAGCAGCCCGAAGTCCGCCTCCTCCCGAATCCCGGTCACGCGATGCCGCCCAGCGCGCGCAGCGGCCTGCCGACGGCCTCCGCATCGGCGACGACGACACCGGTGAACCGGGT
This sequence comes from Pseudonocardia bannensis, assembly GCF_012911875.1. GTDB lineage: Bacteria > Actinomycetota > Actinomycetes > Mycobacteriales > Pseudonocardiaceae > Pseudonocardia > Pseudonocardia bannensis. The sequence continues at coordinate 25,990 of NZ_JAAXKZ010000082.1, read as the reverse complement.
GGGGGCGAAGAACTCCAGCGCCGCCTCGGCCACCTGCTCGTAGGTCACCGCGTCCAGCCGCACCGGTCGATCGCGCAGCCATTCGACATCGAGGCCGTCGGCGTCGAGCGCGGACAGCGTGGCGGCCAGCCCGCCCTGGCTGTCGAGCGAGATGAGCAGCGAACCGATGGCGTAGCGGCGCGCCGCGTCGACCTCCTCGGGCGTCGGCGGCACCACGGTGACCCGGCCCAGCTCGTAGCGGGTCTCGAGCAGGGCGGGTGCGGTGACGTCGGTCGCCGTGTCGGTCTCGACGCCGAGCACCGCGCCGCCCGGGATGAACTCCACCCCGGAGTTCGCGTGGTACGTGTAGCCCTTGTCCTCGCGCAGGTTCTCGACCAGCCGGGACGAGAAGTAGCCGCCGAGCACCAGATTCGCGAGCTGCAGGGCCGCGTAGCGTTCGTCCTCGCGCCGCAGGGCGGGTGCGGACAACCGCAGCTGGGACTGGACGGCGCCGGGGCGGTGCACCAGTTCCACCTCGCCCTCCGGCAGCGGGGGCGGTGGGGACAGTTCGCGCGCCGGGTGGTCGGCGGTCCAGCCGCCGAGGATCTGCTCGACCTGGGCGATCACCTGCTCGGGATCCAGGTCGCCGACCAGCACGAGGCTCGACCCGCCGGGCACCACGGCCTCGGCATGCAGGGCCCGGACCTCGTCGGCCTGGACCGCGGCGACGTCCGCGGCCTGCGGCATCTCGAGCGCGATCGGGTGGTTGCCGAAGCGCTTGCGCTGCAGCGCCTCCCGCGCGATCGTGCGCGGCTGCGCGCGGGCCACCATGATCCGCTCGACGAGCCGCTCCCGCTCCCGGACGATCTCCGCGTCGGGGTGGGTGGCAGCGGTCAGCACGTCGGCGAGGACCCCGAGGACGGTGGGCAGCCCCTCGGCCAGCCCGGACCCGGCGACCTGCAGCCGCTCGGGGTCGACCCCGACATGGAGTTCGGCGCCGACCGCGGCCAGCTCGTCGTCGATGGCCACCCGGTCCCGCCCCGGCGTCCCGGTGAGCAGCGTCGATGACAGCAGCTCGGCCCGCGCGGTGTGCGCAGGGTCGGCGGTGTCCCCGGGCGCCGCGAACGGGATCCGCAGCCGGATCTCGGCCATCGGCACGCTGGGCCGGTGGGCCGCGAGCACCTTCAGGCCCGAGGGCAGGATGCGGGTGACGACGTCGGGGAGCGGCACGGTCTTCGTCACGCCGAGCGGCGGGAGCCGGCGCGGGCCCGCGGGGGTCCGGCCGATCTCGTCGGCGCTGCGGTGTCCGGCGGGGGTCGTCCCGGTCACGCTCGTCATTCCTGCTCTCCCTGCTCGTCGGCGGCACCGCCGGGCTCGACCAGCAGCACCGCGCGGCCGGCCGACCGCAGCGAGGCGGCAGCCGCCTGCACCTGCTGCGGCGTCACCGCCGCGAGCCGCTGCGGCAGCTCCAGCGCGATCTCCGCCCGTCCGTACAACAGCTCGCGCGCCCCGAGGCCCAGCATCCGGTACATCACCCGGTCGTCCTCGTGGTGCTGCGCGGCCGCCCAGCGGGCCGACTGGCGGGCCAGCTCGTCGGCGGCCGGCCCGTTCGCGGCCAGCCGGTCGAGCTCCTCGTCCACCGCGAGCAGCACCTTGTCCGGGTCCACCGAACCGGGGTGCACGGCGGTGATCGTGAACGTGTCGGGATCACGGGCGTCGAGCGAGCCCATCAGCCCACAGCTCGCCGAGATGTCGGTGACCAGGCCGTCGTCGTGCACCAACCGGCGCTGCAACCTGGCCGCCTCGCCGTTGGCGAGCACCGAGGCCAGCAACGCGTGGCCCAGGTAGTCGTCGAGCTGCGTCGACGGGTCCGGGATGCGGTAGCCGAGCGCCAGCGCGGGCAGCGGGGCGTGCGCGTCGGGCACGGCCTGCCGGCGCTCCGCCCCCGGTGCCGGCTCGGCGAACGAGGGCCGATCCGGCGTCGGGCGGGCCGGGATGTCCCCGAAGTGCTTCTCGATCAGTGCCATGGTCGCGTCGACGTCGATGTCGCCCAGCACGGTGAGCTGGGCGTTCCCCGGCGCGTAATAGGTGTCGAAGAACGCCGCCGCGTCGTCGAGGCTCGCCTGCTCCAGCTCGGAGAAGTCCCCGTAGCCGTTGTGGGCGTTGGGGAACGTGTCGTAGAGGACCGGCGGCAGCAGGATCCACGGGAACCCGCCGTAGGGCCGGTTCAGCACGTTGAGCCGGATCTCCTCCTTGACCACGTCGACCTGGTTGCGCAGGTTCTCCTCGGTCAGCCGGGGCGCGCGCAGCCGGTCGGCCTCGAGGAACAGCGCCCGCTCCAGCGCCGCGGTCGGCAACACCTCGAAGTAGTCGGTGTAGTCCTGGTGGGTGGACCCGTTGAAGATCCCGCCCGAGCCCTGGACGACCCGGAAGTGCGCCAGCTTCTCCAGGCTCTCGCTGCCCTGGAACATCAGGTGCTCGAACAGGTGCGCGAAACCGGTCCGCCCCTCCGGTTCGGAGCGGAACCCGACATCGACATGTACCGCGACGCCGACAACGGGGGTGGAGGGGTCGGGGACGAGCAGCACGCGCAGCCCGTTGGACAGGGTCGCCCGATGCAGTGGGATGGGGGGCACGCCTCGACCCTAGCCCGGGAAGGACCCCTCGCGCCGCGACGGCGGGGCCGCATTCGGCAGCAGCAGCGCGGCGAGGACCCACCCGAGCAGGGCGGCGACGACCGGGGCTCCGGTCCACATCGCGGCGACGCTCGGCAGCCGGCCGGCGAACCCCGCGGCGACGCCGAGGTAGATCGTCCAGGTGATCAGCGATGCGCCCGTGGCGAAGGCCCAGTAGGCCGTGCGGCGCTCCGCGGTGGGCCGCAGCCACCGCCCCAGCAGGTCGACGAGCACAGCGGCGGCGGCGAGCGCGCCCATCGTGGGCAGGTTGTGGAACCCCGTGAGCAAGCCGGAGAGGACGACGGCCGGGGCGTAGGAGATCGTCGCGACGCCGAACGGCAGGTGCCAGCGCCGGGCGATGACCAGCAGCGGGACCAGCAGCACCAGGTTGGTCACGACCATCCGCACGGCGAGTGTCGAGGCCCGGCCCTCCGGATCGGAGAAGGCCGACACGATGCCCTGCGGCCCGAACAGCAGCGCGTTGCCGTAGGTGAGGAACAGCAGCACCAGGGTGGCCGCGAACGCCAGGGTCCACACCGCGGGGGCCAGCGCCCGCAGCGACGGCCGCGCGCCCAGGGCAGGGTTCGACCAGGCCGAACGGAACGGGCTGGTCAGGATGACGATCATCGACGCGATCAGGCCGAGGTGGCTGGGGCTGAAGAAGATGTCGGTGGTCGTCTCGACGCCGAAGATCGTGTGCCAGGCCATGTCCGCGGCCCCGGAGACCGCGAATACGGGCAGCGCGACCATCGTCATGCCGTAGCCCAGCGGTACCGCCGAGATCCCGCGCCGGCCCTGTTCGCTGTTGCGGTACACCGTCCACAGCACCCAGCCGCCGGTCGCGGCGAACCCGCTGTAGAACACCGCGTGCCACGGCGTGAAGAAGGACTCCAGCTGCGGGACGTTGGCGTGCGCATAGGCGTCGAGGAACAACCCGAGCACGAACCAGACGGACAGCACCGTGGTCACCACGTCGGTGCGCCGCGACGCATGCGGGCGCGGCGCACCCGACTCGGCGACCAGCTCGCGCCAGCCGGACACCTGGACCTCTGCCATGCCGTGACCCCCTCGATCCCCCGCACCACTGTCGCAGGCCGGGCCATCGCGGGGAATCCGGATTCCTCGCTACGCCGGGGGGAGGACGACGAACTGGCGCAGCGCCAGGTCCATGTAGGTCACCGGGCCGCGGGGGCCGGGCGTGTGGTCGACGTTGATACCGGTCTCGGGCAGGCCCAGCAGCTTGTAACCGTCGAGCAGCCGGGTGGTGGCGTTCCAGAACACCCCGGTGCCGGTGTACGCGTCGATGAACGCGGTCGCGACGGCCTCGTCGGTGGCGCAGACGGTGGCGGCGAGCCCGCTGGTCTCCCGGCCGGCGGTGGCGGCGGCGTCGAGCGGGCCGTCGACGGGCGCGACGGTCACGTGCGCCTCGGCACCGGAGTCCAGCGCCCACTCGTGGCCGAGCCGGTGGTCGTGCGGAGGCAGTGACGGCTCGATGCCGCGCTCGTCGAGGGCCCGCTGGGCGACGGGCCAGAGCCGCTCGAAGGCAGGACGGTCGATGAGCAGCAGGTTGAGCCGGTTGCAGACGCCGAGACGGTCGGTGCTGTCGTGGATGAGCTGCGCCGCGGTCGTCTCGTCGGCGCTGGAGTCGAGGTAGAGCACCCCGCCGCCGTCGGCGTGCGCCAGCACCCGGGTACCGGCCGCGGCGCCGAGCGCGGAGAGCTTGCGGGTGACCTCGCCGCTGCCCCGGACCACGACCAGCGGCACCAGATCGGGCAGCCCGACCAGTGCCTCGGCGCCCGCGTGCCCCGGCGCGGGCACGAGCTGCACGGCGGACGCCGGGACGCCGTGCTGCTCCAGCGCGGGCGCGATGACCAGCTCGACCAGCGCCTGGGCGCTGCGCAGAGCCGCCGACCCGGTGCGCAGCACGGCGGCGCTGCGGGCCTTGAGCACCTGGGAGGCAACGTCGACGGTGACGTTGGGGCGGGCCTCGAACACCGCGCCGATGACGCCGACCGGCACCCGGCGCTCGAACACCCGCTCCCCGGTCGGCAGCGTGCGCACCTCCCGCTGCAGCGGCGGCTCCGGGGTGTCGGCGAGCACCTCGAGCTGGGTGGCCATGTCGGCGAGCCGCTCCGGGGTCAGCCGCAGCCGGTCGAGCAGGCCGGGCGCCATGCCGTTCGCGACCGCGGCCTCGACGTCGCGTTCGTTGGCCTCCAGCAGCTGCGCCGTGCCGTCGCGCAGCAGACCGGCCGCGGTGCGCAGGGCGGCGTCGATGGCCGGACCACCCGCGGCGCGGACCCCCGGGGCGGCTGCCGCGGCGCGCTCGGCAGCGGTGCGGACGACGTCGAACTCGGGGGCCTGCTCGGTGGGGGCGACGGTGCTGGTGCTCACGACGCCACGGTACCGACGGCCCGGTACCGGCCCCGCGCCCACGTGCATGATCGCCACCGACGCTCAGGTCCGGGCCGGCAGCGCCTCCACCATGATGTTGTCGTCATAGCTGCGGGAGCCCGGATCGAACCGGCCCCCACAGGTGACGAGGACCAGCCGCGGCGCCCCGGTGCGGGCGAACACCTCGGCCGGGAGTCGCGCCTTGGCGTAGTGGCGGCGGGTGGCGACCCGGTAGGCGAACGTCCGGCCGTCCGCGCCGCGCAGCAGCACCTGTTCGTCCGCCACCAGCGACGGCAGCACGGCCATCACACCGACCCCCGCGGTGGCGGAGTCCACGTGTCCCGCGATCACCACGTTGCCGGCGGCACCGCCGGCGAGCGCACCGGGCGCCCACCAGCCGACCGTCCGGGGGGAATCGGGCACGGCGAGGGCGCCGGCGGGGTCGGCGCCGACCGGTACCACCGGGGCGGTCACGCCGCGGCCGGGCAGGCTCAGTTCGACGGGCTCCGACCCCGCGGCCGCGGGCTCGGCCGGCGCGGGCCGGGAACCGGGTGGGGCGAGGCCGGCATCGGCCGGGACGTGGCCGGGCCAGGACGGGGCGGCGCCAGGCCCGGCCGCTGCATCACCCGGCTCGGCCCCGGCGCCGAGGGCGGCCGGGACCGCGCCGAGGTCGGCCGCCTCGACCGAGCGGGACCCGTCACCGGGCCACAGCACGACGCCGGTGGCCAGGCAGATCACGCCGCAGCACGCGACGAGCACCGCCGGCCACCGGCGCCGGGACATGGTCGAGCTCAGGCCGCGCGGCGGCGCAGCCACCATCCGGCAGCGCCGAGCAGCACGACACCCAGGCCCGCCAGCACCGGCGGGACCACCGGCACGTCACCGGAGGCCGCCTGGCCACCGGTCCCGGCGTCGACCGAGCGCGGTGTCGTGGCCCCCGCCGCGCCGGCGGCCTGGCGTAGCTTGGCCACGGTCGCGTCCAGCGCGGTCAGCGCGTCCCGCGCGGCGGCCTTCGCCTCCGCCGAGGCATTCGGGTCGTTCAGCACCGCATTCGCCGCGTCCCCGGCCTGCTGCTGCAGATCGAGGACGGTCTGCAGCCAGGCCTGGTCGAACGCCTGCCCGGAGCGGGCCTGCAGGTCGGCGAGCACCGCCTGCTGCTCGGCCGCGATCTGGTCGCCGAGCGCCACCCCCTGCGCCGTCGCCAGCGCCCGGATCTGCTCATCGAGGGCCCGGCCGTGTTCGGCGAGCTCCGGGCCCAGCGTGCGGACCTGCTCACCGACGCCCTGCTCGCCGCCGAGCCCGCCGAAGGCGACGAGCGCGAGCGCACCCTGGTGCGCCTGGCCGAAGGCGGCCCGTTGCGCGTCGGTCACCTGGCCGGCGCCCGGTTGGGCCGCGGCGCCTTCGGCGGGGGCGGCACTGGTCGTGGACGGGGGTATCCCGGAGTCGGTGGCGGTGTCGCTCGACGAGCAGGCCGAGAGGGTGGCCAGGGCGATCGCGGCGAGTGCCGTGCCGACCGCGGTGCGGCCGCGTCGAAGTCTCATCTCATCCCCAGGACGGCGTGGGCGGGCCGCCAGTATGGGCCGCCCGCCCGGCCCGACGGGCCATCAAACAGAGCAGTTTCGCCTGATCAGGTGGAGTCGGCCCTACGCAGGCGGCGGGGCGATGTGCACGACCTTCGTCGTCGTCATCTCGTCCAGCAGCTCGGGGCCGTAGCCGAAGCCGGTCCCGCTGCCCCGTCGTGGCTGCGCCGCCCCACCCGGGGCGCCCCCGAACACCGCGTTCACCTTCACGGTGCCGACCGGCAGTTCCCGCCACGCGCGCTGCGCGTTCGCCATGTCGGTGGTGAGCACCGACGCGGCCAGGCCGAACCGGTCGTCGGCCGCCTCCCGTAGGCCCGTGTCGAAGTCGGGCACCGTCCGGACCGGTGCCACCGGCCCGAACGTCTCCTCGCGCATCACGAACATGCCGGGCGCGCAGTCCGCGAGCACGGTCGGTGGGTAGAAGCACCCGGGGCCGTCCGGGAGCTCGCCACCGGCGAGCACCCGGGCGCCGTCGGCGTACGCCCCCACCACATGACCGTGTACGTGCTCGCGCTGCCGCCGGTCCACCAGGGGGCCGATCCGCTGCGCCCACTCGGCGGCCTGCCCGGTGAGCGCCTCGAGGAACGGTTCGGCGACGTCGCGGTGCACGTAGATCCGCTCGACGGACACGCAGATCTGACCGGCGTTCGCGAACGCGCCGAGGGCGGCCTGCTCGGCGGCCCACCGCGGGTCCACGCCGGCGTCGATCAGCAGCGGATCGTTGCCACCGTTCTCGAGCAGCGCGCGGGCGCCGGTCCGGGCGCACGCGGCCGCGATCGAGCGTCCGGTCGCCGAGCTGCCCACGTGCGCGACGACGTCCACGGCGTCGCTGCCGGCCAGCCGCTCCCCGACGTCCCGGCCGCCGTCGAGGATCTCGAGGACGCCGTCGGGCAGCCGTGCCGCGACCAGCTCGGCGAACCGGCGCCCCGTGCGCGGGCACCGCTCGCTCGGCTTGTGCACCACCGTGTTGCCGGTCGCGATCGCGGCGCCGACGAGACCGGCGGCCACCGCGATCGGATCGTTCCACGGCGTCAGCACCGCGACCACGCCGCGCGGCCCGGGCACCATCAGATCGGTGGCGGCCCAGCCGCCCTGCAGGCTGCGTCCACGGTGTACGGGCCCGAGCTCGGCATACTGCTCCAGCGTGCCGGCCCCGGCCAGCACGCCGCCGACCGCGTCGTCACCGGTCTTTCCGGTCTCGACCGTGTTCAGCGCGGCCAGCTCCTGGGCCGCCGCGCGCACCGCGGCCGCCGCGGCCCGCAGCGCGGCCCCGCGTTCGGCGGCCGGCGTGCGCGCCCAGCCCGGCTGCGCCGCGCGGGCCGCGGCCACCGCGGCGTCGGCCTGCTCCACCGTGGCCGGCGACACCCGGCTGACCTGCTCCCCGGTCCGTGGATCCTCGACGACCAAGTCCCGGCCCAGCACATCCGTCACCGGCGACGACTACCCGCTCCCGGGCCCGCCCATGCGGGCCGGAGCAGGTCAGCGCCGGTGCGGCAGCCGGGCCGGGGTGCTCGGCGGCGGCACCATCGGCCCGATGTCACCGTCGGGCGCGGTGTCCAGGTCGGCGATGACGGGCGCGTGGTCGCTCGGCCCCTTGCCCTTGCGCGCGGCTCGGTCCACCCAGGCGGCCTGCACCCGGGTGGCCGCGTCCTGCCCGGCGAGGATCAGGTCGATCCGCATCCCCCGGTCGGTGTGGAACATGCCCGCCCGGTAGTCCCAGTAGCTGAACACCCGCTCGTCGGGCCAGCGCTCGCGCACCACGTCCCGCAGGCCCTCACCGGTCAGCGCCGCCAGCGCCTCCCTCTCGGCGGGCGTGACATGGGTGGCGTCGACGAACGCGGCCGGATCGAACACGTCGGCGTCGGTGGGGGCGATGTTCATGTCGCCGGCCACGATCGCCGAGCCGGGCTCGCCCGCGGCGACCATCGTGCGCAGCGCCTCCAGCCAGCGCAGCTTGTAGCCGTAGTGCTCGTCGGCCGGGGCGCGCCCGTTGGGCACGTACACCGAGGTGACGCGCAGGCCGCCGCAGGTCGCGGTGATCGCCCGGGCCTCCGGGTCGGCGTCGGGGGTCGGGAACCGGGGCTCGTCGGGCAGCCCGCGCACGACGTCGTCGAGCCCGACCCGGGACAGCAACGCCACCCCGTTCCAGCGGCCCTGCCCGTGGTGCGCGACCTCGTAGCCCCGGTCGGCCAGCGGCTCGACGAAGGTCGCGGCGAAGTCGTCGTCGGAGAGCTTGGTCTCCTGCAGGCAGACGACGTCGGGTGAACGCTCGTCGAGCCAGGGCAGCAGTCGGGGCAGCCGCGATTTCGCGGAGTTCACGTTCCAGGTGGCGACGCGCACGGGTGGGACCCTACGGCCCCGCCCCGACGGGTTCAGCCGGTCTTCGGCAGGGTGCGCAGCGTCTCGGCCCGCAGCGTCGCCCCGCCGTCGGCACTGGTGCCGGTGAGCGTCACGAGCTCGCCCACGGCCGGCCGGGTGGTCAGCCCGGACACGTCGACCGTCGCGGTCAGGCCCGCCACCCCCGACCACGGTGGCCCGGTCCTGGTCGAGTGCGGTCACGGTGCCGCCGACCGGGAACGGATCTTCGACCGGGTCCGGCTCGACGAGGCCCGGTCGGCCGACGACGGCGGCGCCGGGCTCGGGTTGGCGATCGCGCGCGGGATCGCCCGGGCGCACGGCGGCGAGCTGCGGTGCGTCGAGCCGGCCGACGGGTTCGGCGCGACGTTCGAGCTGGTCCTGCGCGCCTGAACCACCCAGCCGGGCCGACCCTCGCTCTCGAGAACCCGACTCAAGCTCCCGGAGACCCCGACTCGCGCTCCTGGAAACCCCGACTCGCGCGCGGGAGAACCGCGACTCGCGCTCGGGGAAAGCCCGACTCGCGGGGTCAGTTCTCGTCGGCGGGGGAGGCCTTGCGGACGTAGAGGAGACGGTCGCCGCGCTCCAGGGCGTCGACGGCCGCGGCGTCGACCCGGTGCAGGTCGGCGCCGCGCACCACACCCAGCACGATGTCGGGCAGATGCCGCGGCGAGCCGCCGACCTCGGTGTCCTCCACCGGGCGCTCGCTGATCGCGAACCCGGCGTCGGGGGTGAGCAGGTCCTCGACGACCTCGACCACGCTCGGCGTCGTCGTCGCCATGCCGAGCAGCCGGCCGGCCGTCTCCGCCGAGACGATCACCGAGTTCGCCCCGGACTGGCGCAGCAGGTGCACGTTCTCCGCCTCCCGCACCGCCGCCACGATGGTGATCTTGGGGGCCAGCTCGCGCGCGGTCAGGGTGACCAGCACCGCCGTGTCGTCGCGGTTCGTCGCCACGACGATCGCCGAGGCCCGCTGGACCCCCGCGATGCGCAGCACGCTCGACCGGGTCGCGTTCCCGGTCACGGTGACGAGCCCGTGCGCCGACGCGGCGTCGAGCTGGGTGCGGTCGGTGTCCACGACGACGATCTCGGACGGTTCGGCGCCGTCGCCCAGCAACGTCTCCACTGCCGCCCGCCCCTTCGTGCCGTAACCGACGACGACGGTGTGGTCGCGCACGCGGGACCTCCAGCGTGTGATGCGGAACGCCTGCCGGGACCGCTCGGTGAGCAGCTCGACGGTGGTCCCGACGAGGACGATCAGGAAGAGCAGACGCAGCGGCGTGATCACGAGCGTCGTCACCAGCCGCGTCATCTCCGTCGCCGGGACGATGTCGCCGTAGCCGGTGGTCGACAGCGAGACGGTGGCGTAGTAGAGGGCGTCGATGAACGAGATGTGTCCGTCATCGTTGTTGTCGACGTAGCCGTCCCGGCTGAGGTAGACGATCAGCGCGGTGGCCAGCAGCGCCCCGAGCGCGACCGACAGCCGGCGCACCAAGGAGACGACCGGCCCCACATTGGGGTCGGGCATGCGGAGCGCGCCGATCAGTGCTGAATCGGCGGGCGGGCGGCGCAGCCGATCGCTCATCGGGCGGAGGGTATCCCTGCCCCGAGCAGCGGTGACGGGCCGGGCACCCGTTCACCTGCAGCGCTGCGGCTCCTGCACGCGTCCGCGCGGATCAGGGTCGCTCGACGATCCCCGCCTCGGCTGCGCCGGCCACCAGTTCGTCGAGTCCGAAGGCCGCGACCGGGTCGAGGGCACCGGTGCCGCGCACGCCGTGCTCGGCCGCGCGCCCGGCGCCCCAGGCGAGCAGGTCGGCGGTGATCGCGTAGGCCTCCGGCGCCACGAGCCGGGTGCGGGCGAGCAGGGTGCCGCCGGCGTCGAACACCTCGGCCAGGAAGTGCGACGTGCTCGCGGCCAGCACCGCGGGCGAGGGCGCGTCGGAGGCCCGGCGGGTCACCAGCCGGGCCAGCCCGGTCACCCCGGCACCGAGGGCCGGGACCTTCTCCAGCAGCGGCGTCAGCCGGTGCGTCGCGTGCACCGCGCCGCTGGCCGGGCCGAACCAGCCGAGGTACACGTCGACGGTGCGCAGTCCGGGCGCGAGCCGCGGCAGGGCGAACTGCTCGGTCGCCCCGATCGTGACGCCGGGCAAGGACCTGCCGTTGACGTCGAAGGTCCGCATCCGGGCCCCCGCGGGCTCGGTGCGCAGCGCGCCGTCGCGGAAGGCGTAGACCGAGCGGGTGGCCACCCCGATCAGCGACTCGAGGGTGCCACGGGAGAACGGCTGGCCCTTGCCGCCGCCGGTGATGAAGTAGCCGACGTCCACCCGCGCCGGGATCCCCCCGGTCCGACCGGCGGCGCGCAGCGCCAGCGCCCCGGCCAGCACACCGGGCACGTAGTCGTTGCCGAACGCGGTGAGCAGGGCGGCCCCGGACCGCTCGGCGGCCGGACCCTGCAACTCGAAGACCTCACGGACGAACGGGGGCTCGCCGGTGGAGTCGAGGTAGATCGCGCCGGCGTCGACCGCCGCGGCGAGCGCCGCACCGCCGAGCTGCGCGAACGGACCGACCGTGGTGACCAGCACGTCGCCGCGTTCGACGAGGGCGCGCACCGAAGCGGCATCCGTGACGTCGGCGCGCGCGGTGTCGAACCCACCGAGCCGCTCGGCCAGGCGAGCCAGCCGCGCCGGGTCCCGCCCGGCGAGGACCGGGCGCAGACCGCGGGCGGCCATCGCCTCGGCCGTGCGCCCGCCGGTGTAGCCCGTCGCGCCGAACAGAACGATCTTCCCGGTCATATGGGCAGGCTAACCTGCCACCTCGCGGGCTCGTGAGCGCATGACGGGGTCCGAGCAGCGTCATGCGCTCCCGGGGCCTCGGACGGTTAGGGTTCGCGCGTCCGGGTGGTTCCGGACGATCGGAGGGTTCGATGGTCGCTGCCGACACGGAGGGCCCGGAGGGCACCGCGCCACCAGCTCCCCGGCGGAGGCCCCGCAGGTGGTCGCGGCGGTGGTCACCGGGCGGCGCCTCCGACGCGATGGACGTCCTCGCCACCGGCGCCGAGATCGCCGCCGAGCTGCGGACCGGACTGGCCACGGCACGCGCCGGGGCCGCCGCCCGCAAACTGCGCCGGCTGCTCGACGCCGACGCCGTCGGTCTCCTCGACCTGCACGGCGCCCAGGCCTGGTCCGGCGAGCCCGACCCCGGGGCGGCCGGCCTGGTCGACGAGGTGCTGCGCAACGACCACAAGGCCGGCCGGGGCGGGGTGCTGGCGCTGCCCCTGCGGGTGCGTGGCGAGCTCGCCGGCGTGCTGGTCGTGCAGGGTCCCGTCCGGGCGAGCGCCGCCCGTCAGGCGGCGAGCTGGGTCGCCGAGGCCCTGGAGCGGGGACGCCTGGAGGCCTCGGCCGACGCCGCCGAGCAGGCCGAGCTGCGCGCCCTGCGCGCCGAGATCTCCCCGCACTTCGTCTACAACGCGCTGACCACGATCGCCTCGTTCGTGCGCTCCGACCCCGGACGTGCCCGCGACCTCATCCTCGACTTCGCCGAGTACACCCGGCACAACCTCGCCCGCCACGGCGACTACACGACCCTCGCCGGTGAGTTCCGCGCGATCGAGGCCTACCTGGCGCTGGCGCGGGCGGTCCTCGGAGACCGGCTGCGCGTCCAGGTCCGCATCGCACCGGAGGTGCTTCCCGTCGCCGTCCCGTTCCTGGCGCTGCAGCCGCTGGTGGAGAACGCCGTGCAGCACGGCGTCGAGCGGTCCGGATCGGGCGGGTCGGTGCAGGTCAGCGGCGAGGCGCAGGGCACCGAGTGCGTGATCTGCGTCGAGGACGACGGCCCGGGCATGGACCCGGCGCACGCCCGGGACATCCTGGCCGGACAGGATGCGGGGTCCGGCCTCGGCCTGGCCAACGTCGACCGGCGGCTGCGGACCGTGTTCGGCGCGGGCTACGGGCTGGTGATCGAGACCGCGGAGGGCGCCGGGACCCGGATCATCATGCGGATCCCCCGCTTCCACCCCGGGGTGGTGGCCCTGTGACCGGCCCCCCGGGCGGGCTGCGCGTCCTGGTCGTCGACGACGTCGGGCCGGCCCTCGACGAGCTGTCCCAGCTGCTGCGCGACTCCGCCGACGTGTCGGCGGTCGAGGCCGCCGGCGACGCCCTCACCGCCCTGCGCCTGATCCAGGGCGCTCCGTTGGACGCGGTGTTCCTCGACATCTCGATGCCGGGTATGGACGGTCTCGAGCTGGCGTCCCTGCTGGGCCGGATGACCGATCCACCGGTGATCGTCTTCGTCACCGCGTTCGAGGAGCACGCGGTGTCCGCGTACGGCGTCGGCGCGGTCGACTACCTGCTGAAACCGGTGGCGGCCGAGCGGCTCGCCGCCGCCCTCGGCCGGGTGCGCCGGGTCACCGGCCACGATCCGGGGCCGGGGCCGGCGGCCGCGGTCGACGCGCTCGCGGCGGTCCCGGTCGAGCTGGCCGGCCGGACCCGGTACGTGCGCCGCGCCGACGTCCGCTATGCCGAGGCGCAGGGCGACTACGTCCGCCTGCACACCCGCACCGACAACCACCTCGTCCGCATCCCGATCTCCCGGCTCGAGGAGCACTGGCGCGCCGCCGGGTACGTGCGGGCGCACCGCAGCTTCCTGCTGGCGGTGCACGCGGTGCAGGAGCTGCGCAGCGACGTCAGCGGCGGCCTGCTGGCGCACACCGACGCCGGCGACGTCCCGGTGAGCCGCCGACACGCGCGCGAGCTGCGCGACCTGCTGCTGGAAGCCGCCACCCGAGGCGACTTCGAGTCCGGGCCGCGTCGCCGGAGCCGCTCGTGAGCGGGCGGGCGAGGTCGTCGCTCGATGCGACGCCGCCGGGCCCGGTGCCGAGGAGCGTGCACGAGCCGGCGAGGTCACCGCTGCGCACAGCACCGCCGGGCCAGGTAGCGGCGAGCGCCGGCAAGGAGGCTCGGTGACCCGGCAGCGCCGGGTCACCGTGACCAGCCCGCAGACCCGCGTCGCCCTGGGCCGCCGGCACGGTCCGAACCACCTGCCACGCCTGACCCCGGCCGAGATCGCGATCGCCACACGGATCCGCCGGGCCCAGCTGCGCCGGGCGGTGACCGCGCTGCTCGCCGTCGGCGGCGTGCTGATCGGTCTCCCGATCGTTCTCGCCCTGTCCCCCGGGCTGGGTGAGCTGCGGCCGGCCGGGATCCCGTTGCCCTGGCTCGCCGTCGCCGTGCTCCCCTACCCCGCTATGGCGGGACTGGCCTGGTGGCAGCTGCGCCGGGCCGAGCGGGTGGAACGGGCCGCTGGCCCCGCCACCGAAACCGCCGCTGAAACCGCCGCTGAAACCGCCGCTGGCCGTGCCGTGCCCCGGGAATCCGGATGAGCGCCGTCGCGATCATCCCGGTGGTGCTGGCCACCCTGCTCATCGGGGCCCGCGGGGTCGCGGCGATGCGCAGCACGTCGGACTTCCTGGTGGCCTCCCGGCGGATCTCCCCCACGCTGAATGCCGCGGCCGTGTCCGGCGAGTACCTCTCGGCGGCCTCGTTCCTCGGTGTCGCCGGGCTCGTCGTCAAGGACGGCGTCGGAGCGCTCTGGTACCCGGTCGGGTTCACGGCGGGCTACCTGCTGATGCTCACCCTCGTCGCAGCCCCCATGCGCCGCTCCGGCGCGCTGACCGTTCCCGACTTCGCCGAGGCCCGGCTGGGCTCGGCGGTGCTGCGCCGGTTCTCCGCAACGGTCGTGCTGGTGATCGCCTGCCTGTACCTGGTGCCTCAGTTCACCGCGGCGGGGCAGGTCCTCACGCTGGTCAGCGGCAGCCCGTACTGGGTCGGCGTCGTCGTCGCGGGGGCGGCGGTGAGCATCACGCTCGCCCTGGGCGGCATGCGCGCCGCCACCTATGTGCAGGCGTTCCAGTTCGTGCTCAAGCTGATGTTGTTCATCGTCCCGGCGATCTGGCTGATCCTGCAGGCCGGTCCCGACACCCGCCGTGAGGCGCTCGCCCCCGTCGCGTTCACCCACTTCGGCCAGGAGACCGACGTCGACTTCCGGCTCGGCACCCGGCTCGCCGTCGTCGAGCCCACCGCCGTCCGGATCGACGGCGGCCCGGCCGAGGTCCTCGTCCCCGGCGTCTACACGGTCCCCGGCGAGACGAGGTGGAGCTTCCCGGCGGGCGCCCGGGTCCCGGAGATCCGGGGCGCCGTCGTGCCGGGCAGTGGGCCGTGGCAACGCCCGCTGCTCGACGCCGACAGCACCGGCCACCCGCTGCTCGCGACCTTGTCGGTACTGGCGGCGACGGCGCTGGGCACGATGGGCCTGCCCCACGTCCTGGTGCGCTTCCACACCAGCCCCGACGGCCGCAGTGCCCGGCGGACGGCCGCCATCACGGTCTTCCTGCTCGGCACGTTCTATTTCTTCCCGGCCGTCTACGGGCTGCTCGGTGCGGTGCTGCTGCCCGAGCTCTACCTCTCCGGCGCGACCGACACGGTGGTCGTCGCGCTGCCGGCCCGGGTCGATCCGGGATGGACCGGGTCGCTGTTCACCGCGCTGCTCACCGCGGGCGCGTTCGCCGCGTTCCTCGCGACGTCGCTCGGACTGCTGCTGGCCGTCGCCGGAGCGGTCTCGCACGATCTCGTCCCCGGCACCCTGCGCCGGCTGCGACTGACCGCACCGGTGGCGGCCGGCGTGGTCGTGCTGCTCGCCCTCCCGGCGGCCCGGATCGACGTCGGCGTGCTGGTCACCTCGGCCTTCGCCGTCGCCGCCTCGACGTTCTGCCCGCTGCTCGTGCTCGGCATCTGGTGGCCCAGGCTCACCCTGCGCGGGGCCCTCATCGGGATGGCGGCCGGGTTCGTCGCCTCGGCCGGCGGGATGGGCGCCGGGCTGGTCGCCGGCCTGGAACCGGGCCTTCCCTCGCTGTTGCTGGCGCAGCCCGCGATCTGGTCGGTGCCGCTGGCGTTCGCGACGATGATGCTGGTCTCGCTGCGTGGCGACCCGCCGCCGTGGGCGGAGTCGGCGATGCTCCGGTTGCACCTCGACGAGACCCGGGTGGCCGGCCCGCGCAGGTGAACCGCGGCTGCCGTTCGTCGGCGATCGCGACCGTTCGTCAGCCGTTCGTCGCTCCCCTCGACGCTGTGTCGTGGCCCACTTCCGTGGTCGGAGACGGCGAACTTTCCTGTGCCCCCTGAACTCCCGCTGTACAAGGAGGCACCGTGAGTACCACCGAATCGTCACCACCGGTGGGCGCCCAGGACTGGGAGACCGTCCGCTCCAGCCCTGAGTTCCAGGATCTGCGTCGCCGGCTGCGCAGCTTCGTCTTCCCGCTGACCGGGGTCTTCCTGAGCTGGTACCTGCTCTACGTGCTGCTGGCCAGCTACGCGCCGTCGTTCATGGCCGTCAAGGTCCTCGGCAACATCAACATCGGCCTGGTGTTCGGGTTGCTGCAGTTCGTGTCGACGTTCGCCATCACGGCCTGGTACGTCCGCTACGCCGACCGCAGGCTCGACCCGCTCGCGGGCAAGCTCCGGGACGAGATCGAGGGAGGCTCGGCGTGACCGTTCTGGCTCAGGGCGTCGAGGGCAGCAACCCGCTGCTCAACATCACGATCTTCGGACTGTTCGTCGTCATCACCCTGGCGATCGTCATCCGGGTCAGCAGGCGCGCGACCAGCGGCGCCTCGGACTTCTACACGGCCGGCGGCGGCTTCTCCGGGGCCCAGAACGGTGTCGCGATCTCCGGTGACTACCTGTCCGCCGCGTCCTTCCTCGGCATCGCCGGCGCGATCGCGCTGAACGGCTACGACGGCTTCCTCTACTCCGTCGGCTTCCTCGTCGCCTGGCTGGTCGCCCTGCTGCTCGTGGCCGAGCTGCTGCGCAACACCGGCAAGTTCACGATGGGCGACGTGCTGGCGTTCCGGATGCGCCAGCGCCCGGTGCGGGCCGCGGCCGCCACCTCGACCCTGGCGGTGTCGTTCTTCTACCTGCTGGCCCAGATGGCCGGCGCCGGTGGCCTCGTCGCGCTGCTGCTCAACATCACCGACAAGACCCAGCAGGGCATCGTGATCGCCGTCGTCGGCGCCGTGATGATCGCCTACGTCCTGATCGGCGGCATGCGCGGCACCACCTGGGTGCAGATCATCAAGGCCGTGCTGCTGATCGCCGGTGCCGGGATCATGACCGTCTGGGTGCTGGGCAAGTTCGGCATGAACCTGTCCTCGGTGCTCGCCGGGGCGGTCGAGCGCGGCGGCCAGGCCGGTGAGGCGCTGCTGAGCCCGGGCAAGCAGTACGGCAAGTCGGAGATCAGCCGCATCGACTTCATCTCGCTGGCGCTGGCGCTGGTGCTCGGCACCGCAGGCCTGCCGCACATCCTGATGCGCTTCTACACCGTGCCCACGGCCAAGGAGGCCCGCCGCTCGGTCGTCTGGGCGATCTGGCTGATCGGGCTGTTCTACCTGTTCACGCTGGTGCTGGGCTACGGCGCCGGTGCGCTGGTCGGCCCCGACGCGATCAAGAAGGCCCCCGGTGCGGCCAACTCCGCTGCCCCGCTGCTCGCCTTCGAACTGGGTGGCACGGTCCTGCTCGGCATCATCGCGGCCGTCGCGTTCGCGACGATCCTCGCCGTGGTCGCCGGGCTGACCATCACCGCGTCGGCGTCGTTCGCGCACGACGTCTATGCCAACGTGATCAAGAAGGGCACCACCGCGCCGGACGACGAGATCAAGGTCGCGCGGATCACCGCCGTCGTCATCGGCATCGTCGCGATCCTCGGCGGCATCCTGGCGAACGGCCAGAACATCGCGTTCCTCGTGGCGCTGGCGTTCGCCGTGGCCGCGTCGGCGAACCTGCCGACGATCCTCTACTCGCTGTTCTGGAAGCGGTTCAACACGAGCGGCGCGCTGTGGAGCATCTACGGCGGCCTGGCGATCACCCTCGTGCTGATCATCTTCTCGCCGGTGGTGTCCGGCAAGCCGGTCGACCCGGTGACCGGGCGGAGCCCGTCGATGCTGCAGGACGTCGACTTCGGCTGGTTCCCGCTGGACAACCCCGGCCTGGTGTCGATCCCGCTGTCGTTCCTGCTCGGCTACCTCGGCACCGTGCTGAGCAAGGACAACGCGAACGAGGACAAGTACGCCGAGATGGAGGTGCGGTCCCTGACCGGGGCCGGCGCGGAGAAGGCGGTCTCTCACTAGGCGAACCCACAGGTGAGCA
Source organism: Pseudonocardia bannensis (assembly GCF_012911875.1). Lineage (GTDB taxonomy): Bacteria > Actinomycetota > Actinomycetes > Mycobacteriales > Pseudonocardiaceae > Pseudonocardia > Pseudonocardia bannensis. The sequence continues at coordinate 7,816 of NZ_JAAXKZ010000082.1, read as the reverse complement.
GCCGGCGGGCCCCGACATCGGCGTCGGGGCCCGCCGTCCGTTCGCACTACACCGCGGCCGGATGCACCGGGACCGACTGCACCGGGACCGACTGCACGAGGGCACGCAGGCCGTCGGCGTCGAGCAGGTCGGCGGGTCGCAGCGTCAGGTCGGACCGGACATAGTGGAACGCCGCCCGCACCCGCTCCGGGTCGACGCCGGCCAGCGCCGCCCAGGCCAGCCGGTAGGCCGCGAGCTGCACGCTCAGCGCCGGCAGCCGGGACTCGTCCGGCGGAGGCCCGGTCTTCCAGTCGACCACCGTCCAGCCGCCGTCGGGGTCGGCGAACACCGCGTCCATCCGGCCGCGCACGGCGACCCCGGCGATGACGGTCTCGAACGGCACCTCCGCCTCCACCGGGTTGCGGTCGGCCCACGCCGAGGCCAGGAAGGCCTCCTGCAGCTCGGTGAGCGCGTCGTCGGTGGCCGCGTCGTCGTCGGCGGCGCCAGGCAGCTCGTCGAGGTCGAGCAGCTGCGCGGCGCCGAAGCGCTGTTCGAGCCAGGCGTGGAACGCAGTGCCGCGGCGCGCGTGCGGGTTGGGGGGCAGCGGCAGCGGACGGCGCAACCGGACGGCGAGGGCCTCCGGATCGGCCGCGAGCTCGACCAGCTGGCTCACCGAGAAGTGCGCCGGCAACGTCACCGAGGGCCGGGACCCGGCGGCGGCGCGCTCCGCGAGCAGCACGTCGACGTCGGCGGCCCAGCCCTCCGGGTCGGGGTCGGCCGGGGGCAACAGATCCGGGGGGCCCGTCTCGACGGGCTCGGCGTCCGGTCCCGTCGCGAGCAGGTCGAGCTGCGTGCCGGGGCCCGGCCCGGTGTCCGAGCCGTCCGCCGCGGGGGCGAGCAGGTCGAGCTGCGACCCCGGCCCGCCGTCCCCGGCGGAGTGGCCGTCCCCCTGTGCGGGGCCCGCCCGGGCCAGCTCACGCAGTGCGGCCCGCACCAGGGCCGCGCCCGCGTGCACCGCGGGCGAGCGCTCCCCGAGGGGGTCGACCGGCCACTGTTCGGTGACGACCTCGGCCGCGGCCGGGTTGGTCTCCTCGGGGTCGGGCGCCTCGGCCCACGCCTCGATCGGGAAGGCGGGCCCGATCTCGGCGGTCTCGCCACCGAGCGCCTCGCGGACCTCGGTCAGGAACTCCGACGGCTCCTTCGGCTTCTCCCCCGCCGCCGCCCATCGGTGCCCGGACACCAGCAGCACGCGCTCGGAGCGGGTGAGCGCCACGTAGAACAACCGCCGCTCCTCGGTGAGACGCCGCGCATCCAGCGCCGCCTCGTGGGCGTTCAACGCGTCCGTGAGCTGCTTGCGGTCGCCGTCCGGCGGCAGGTGCAGGCCGGGCAGGTCGTCGGCGTCGCCGCGCAACGGCACCGGCAGCTCCGACGGGTCGGTCAGCCAGCTGCCACTCATCTTGCGACCGGGGAAGACCTGGGACACCAGGTGCGGGACCGCGACGATCTCCCATTCCAGGCCCTTCGCAGCGTGCACCGTGAGCACCTGAACCCGGTCGCGGGCGACCTCCACCTCGCCCGGGGTGAGCCCGTCCTCGGCCCGCTCGGCGGTCTCGAGGTAGTCGAGCAACGACGGCAGGGTGGCCACCTCGGCACCGGCGGCGAACTCGGCGACGACGTCGGCGAAGGCGTCGAGATGCGCGCGGCCGACCGGGCCGGGCCGGGCGGCGGTCTCGGCGTCGAGCAGCAGCACCCGTTCGGCGTCGGCGACGAGGTCGGTCAGCGGCGCGGACGCCCGCGCCCGCAGCCAGCTGAGCTCGCGCGCGAGCCGCCGGATGCGCTCGAACCCGGCGCGCGAGTACCGCTCCGCCGGGCCCGGGTCGTCGAGCGCGTCGACCAGCCCGGCCTGCTCCGCCTGCTCGCCGGGCAGCGCCCCCAGCGCCAGCTGCGCCGGGGTCAGCGGCCCCGGCCCGCGGCCCGGCAACGGGGGGACGAGCTCGCGGGCCCGCTCCCACAGGGCTGCGAGGTCGGCGACCCCGAGCCGCCAGCGCGCCCCGGTGAGCAGCCGCACGGCGGCCGGGCCGGCGAGCGGGTCGGCCACCAGACGCAGCGCGCTGACCAGGTCGCGCACCTCGGGGGTGTCGAGCAACCCGCCGAGTCCGACGACCTCGACCGGCAGCCCGCGGGCGCGCAGCGCTGCCGCGATGGGATCCATGTCGGCGCGGCGGCGGACCAGGACCGCCGACGTGGGCAGCTCGGCCCCCGCCGCCTCGGCCCGGCGCCAGTGCGCGGCGATCCCGTCGGCCATCCACTCGATCTCGGCGCCGACGTCGGTCAGCAGGGCGACCCGCACGTCGCCGGCGCACGCCTTCGGGCCTGCCCGCAGCTCGCCGACCGCGACGGCGCCGGGCGCGGTGCGCAGCGGCTCGGACACCGCGTTGGCGAGTTCCAGCACCTCGGGCGGGTTGCGGAAGCTCGTGAGCAGGCCGTACTCGTCGGCGGGCACCCCGCCGGGTCCGGGGAAGTCGGTGCGGAACCGGGCCAGGTTGCCCGCGCTCGCACCGCGCCAGCCGTAGATCGACTGGCAGGGGTCGCCGACCGCGGTCACCGACAGCGGCTCCGCGCGCTGCGGTTCGCCTGGCACCGTGCCGAACAGGGCCCGCAGCAGCACCCGCTGGGCGTGCCCCGTGTCCTGGTACTCGTCGAGCAGCACGGCCCGGTAGGCGGACCGCTCGAGTTCCCCGACCTCGGGATGGCCCTCGGCGACGCGCGCGGCGATCGCCATCTGGTCGGCGAAGTCGATCACCCGCTCGGATCGCTTGCGCGCGGCGAAGGCCTCCACCAGCGGGAGCAGCTCGACCCGCAGCCGCTGGGTGTCGATCCACTTCTTGTAACCCTGCGACGGCTCGGCGCGCTGGCCCTTGCCGCGGGGGGCCGCCTCCAGTATCGCGACCATCCGCTCGGCCACCCGGCGCACGGCGTCGGGCTCGGCGAGGTGCTCGCCGAGCTCCCCGGCCAGCGACAGCAGGTAGCCGGTGACGGTCGCCGGCACCCGGTCGATCTCGAGATCCGCGGCCCAGGTGGAGACGACCCGGTGGGCCAGCTGCCAGGCCGCCGTCTCGCCGAGCAGCCGTGCCGCGGGCTCGGCAGGCAGCCGCAGTGCGTGTTCACCGACCAGCCGGCCGGCGTAGGCGTGGTAGGTCGAGATCGTCGGCTCGCCGGCCAGGACGGCGGCACGGCGCTGCCCGCCCGGATCGAGCTCGTCGAGCAGCCCGGAACCGGCCAGCCTGCGCAGCCGCGAGCGCACCCGCACCCCCAGCTGCTGGGCGGCCTTGCGGGTGAAGGTCAGCCCGAGCACCTGCTCCGGCAGGACCTGGCCGGTGGCCACCAGCCACACCACCCGGGCCGCCATGGTCTCGGTCTTGCCGGCCCCCGCACCGGCCACCACCAGGGCCGGACGGGCCGGCGCGGCGATGACCGCGGCCTGCTCCTCGGTGGGCGGGGGCAGCCCGAGGGCCGAGGCCAGGGTCGCCGGGGTCAGCTGCACAGGTGCGTTCTCCTCAGGGATCCCACGATGTCGGTCCGCACGGCTAGCCGTCCGTCACGGGGCGGCCGGACTCCACCGCCGGACAGCTGGTCCGGACCGGGCAGCGGTCGCAGTCCGGCCCGACCCGGGCGACGAACGTCGCGCCCGACGTCTCCTCGGCACAGTGTTCGACGGTCTCGCGCCAGCGGACCACCGCGGCCTCGTCCAGCGGCGGCTGGGACGGCTCCTTGGGCTGCCCCGCCGCCTTGCGGTCGGCGAGGTACACCAACCGGGCACCGCCGGGCGGCGCGTCCGCGCCGACCAGCTCGCTGAACGCGCCGAGCGCCGCGGCCAGCTGGTAGACGGCCAGCTGCGGGTGCTCGGCCGCCTGCCGGGCCGACACCGCGGTCTTCCCGGTCTTGACGTCGACGACCACCGGCCGGCCCTGCGCGTCGACCTCCAGCCGGTCGACCCGGCCGCGCAGCCGCAGCCACGGGCCGCCCCGCCGCCCGCCCGGGGCGTCGGGCTCGGCGCTCTCCGGGTCCGGGCCGGCCAGGTCGAGCTGCACCGGGTGCTCGACCGCCACCAGCCGCAGACCCTCGGCCCGGCTCGAGCGCACCCAGTCGTCGAAGGCCGCCAGCATCGCGCGCACCCGCCGCAACTCCCGGCGCCCGAACCACGGCGCCCCGGTGTCGAGCCGCGACCACGCCGAGCGCAGCGCATCCTCCAGCTCGGTGCGGTCGGCTCCCGCCGCGCTGGCCTGGACGAGCGCGTGCACGAGCGATCCGGTCACCGCTGCGAGAGCACCCACCTCGCCACCACCGTGGCGCTCCAGCACCCAGCGCAACGGGCACGCGACGATCTTCTCGACGTCCGACGGCGACACCGGGACGACCTCCCCGGCCACCCGCAGCGGCGCCTCGGTGGAGGGCGGCGCGAGGCCGTACCAGTCGCGCGGGTGCGCACCCGGGACCCCCTCGGCGGCGAGCCGGGCCAGCTGCGCCGCGGCCCGCCGGCGCCGATCGGCGCGGACCGGGTCGCCGTTGTCGGGTTCGCACACCGCGCGGCGCAGCTCGCCGACCAGCTCGGCCAGCACGAGCGCCCGGGCCGGCTTGTGTACGACCCGGCCCTCGGTCGGCCCGGCGGGCACAGGGTCGAGCTCGTCGAGGAAGCGGGAGGGCTGCTCGTCCTCCCCCTGCACCGCGCTGACCAGCAGTGTCTGCTTCGCGCGGGTGCAGGCGAGGTAGAACAGCCGGCGCTCCTCGGCCAGCAGCGGGGCGATCCGCGAGACGGTGTCCGCACCACCCGGGCCGGGCTCGGCGACCCCGGCCATCAGGTCGACGAGCCGCTCGCTGCCCAGCAGGCTGCCGCGCAGCCGCAGGTCGGGCCAACTGCCCTCCTGCACACCCGGCACCGCGACGACCTGCCACTCCCGGCCGCGCGCCGCGTGGGCGGTGAGCAGCGAGACCGCCTCGCCCCGCGGGGTCTGCGGGGCCAGCGTGTCGCCCGGGAGCTGCTGATCGGCGAGGTACTCGGTGAACCCCGCGACATCGGCCCCGGGCAGCCGGTCGGTGTAGCGGGCCGCGGCGTCGAACAGCGCGAGGACCGCGTCGAGATCCCGGTCGGCGGCCGCACCCACCGGCCCGCCCCGGGCGCTCGCCTCGGCCCACCGCTGGGCCAGCCCCGACTGCTGCCAGACCCGCCAGAGCACCTCCTCCACGCTCTGCCCGTCCCGGGCCGCGGCCCCGGCGGTGGCGAGCAGGGCACCGACCCTGCGCAGCGGAGCGGTCTCGTTCGGGGGGAGCGCCGCGAGCGGGTCTGGCCGCCCGTACGCAGCCGAGCGCAGGGCCTCCACCAGCAGCGGATCGCTGCCGGAGCGCTCGGCTTCGGCGGCCAGGTCGTCGGCTGTGGCGTGGGCTGCAGCGCCGTTGACCGCGTTGCCGCCGGCCGTGTCGTGGCGGGCCGCGTTGTGGTCCGGGGCAATGCCGCTGGGTCCGGCGCCGTCGAGCCCGGCGCCGTCGAGCCCGGCGCCGTTCTGACCGGCGCCGTCGGCTGCGGCGTGGGCACCGGGAGAGGCCGGCGGGGCGTCGGTGGCACCGGCATCGGCGTCGCCGGTGTCTGGTGCCCCGCCGCGCTGCCCCGCCGCGTGCAGCCGCAGCAGCCCGCGGCGCAACCGGCGCATCCGCATCGGGTCGCCCGACCCGAGCGAGGAGGTGAGCAGCGCGGTGGCGGCGTCGGCGTCGAGCTCCTCGGGCCGGGTGGCGGCGCGCAACACGAGCAGCAGCGGCAGCACGGCGGGCTGCCGGGCCAGCGGGAGTTCGTCGGGTGGCGCCGAGATCGGCACCCCGGCGGCGACCAGGGCGCGCCGCAACGCAGGCAGCGCGCGCCGCGTCGAGCGGGCCAGGACCGCCATCTCCGACCACGGCACCCCGTCGTTCAGATGCGCCCGGCGCAGCTGGTCGGCGACCCAGCCGGCCTCGCTCGCCGGCGAGGAGAACACCCGGACCCGCACCGATCCCGGATCGCGGGACTCGTCGGCCACGTCCCGCGGCGGCGCGACCCGTTCACGGCCCTCCCCGGCCCCCGGCAGCCTCGCGACCAGCCGTGCCGCGGCGGCACGCAACTCGTCGGCGCTGCGGTGGTCGACCGTGAGGACGGCCGTCTGCACCTCCATCGCGCGCAGGCCCGCCGGGTCGGCACCGCGGAAGTTGAGCACCGCCTGGTCGGGATCGCCCGCCAGCAGGGTCGTCTCCGCGGTGACCCCGAGCGCCCGGACCAGCTCCATCTGCTGCGGATCGAGATCCTGCGCGTCGTCGACCAGCAGGTGCCGGACCCGTTCCCGCTCGGCGGCGAGCAGCTCCGGGTCAGCGGCCAGCGCGTCGAGCGCCGCGGACACCAACTCGGCCGAGTCGAGCGCCGGGGCAGTGGCCTGCGGCGCCCCCCGGCCGGCGGCGCCCCGCAGCATGATCACGTGCTCGTAGCTGCGGAAGAACCGGCCCGCAGCCACCCATTCCGGGACCTCGTGCCGGTGGCCCAGCTCGGTGAGCCCGTCGGGGCCGAGCCCGCGCTCGGCCGCGCGCAGCAGCAGCTCGCGCAGCTCCGCGGCGAACCCGGGCAGGCCGAGCGCCGGGCGCAGCCGGTCGGGCCAGCCCGAGTCGGGCGCCGCACCGGCGAGCTCGCCGGCCAGCAGGTCGCGCACGAGTGCGTCCTGCTCGGCGCTCGCCAGCAGCCGCGGCGGCGGATCGTCGTTGCGCGCCGCGTGCAGCCGCAGCACACCGAACGCGTAGGAGTGCACGGTGCGGACGAGCGTCTCGCGCGAGGTGCGGATCCCGCCGGTCGTGGCGTGGTGACCCGGCACGTGCAACTGCTCGGTGAGCCGTTCCCGCAGCTCCCCCGCCGCGCGGCGGCTGCCCACGAGCAGCAGGATCCGCTCGGGATCGACGCCCTCGCGGACCCGCCGGGCGACCGACGCCAGCAGCAGCGTCGTCTTGCCGGTACCCGGCCCGCCCACGACCCGCAACGGGCCGGCCCGGTGCTCGAGGACGCGGCGGGCCGCCTCGTCCCACTCCGGCTCGCGGGCCGGCATCGTGGGCCGGCGGACGAGCTCGGGCGCCGGACCAGGGGTGACACCCGGGCCGGTGCGCGTGCGGTCGAAGCGGGCCACGTCGGCGATGCAACCACGCCCCACCGACAGTCGGGCGCTCACCCCGGGCTGGCACGATCACGATCGTGTCCGAGAAGGCCCGCCGGTTGCACGTTCATACCTTCGGTTCCCCCGCCGGCATCCCCGTCCTCGCCCTGCACGGGGTGACCGGTCACGGCGCCCGCTGGCAGTCGCTGGCCGACGCGCTGCCCGAACTGCGCTGGATCGGGGTGGACCTGCGCGGGCACGGCCGCTCGTCGTGGAGCCCACCCTGGGGCATCGAGCAGCACGTCGCGGACGCGCTGGCGGTCCTGGACCGGCTCAAGATCGAGGACGCCGCTGTCATCGGGCACTCCTACGGCGGGGCCATCGCCGTGCACCTGGCGCGGGCGGCACCGGACCGGGTGGAGCGGTTGGTGCTGCTGGACCCGGCGATCGGGCTCGACCCCGACGACATGCTGGAGACCGCCGAGGAGACCCGTACCGACGAGTCCTACCCGGACGTCGAGAGCGCCCGTGCCGACAAGGCGCAGCGGTGGGCGGGGATAGCGGAGGACCTGGTGGAGGCCGAGGTCGCCGCGCACCTCGCCCACCTCGGAGACCGCTGGGAGTGGCGGTACTGCCGGTCCGCGGCCGTGGCGGCGTGGAGCGAGATGGCCCGGCCCGCCCTC
>NZ_JAAXKZ010000081.1 GCF_012911875.1 Pseudonocardia bannensis | reverse complement strand
CCCCGACGGGGTGCTGCGTTTCCACGTTCGCGCGCTGCCCGGCGGGCTGGTCAGCCCCGCCCTGGTCGCCCGGATCCGGCCAGGGGACACCTGGCGGATCGGCCCACCGCTCGGACGGCTCCCGGACGCCCTCAGCACGACCAGGGATTTACTCCTGCTCGGTCAAGGAACCGGCCTCGCCCCACTCAACGCCCTGATCGCCGCCCTCGACACCCACGACGACCCGCCGCGCACACACCTCTACGCGGCCGCCCGAAGCAAGAACGAGCTCCGCGCCCTCCTCACCAACGGCCCGCGCGACCGTCACCGGCCCTGGCTGACCGTCACCCCGGTCGTCCCCTCCACTGGCACCCACCGGCCCGGCTCCCTGGTCGGAACCGCCCTGCGGGCCCGGGTCTGGCAGCACCACGACATCGTTGTCTGCGGGCCACCCCGCATGCAGGCAGCGGCCCTCGACCAGCTCCACGCCGCCGGTATACCCGCCGAGCAGCTCCACAGCGACCCCCTGCCGACCTCACTGGCGATCAGACGATGACTCACCTGAACGCCACCACCAGCAACGGCCACGCGACCGGCCAGGACGTCGGAGGAACCATGGACCTGCAGCTGGTCGCTCAGATCGTCCGACGAGCCGGACTCGACTGCCGGGTCGACAAGACCCCCTCAGTGACCGCGCTGCACGCCCGCAGGGCCATGTGCGACCCGGCGTGGACTGTGATCGCAGGGACCTGCAACGGCCCGAGCACACCGCTCGCCTTCATCGCAACCACAGCCTCGACCGGCCGCCGCCTGCTGCGCGACCCCGACGAACGTCACTTCGCCGCGCTCATCGTGCTGCAAGCCCTCCGGGACAACCCTCACGAGCTCCTCACCTACGACGAGGCCAGGGCATTCGGCCTCGCCGACAGCCTGATCTGGCCCTGACCCGACGCCCGTAACCACCGCTGCCGAAGCAGCCGATGGAAGAGCCCCACCATGACACTCATTCGCGGCACGACCCGTGTCCAAGCAGTTGAAGACCTCCTGCTGGACCTCTCGAACCTGCTGGTCGCCTGCTACTCGGTACCTGATACCGAGCAGGAGGCGTCCTGGGCAGCCGACGCCGACCGAATCACCGGCCACGTTGCCCTCGCACTCGCCACCGCTCGCGCTCGCCTCGACCCCGATGCGCGAGCGGTCACCGCGCCACGTTGCACCTGCACTGATGCAGCGTCTGGCCACGACAACACAACACAGCGCCCTGGCTGAGGCAGATGCCCGGGTCGTCCTGCGGCCGTCACCGCAATCGGCGCACGACCACGGACGCAGGATCGATCGGCCCCTCGCCACACGCTGCACGAAGATGCCGCGCCGCGGCGGGCGGAGGTCACTGAGGACGAGGTAGCTGATTGCGCAGCACCCGCCGATTCTCCACCAGCTCAGCCCGCAGCCCCATCAGCTCCTGCATCACCGGGCCCCACGCCGAGGCCGGTCCTGGCACAGCCTCGGCCGCCCGCACCCCGGCCCCGCCAAGCCACGCTCCCGGAGCGAGGTCCGCCGCACTGCAGCCGTGGTTACCATCGCCAGCTCCATCTCGGAGAACATGACCGTGACCTTGTGCGGACGGCACCCTCAGCGCGTGGGCGTCGGCTTGGCCCGGTCATCACTGACGGCGCTCAGGTGAATCTCCCCAGAGCTGCTGTCAATACCGGCCGAACCCTGACCCGGCGTGGTCCGTCTGAAATCTGACCCACCTGATTGCTGCTGGTCTTCAGTTGTCGGTCTTGCTCGCGGGGACGCGGCCGAGGTCGCGGTCCTTGAGCCGGTAGCTGTCGCCCTTGAGGGAGATGACCTCGGCGTGGTGGACGAGGCGGTCGATCATCGCGGCGGCGACGACGTCGTCGCCGAACACTTCGCCCCAGCGGCCGAAGGGCTTGTTCGAGGTGACGACCAGGGACGCGCGTTCGTAGCGGGAGGACACGAGCTGGAAGAACAGGTTCGCCGCTTCGGCCTCGAACGGGATGTAGCCGACCTCGTCGATGATCAGCAGCGGGACGCGGCCGAGCTTGAGGAGTTCGTCTTGCAGTCGACCGGCGTGGTGGGCCTCGGCGAGGCGGGCGACCCATTGGGCGGCGGTGGCGAACAGGGTGCGGTGCCCGGCCTGGCAGGCTCGGATCCCCAGGCCGATGGACAGGTGGGTCTTGCCGGTGCCGGGCGGGCCGAGGAACACCACGTTGTCGCGGGCGGTGATGAAGTCCAGCGTCCCCAGATGCGAGATCGTCTCCCGTTTCAGGGAGCGCTGGTGGTCGAAGTCGAAGTCCTCCAACGACTTGCGCGCGGGGAACCTCGCTGCGCGGATCCGGCCCTCGCCGCCGTGGGATTCGCGGGCGGCGACCTCGCGTTGCAGGCAGGCGGCCAGGAACTCCTCATGCGTCCACCCCTCGGCCCGGGCTCGTTCGGCCAGACGCTCGATCGCCCCGGCCAGCGACGGCGCCTTGAGCGCCCGGGTCAGGTAGGCCAGCTCAGAGGCGAGGTTGCGGCCGCTGCTCGCGCTGGCCGTGGTGTTCTTGGTGGTGGGCATCAGGCACTCACCGCGGTCGTGGGCTCGGCGGGGTCGAGTCCGAAGACCCGGTCGTAGTCGCCCAGGTCGCGGTACTCGACCAGCGCATCCCGGCTCGGGCGGAACCGGGCGCGGTGCGCGGAGCGGAGCCGGACCGCGGCGGCGGCATGCAGGGGGTCGGTCAGGCTCTGGTGGCGTGCCCAGCAGCGCTGGTGGCGGGCGACCTCGACGCCGTCGCAGGTGACCACGACCTGCTCGAGATCGGCGACCAACTCGACACGGCGACCGATCACCGACGGGTGGACCGAGTAGTCGTTGCCATCGCAGCGCAGGTAGTGATCCCGCGCCAGGCGGGTGCCCAACCGCCATCCGACGGTCGGGGCGACCGGCGGGAGGGTGAGCATCGCGGCCCGGTCGCTGTCCCAGCGCTGCATCGGCCGGGCGCCGATCCGCCGATGCCAGCGGCTGTTGGCGCGGGTCAGCCAGGCGGTGAGCTGGCTGTTGAAGTCCGCCGGGCCAGTGAAGCTGCGGCCGGGCAGGAACGAGGTCTGCAAGTAGCCGTTGGCGCGTTCCACCAGGCCCTTGGCCTCTGGGTCGCGCGGCCGGCACTGCACGATGGTGATCCCGAATGCGCCGCGGAAGCCCTGCATGGCCTCGGTCAGCTGCGGGCGCCCGCCCCGCCAGGAGCCCACCGCGGACTCGTTGTCCCAGACCAGTGCCTGCGGCACCGCACCCCAGCCCGAGAGCAGATCCCAGTGCCCGGCAAGGAGGTCCTCGCTCTGCCGTGAGGGGATCATTCAGGCAGTGATGATCCGCGAGTAGCCCGACACCATCACCAGCACCGGTGGCCGCACCACCTGGTCGAACCCGACGGGGATGTCCACCGGCGGGAACCACAGGTCACACTGCGCCAGCTCGCCGGGCCGGTAGTCGATGCGCGAGACCGGGTCCGGGACCCGGAACAACGGCCGGAGCTCGGCGATCCGGTCGAACAGCACCGTCCGGCCCCGCGTCCACCCGATCCGTTCCCCGATCACCGTCGAGGGCATCTCCGGAAACGCCCGCAACAGCTCCCGGATCTGAGGCTCGACCGCATCGACGATCGAGCCCTTCGCCGGCCGCTCGTACTTCGGTGGCGCATCACGGGCCAACGCCCTTTTCACCGTGTTCTTCGAGATCCCCAGATGCCGGGCGATCGCCCGGATCGGCATCTGCTCGGACCGGTGCAACCGGCGGATCTCCGCCCAGTCCTCCACCCTCAACACCTCATGATCGTCAGAGGTGGGTCAACGTTCACCCGGAAGCCGAGGGTCAGAGTTCACCCGGAACCGACAGCTGCTCACTGAAATTCCCCACCCGCGTGGCTCCGCCGAGACGGCGGAGGTCCCCTCGAAGCTGCTGGTCTCTCACCACCCGCAGCCCGAAGGGACCTCCACCTCTCATGCTCACACGGGAGGACGACGTGGACGCACACGCGCTCCACCGCCGGGGCTGGACGATCTCCGCGATCGCCCGGCATCTGGGCCATGACCGCAAGACCATCCGCGCCTACCTCAACGGAGACAGGGTCGCCGGCCGGCGCCGACGCACCGAACCGGACCCGTTCGAGCCGTTCGCCGTCTACTGCCGCGAGCGCCTCGCCGAGGACCCGCACCTGTGGGCGACCACGCTGTTCGACGAGCTCCTCGAGCTCGGCTATCAGCGCTCCTATCCCACGTTCACCCGCCAACTCCGGGCCCGCGGGCTCCGCCCGGCCTGCGAGTCCTGCCGACCCGCAAAGGGCCGCCCGGTCTCGGTGATCGAGCACCCGCCCGGTGTCGAGACCCAGTTCGACTGGCTCGAGCTCCCGGACCCGCCCACGCACTGGGGATGGGGCGCGAAGGCATTTTTGCTGGTCGGGGCGCTCGCACACTCCGGGCGCTGGCGCGGGGTGCTGGCCGAGTCCACCGACCAACCACACCTGATCGACGCCCTGCACCGCATCACCGCCGCACTCGGCGGGTTGACCCACACTTGGCGGTTCGACCGGATGGCCACGGTCTGCCACCCCGCCTCCGGCGTGGTGACCGCGTCGTTCGCCGCGGTCGCCAAGCACTACGGGGTGTCGGTGGCGATCTGCCCGCCGCGGCGCGGGAACCGCAAGGGCGTGGTGGAGAAGGCCAACCACACCGCCGCGCAGCGCTGGTGGCGCACCCTGGCCGACGAGACCTCGACCGAGGCGGCGCAGGCGTCGCTGGACCGGTGGTGCGCGCTGCGCGGCGACACCCGCCTGCGTCCCACCGGCGACGGGAAGGCCACCGTGGTCACCCTCGCCGCGACCGAACCCTTGGCCGGGCTGCCGGCACCGTTCCCCGCCGTCCTGCACGTCGACCGCACGGTCTCGGCGCAGGCGCTGGTGTCCTTCCGCGGCAACCACTACTCGGTTCCCCCCGAGTTTGCCCGCGCGCAGGTCCAGGTCACGCTCCGGCTCGGGGCGACGAGCATCGACATCTCCACCGCCGCCAGGACGGTGATCGCCCGCCACCGGCTCGCTCCCGCCGGGGCCGGGGCCACCGTCCGCGACACCGGACACGTCCTGGCGCTGGAACGGGCCGCGCTGGCCGCGTTCACCGACGCGCCACCACACCGCCGCAAGCAGCGCATCCCGCCCGGTCCGGCCGCCCGAGCCGCGGCCGCCACGCTGCGCGCCCACCCGGGCGAGCCGGCACCGGACCCCACACCGTCCACAACAGACACCACAACCGGAACGGGGAGCAACGAGGTCGTGGTCGACCTCGCCCGCTACGCCGCCGCAGCCCAGGGAAGGAACACCCTCCGATGACCACCACCAGCACCACCACCGGCGGTGAGGGCTCCGGCGCCGACACCTCGGCCCGCGCACCCGACCCGAGCACCCCGGCCCAGGCGCGGCTCTACCAGCAGCTGCGCGGCCACCTCGCCGCGCTCAAGCTGCACACCGCCGCCGAGGCACTGCCCGCCGTGCTCGACCACGCCGCCACCGAGAAGCTTTCGCTCACCGCCGCGCTGGAACGCCTGCTCGCCCTCGAGGTCGACGCCACCGAGGCCCGCCGCCTGGCCGGGCGGCTGCGGTTCGCCTCCCTGCCCACCCCCGCGACCCTCGAGGACTTCGACTACGACGCCCAACCCGCCGTCGACCGTGCGCTGGTCACCGAGCTGGCCACCTGTCGCTACCTCGACTCCGCCACCAACGTCCTGCTCATCGGGCCACCCGGCACCGGCAAGACCCACCTCGCCGTCGGGCTCGCCCGCAAAGCCGCCGAGGCCGGCTACCGCACCTACTTCACCTCCGCCGCCGACCTCGCCGCCCGCTGCCACCGCGCCGCCATCGAGGGCCGCTGGGCCTACACCATGCGCTTCTTCGCCGGCCCCACCTTGCTGGTCATCGACGAGCTCGGCTACCTCCCGCTGCCCGCCGAGGCCGCGTCCGCCCTGTTCCAGGTCGTCGCCCAGCGCTACACCAAGACCAGCATCGTCCTGACCACCAACCGCGGCGTCGGGTCCTGGGGCGAGATCCTCGGCGACACCACCGTCGCCGCCGCCATGCTCGACCGCCTCCTGCACCGCTCCGTCGTGCTCAACCTCGACGGCGACTCCTACCGGCTGCGCGACCACCACGCCCGCACCGACACCCTCCGGCGCGCCACGACCGGAAACACCCGCCGACCCCTATCCTGACCAGCGCCACCGAGTGGGGAAATTCGGTGAGCAACTCCGGCCAAGATCATTAAGCGCCATCATCACTCCCCCTCCAGCACGCTGCCAGGCGTGCTGTCGCGTTTTCCCCGGGAAAATGCATATCTTGCTCCGCCGCCGCGGAGTAGCGAAGGAGGAGCCACCACCACCGCACGTCTGGCGAGTAGGGCCCGGGCACGACCGGCCCGCCCATGTAGGTGCCGTAGGCCGTTCCATCGTTCAGGACCCAGTACGCGTCCGGCACCGACCCGCAGAGGGTCTGCGACGGGAGGCTGATACCGGAGAGCTTGAGCTCCGGCAGCGCGGACACGTCGAAGACGTAGGTGGCCGCGCTGAAGAGGCCGCCCGCGTAGATCTTGTCGCCCTTGCGCCACGAGTACTGCATGTGGTGCGGCTCGTTCTCCACGAGCGGGCCCACGGTCGCGGTGTTGACGACGTTGCCGTAGTTCGGCGAGCCCTTCGTGACGTCGACGACGGCCATGAAGTCCGGCCCCGGTGCGGCATCGCGCACCTTGTCCACGGTGTTCCGCAGCGAGCCCGGCAGGTTCTGGACGTCCGGGACGACGGTGTCGGCGACGTTCTCGTCACCGGCCCACACGACGAGGTATTCGGGGCGCTTGCCGCCCGCGGCCTTGTGCGCGTCGGCGGCGACGTCCGGGTCGATGTTGTTCTCGACCCAGTAGTCCTTGCCGTCGGCACCCTTGACGTACGAGCGCACGGTCTGCACGTCGGCATAGGCGTCGCCGCTCGCGGGCAGCGCCGTCACACCGGTGACCAGGCCCAGGGCGAGGAGCCCGACGAGCGCTCTGCGGGCGGCGCGCCCCATGTTGGGAGTTCTCATCGGGTCCTCAGTTCGGGATGATCTTCGTCGAGCCCAGGGCCGACTGCACGAGCCCGGCAGCGGGCACACCCGCGGGGGCGACGTCGCGCAGCTGGTTCAGGACGTCGCCGTCCGGGAAGACCGACGTGGACGGCTCCACGTAAGGCGCGGCCGGCGCCGGGGCCGGCTCGACGTCGTTGTGCGCGGTCAGCGCCGGCGCGAGGTCGGGCACCAGGTCCGGGGTAGCGGCCTGGGCGGGCGCCGAGAGGCCGACGAGGGCAGATCCGACGACGGCCACCCCACCGGCGAGCAGCCGGGAGATGGGCGCCGACCGGTGAGGTCGGTGGCGGTGTCGGGGCACGGGTCACTCCTGTCGTACGTGGTCGTCGGGAAGCGGTCGCGGTCCGGGTGCACCAGCGAGCGAGCACGCGGGAATCCGCGACCATCCGATGTGGACAATCACGATCCGGGCGCACCGCTCGGACGTGCGGGCGCTCCGACGGGCGGCCGGGGCCGCGGGGGAGGTGCCGTCGCCTCGTAGGACGGCCCGGTGCTCCGGTCGGACGGGGAGCCCTCGTGTCGGAGCGGGCCGGACCGGGGGCGGGCGGCGGCGCCGGGTGGCGGCGAGCGGAGGGCGGATCCGGAACGGGACCCGGGGCTCAGCTCACCGCTGCGCTACACAGCGCGCTCGCCTGACGCCGCAGGTCGACATGACGTCGAGCGGCGAGCAGTCGAATGAAGCGCATGCCAGAGATCGTGGCATTCGGTGCCAACGACACCGATCATCGGCCCCCGTCCGGCGCTATCCCATCGCGCGAATGGACCCTGATTGGCCGCTTCCCGTCGCGCTGGTCACTCATAATCCGGTCAAATCGGGCTGCTCACACGTCTCGTACGCGCCCGGCGGACCGGCGGCGAAGATCACCCGTTCGGGCGGGGGCCTCGGGAACCAGTGACAATCGTCGCCGACGACCAGGCGAAACGGCGCGGCGGCGAGGCGCGGTGGCGCAGTCATCGACCGCGGCGGCCCAGCTCCGGCCACAGATAGTGACCATTGCCGAGCCGAGCCGCCGCAATAATCGCGAACCTCGCGGAAGTCCTGTGTGCGGCCGATCCGGTCGGACATTTCCCGGGTCGTTCCATTCTCAAAATCAGTTGTCCGGTCATTATTCGGAGCACTATCGCCGGCGGTCACGGGGTCGGATGGCCAGAGGGCGGAGCCCTGCAGTATCCGCAGACGAGCGCTTGAGACCCTGGCGGACAACGGGTTGCCCGCCATCGTGGTCGGCGGGGCCGCCTACCTCGTCGGCGTGCTCAGCGTCCAGTGGGAGGATGGATGTCGGGCCAGCGTGGACGGATCAGAAGGATCGGCGACCGCTTGGGTGAGCAGCTCGGTGAGGTGCTGAGTCCCGTGATGGGTGGGCCACGTCGACTGGCCGGCGCCGGCCCGCAGGGTGCGCCCCCTGCCCCGGTGTGCAGCAACCGGCGCACCACACCGGTGCCGGTCCCGTGCCATGCCGCTGTGCAGCGGGGCACGGCGTCGACGCCGACCGGGCCAGCACCCGGCTGCGCACCCTCGGGCCCGGGTGCAGCCACTGACCGCGGCCGACGCGGTCACCGCCGCGAAGCTGTGGACCCGCACCCGCGGCGCCGGGCGGTCCCTGCGCGACCGCTGCTGCCCGGCCCTGGGCGCCCGGCCGGCGCTGCCGACGGTCATCGCGGACACCGCCGGGGCCGGTCTGGACCTGGACGGCATCACCGTCCAGGTGATCGGCTGACCGCCATGGCCGCGGTGAAGAAGATTCGGCGGAACCGATGAGTTCGGCCGGCTCGGCGAGTCGAGAAGGACATGACGACTACCCCTGGAACACCGACAACCGTCTCGAACATCGGCGTGGCGATGTTCACCGTGGCCGACCAGGACGCCGCCCTGGCGTTCTACACCGAGAAGCTCGGCTTCGAAGTGCGCGGCGACACCCGCTTCGGAGAGCACGGCGAGATGCGCTGGCTGGAGGTGGCCCCGCCCGGGTCGCGGACGCGGCTGGCGCTCAATCCTCCGATGTTCGACGAGCCCGGCGGTAGCTCGATCGGCGTGGAAACCGAGGACGTCATGGCCGAGCACGCACGGCTGAGCGCTCTCGGCGGCATCGACCTCGATCCGGCGCCGGAGCGCACGCCCGGAGCCCCCCTGATGTTCATGCTGCGCGATCCGGACGGCAATCATGTCGTCGTGGTCGAGGCGCCGCCCACCGCGTAGCTCGGCCACCAGCCAGGGCGTAGCTCTGCCGACGTTGCCAGTGCCCGCTCCGACCTGCACGGACGATGTCGGTCGGCAGGCCGTGACCGGAGGCCGGCACCTGATCAGCCCTGGAAGTGGGCGCGGTACAGCTCCTTGAGCGCGGCCCAGTGCCGGGCCGCTGCGTCCGGGTCGTAGGTGGGGTTGTCCGGCACCGCGAACCCGTGGCGGGCGGGGTAGAACTCCACCGTGTGCTGCACGCCCACGTCTGACCGCGCCTTCCGCAGCAGCTCGCCCTGCTCCGCGGTGAACGACCCGTCCTCGACGGCGCCGGCGACGTACACCGTCGCCCTGATCCGGTCGGCGGCGCGGTGCAGGCTCTCCGGGTGGTCGGCTACGGCGAGCCGTCCGCCGTGGAACGACGCCGCCGCCGCGATCCGGTCCGGGTGCGCCGCGGCGGCGATCAGCGACATCCGCCCGCCCCTGCAGTACCCGGTGGTCCCGACCGCGGCTCCGGTGACCTCCGGCCGCGAGAGCAGGAACTCCAGGAACGCCCCGGAATCGGCGACGATCCGTTCGCGCGTCAGCCCGCCCATCAGCTCGCCGAGCCGCGCCCGCTCCTCCGGGTCGCCGACCGCGGTCGCCGTGTCGAACGGCGCCCAGTCCCCCGCCCGGTAGTAGACGTCGGGCAGCAGGGTCGCATACCCCATCGCCGCGACCCGGTCGGCCATCTCGCGGAACGTCTCCCTGGCCCCGCCCGCGTCGGGGAACAGGAGGACCGCGGGCCAGGGCCCTTCGCCGTCGGGCAGGTGCAGGGTGGCGGGGCACCGGCCGTCCGGCGCGGGGATGTTCACGTCGATGCGTGGCACGCAGCCCTGCAGGGTCGCGACGGAATGTTGCGATCGTCGATCCTGCGGGTCCAGGGGCCTGCCCGCACGAGCCAGGAGCGCCTCGCCGAGCGCGGCTCCGGACGATGTGAGCGGCAGGGCTTCGCTCGCAAGGTGCGCTGCCGGGGGTGCTGACCGACGTGCTGCATCAGGGGTCATCGTGGCGGGCCGGCGGCCGGACCCGCTGCTGGTGACGCGGCATGCAGCTACCGGGCTGATCGTCGTCACGCCACTGCATGTCACGCGGTGTCCGCCGGCCCGCCGTGTGCCCGAGCGCCGGGAAGTCGGACGAACACCGCGTGAGGAGGAGAAGGACAACCTCAGCCGGCATCGTCGAGGACCTCGCGCAGCCTGCGCGCGAAGGCCTCGGGCTGCCCGGCGTAACCGAACTCGCCACCGAGGAAGCCGCCGTGGTGGCTCGGGAACACCGTCGCCTGCTGACCGAACAGCTCGGCCGTCGCCACCGCGGTGCGCCCGGTGAAGGTGTCCAGCGACTCCTCGCCCACGGCGATCACCACGCGCGTCGACGCCGCGGCAAGCGCGTCGACATCGGGCCGGTAGCCGCTGACCGCCCAAGACCGGTCGGACAACAGCGGGTCATCACGAGAGCCGTCATCCTCGCTCGGCATCCCGAACGCGGCCGGATCCGGCGCCGGCTGGGCGAAGTAGTCATCGGTGAACTCCCCCCGCCACGACGTCATCACGAGGAAGGCCGCCATGCCGGCACCCGCGCCCCGGTCCTCGTAGGCCTCCCGGACGCCGGCCCGGGCCCGCTCGGCGGCCCGGGCGTCGGGAAGCACCGAAATGAGCGGCGGCTCGTGCGCCACCAGGATGGCCATGTCCTCGGGATAGGCCGCCACGAGGGCGAGCGCGGTCACCGCACCGCCGCTGCTCGCGAACATCTCGACCGGGCCCACGCCCAGCGCCTCGATGACCGTGTGCACGTCGGCAGCCTGGATCCCGGGCGCATGGTCCACCCGGCCGTCCTTGCGGGTGCTGCGACCGAGGCCGCGCGGATCGTAGGTGACCACGGTGCGGTCGGGGAACTGCGCCACCAACGCGCCGAAGCCGCTGGCGTCCATGGGCTGGCCGATCATCACCAGCGGAGGGCGCCCGTCGGCGGTCGGCAGCGGGCCGTGGACGTCGTAGGCGAGGTCGACCTCGGGAGTCTTCAGCATCTGGGTGGTCATGACCGTGGCGACTCCATCCGCGTCGAGAACTCATCGGACCCTACGTCCGCAGCACCTCGACCTCCGACCGTCGAGACCCGTCCGGGGGTGAGCGCGTCTACCCGAGCCGAGGAGCGGGGATGTCGAGCAGGCGGCATCACCGTGGCGCTGGATCGAGTTCCTGACGTGCCACGCGTCCCCCGGCCGCGGCCGGCACCGACGCGCTCGGCGCGGAGGAGTCGGCACGCCTGGTCACGCGCAACTCGATGATCGGCGTCGGCGACCCGGACCGGCCGCGAGCTAGCGGCCCCTCGGGCGGCCTGCCCGCGGCCGCCCCGGATCGGGTCGCTCCTACGCCGTGGAACGCGAGCCGTTCGGCCGGTCGCTCCCTCGGCCCGCCCGTCTCACTCGGTGCCGAGCTCCTTGCGCCACCCGGCCTCCTTCTGGATGTACTCGTTGTCGGCGAACTCCGCGAAGTCGCTCGCCTCGGTCACGCGCCGCACCTCCAGCTTGGAACCGGGACCGAGCGGGCAACGGGTCGCCCATTCGAGGGCCTCCTCCTCCGAGGAGGTCTGAATGATCCAGAAGCCGCTGAACAGCTCGTGGGTCTCCCCGTACGGGCCGTCGCTGACGATCGGCGTCTCGGCGTCGAAGTCGACCACGAAACCCGCCTCGTCGGCGAGACCCTCCCCGGCGAGGAGCACCCCCGCCTTCATCAGTGCCTCGTTGTACTCGCCCATCGCGGTGATGATCTTCTCGAAGTCCATGGTCTTCGACGCCTCGACGGCCTCGGCGGTGGCACGCATGATCAGCATGTACTTCACGGGGTTTCTCCCTCGGGTCCGGGGCGCGGCTCGCGCCCTCCTGCTCCCTCGTCGAACGGGAGCCGCCAGGATCGACACGGACGAGCAAGTTTTCTTCCGGCCGTATCGTCGCCGGCGCCGGCAGGTCCGGTTCGTCCCGTGGCTCATCGAGTGCCTGCCGCACGTGTCGGCGCCGGGACGCCCGCGGTCTCAGGTGAGGGAGACGTCCACGGTCATCCGGTCGGCGCCCGGGGTGCCGAGGACTTTGATGGTGACGCCCGACCATTTGCCGGTGGGCAGGTTGAGCGGTGGGCGGGTGTTCTCGCCCAGCCGCGCGTTGCCCAGCGACGGGTAGAGGTCGTTGCTGTCGCCGCGGTTGCCCCGGCCGAAGATCCTGCCGAGGTCGCGGCGCCCGTCGGCCTGCAGGAGCTCGATGGCCAGGGCGGTCTCGTCGTCGACGTCGGCGATCGCCTCGTCGACGACGTAGACCGCGATGCCCTCGTCGGGCAGGAACGCGTCCTGGCCGCGGCGGCGCCGGTACTCGACCACGATGTACTGGCGCTCGGTCATCCGGTCCGGGTTCTGGATGAACAGCATGCCGCTGCCTTCTGCGGCCGGCGCGAGTTCGAGGTCGGAGGTGGTGCGGGTGACCAGCGTCGGTTCGGTCCAGCCGTGGAACATGCGCAGCATGCCGTTGGGGAACGTCGGTGTCAGGCCGGAGTTGCCCCAGGAACCGGCGGCCATGAGGCAGTAGTCGCCGAGGCCGGCCGACCGGGTGAGCTGCTGCTGGCCGGTGTCGTAGTAGTCGGCCCACCGTGCGGCGAGGTGGCCCCACTCGTGGGCGCAGACGCCCATGGCGCAGTCTTCGGGCACCGTGAGGTAGGTGCGCACGGCCAGGTCGGGCGCGACCGGGACGTCCCCGGGAATGAGCCATTTGTGGCTCCAGACGTCGTCGTTGCTGAGGGTTTCCTCGGCGCCTCGGCCGGAGTGGACGATGAACAGCGCGGTGATCAGGCCCTCGTCCAGCGCGTCGTAGGGGGTGAAGTCGATGCCCTCGGCGAGGGCCGCGCGGACGGCGTCGCGGGCCAGCCCTTGCGCGTTGCGCGGGAAGTTCAGGTTCATGCCCGAGTTGCCGTCGGTGTAGAAGCTCAGCGGGTTGGGCATGCGGAACCAGCCGTGGACCTCGCCCTGCACGTCGATGCCGCCGTCCGCGCCGTCGAAACCGCTGACGGCGCGGTAGTACTCGCGCATGCTGCCGGTGACGAACGTGGCGTCGGCGCTGAACAGCATCTGCTCGTAGTGCGCGGGCCCCCGGTGCGGGTCGTGCGGCACGTCGGGGAAGTCGACGAGCAGGACCAGCGTGCGGACCACGCCGCGCAGGGGCCGATCCGGATGGGTGATGAGCTCCCGATCGGTGCTCGGGGCCTGCCGCAGCTCGCCGTCGTCGAGCCCGACCACGTTCTCGCCACGACGCCCGGAGCGCCACACCGCGTAGTACTGGTCGAAGGTCAGGTCCGGGGGCAGCCGGCGGGCGTCGCGCAGCTCGACGAAGCGCGTGTAGAGCTGGGTGAGGGCGCGCGGTGACGGAGGCACGAGGCAGGCGCCCAGGATGCAGGGGCGGTGGCGGACGGGCTTGAGGGCGTGTCGCATTTGTCGATCACCTCGACGGGGCTGGAGGAGGCCGGGTGGACGCCGGCGTGTAGCCAGGAGTCGGCGGACGACGCGTTGATACGACGGATACCGCCCGTGGAGACCGCGGCTGGAGCTCGAGCGGGCCGGCCAGGTGCGGGGCCGCCGTCTTGTAGGCGGTCCTCGAGCTCTCACCGGGGAAACAGCCAGGTGATGCTGCGCAGCGCGGCCTCGGCGTACCCGGTGCGCCCACTCGCTTGCCCGTAGGCCAGGTCCTCCAGCGCCGCGCAGCGCGCAAAGAACGTGATCCGCGGCAAGGCATCGTCGTCGAGGCCGCCGTAGACCCGCAGCGCCTCGGCAAGGAATCCCGGACCGAAGTCGCGGTACAGCCGCGCGAAATCCAGCGCCGGGTCGGTGACCGCCGCGTCGGACCAGTCGATCACCCCGGTCACGCCGCCCCCGTCGTCGAGGAGGTGCTCCGCACCGAGGTCTGCATGCGCCAGGACGCGCCGCCCCGACGGCTTCGGGACGGACGCGTGCACGACCCGCAGGAGCTCGGGCGGCCCGTCGAGATCGGCCAGCCACTCGCCCGGGTCGGCGTCCTCGACCGGGACGAGGCCGGCGACCGCGGCGACGTCGACGGCGTGCAGCGCGCGCAGGAACCGGCCCAGCCGAGCGGCGGTACCGGGCGCGGCGGCACGGCCGAGCAGCGGTCGTCCTGGCAGCAGCCGGTAGGCCAGGACACCCGCCGCCGCGTCGGCGAAGCGCGGCCGCGGGACGGGAAGCGGCACCCGCGGCGCGACGATCTCGAGCAGCCGGGCCTCGCGCACCACACCGGGACGGTCGGCGACGCGGAGCACAAGGTCGCCGGCGACCAGCACGACGTGGTCGAGCCCCCGGCCCAGTTCCCGAATGCGGGCCCCGGCCAACTCCGGGGCGTGCCTACGCAGCGCCCTGGCCGCGCGCTCCTGCGCAAGGTTCCCCACAGCCGAGCACGCTAGCCGGGCCGCCGCCGGAATTCTCCGACGCCAGGAACCACCGTCGTGAGCCGGAACCGGGCGACGACCCACCCGAACAGGCGGAAGGGGAGGAGCTGATCCGGCCGTGGCTCGGTCTGGTCTAGCTCGCTCCGCCGGGACGAGACCGGCTCGGGGAGGCCATCTTCCGCGCGGCCTCCCGCACGGCGCACACGATGCCCTCGTATCCCGTACATCGACACAGGTTCCCGCTGATGAGCGCCCTGATCTGCGCATCGTCCATCTCCTCGACGCGGTCGAGCACGGGCTCGACGGACATGAGGAAGCCCGGGGTGCAGAACCCGCATTGGAGCCCCTGCTCGGCGTGGAACGCCTCCTGCAGCGGGTGGAGCGCCCCGTCGCGCTCCGCTGCGAGCGCTTCCACGGTGCGGACTTCCCGGCCGTCCACCTGCACGGCGAACAGCAGGCAGGACCGCACGGGTGAGCCGTCGACCTGCACGGTGCAGGAGCCACACACGCCGTGCTCGCAGCCGACATGGGTGCCGGTCAGCCGTGCCTCGTGGCGGATGAAGTCGGAGAGCAGCATGCGGGGGTCCACCGCCCGCTCGACAACCGCACCGTTGATCGTCACCGTGATCCGGATCCTGGTCATGCCGGCACCCCTTCCCGGGCCCGGCCCCGCGCGGTGAGCAGGCTCCTGGCCACGAGCGACTCGATGAGGTCGCGGCGGTACTCGCCGCTGGCGTGCAGATCGGACGTCGGGTCCAGGTCCTGCACCGCCCGCGCCGCGCTGCGAGCGGCGCTCTCCGCGGTCACCGGTCGTCCGACCAGCTCGGCCTCGGCCCGGGCCGCGCGGATCGGGGTCGGCGCGGCCCCGAGGAGGGCGATGGCCGCCCGGGTGCACGCTCCGTCGGGGTCCAGCGACACCGTGACGGCGCAGCCCCCGAGCGCGAAGTCCCCGTGGCGGCGCGTGAACTCGTCGAACCGGCACCCGGTCCCGGCCGGGAGCGCCGGAACCACCGTTTCCACCAGCAACTCGTCGGGTTGCAACGACGTCTGCAGCTGGCCCACGAAGAACTCCGACCAGTGCAGCTCGCGCGCCCCCGACCGGGAGCGCACGACGAAGCCGGCGTCCAGCGCGGCCAGCGCGACGGGGAGCTCCGCGGTGGGATCGGCGTGGGCCAGGGATCCGCCGATCGTGCCCGCGTTGCGGATCTGCGGGTGTCCGACCAGCCGAACGGCTTCGGTGAGCAGGGGCCAGTGCCGTTCGACCAGCGGTGACTCCTCGAGCACGGCGTGCCGGGTCAGCGCCCCGATCCGCAGCCGGGACCCCTCCCGGCGGATGTAGCTCAGCTCGGCCAGCCCGTTGATGTCGACGAGCAGGCTCGGCCGGGCGAGCCGGAAGTTCATCAACGGCACCAGGCTCTGGCCCCCGGCCAGCACCTTGGGCTCCTCGTCCTCGGCGGCGAGCAGGGCCAACGCCTGCTCCACGCTTCGCGGCTTCTCGTACCGGAACGGCGCGGGTTTCACGGTCCCTCCCCAGCTTCCTGCCCGCGCCGCCGGCCGGGGCGGGCGCGGCGGCATCGGGTGATGACCACGGCGGCCAGGAGCGACGCGGCCAGCCCCGCGACCACGGTCCGGGCCGCCGGCCGGGCCGGCTGCTCCTGTCCGGCACGGGACCGCGCCTCGATGGCGTCCGCGATCTGCGCGGCCAGCGCGGCACCGGCGCCGGGATGGGCGGGAACCCCGGCGTCGAGGACCTGCGGCTGCGCCCGCAGCGTGCACCGCGGGCCCGTGCCGAGCAGGCGGACCCGCAGCTGCAGCCTGGTGATCGCTCCGGTGCGCGGCTCCGCCCCGGTGAACGACAACGTCGCGACGTGGCGATCCGCGTCGGCGTCCACGACGTGCAGGAAGCCGCGGCACGGCGGGCCGCCGTCCCCGGCCGGCAGCGTCACCCGGACCCGGGGCCGAGGAGCCGGCGGGTCCTCCCCCGCTCTGGTCAGCAGGCCGGGCCGGCCTTGCGCCGCGGTGAGGACCTGCCAGGCCGCGGCCAGCGGGGCCGCGACGGGGTGCTCGTGGACAGCGGTCATGTGGTTGCCCCCGAGACCCCGGCGAGCGAGCCCACCCGGCCCCGGCCGAGCCGCTCGCGCGCCGCGGCGCGCGCCCACTCCAGCCCGACCGGCAGGGTGTTGCACTCGCTCCCCAGGGCGTCCGCGACGGCGTTCGCCACCGCGGCCCCGGGCCCGAGGGTGCCGCTCTCCCCCACCCCCTTCGTCCCGGTGGGCGAGTCGGGTACCGCCACGGCGAGGTGGTGGATCTCGATCGGGACGAACTCGCTCGCGGTGGGCACGAGGTAGTCCATGAGCGACGCCGTCTGGGGCTGGCCCTCGGCGTCGTAGACGAAGGACTCGAAGAGCGCGCCGGCGAGGCCCTGGGCGACGGCGCCGCGCACCTGCCCGTCCGCCACCAGCGGGTTGATCACCCGCCCGCAGTCCTCGGCCACGACGTAGCGGTCGAGGCGGACGCGGCCGGTCGTGGGGTCGACCTCCACGATGCACGCGTGCACGCCGTACGGGTAGACGGCCTGGGGAGGGTCGTAGCGGCGGGACAGCGCGTAGCGCCCCGCCGGGGCCCGCGCGACGACCTCGCCGACCTCGAGCGCGTTCCCCGGTGAGCCGATCACCCGGACCCGGCCGTCGACGACCTCGAGGTCGTCGACCGCGATCTCCATGAGGTCGGCGGCGTCCTCCCGCAACCGCCGCACGATCTCCTGGCAGGTCAGCGCGATGGCACCGCCGCCGGACACCGCGCTGCGGCTGGCGAAGGTGCCGTTGCCGTGCAGGCCGGCGACCGCGGTGTCCACCGGCGCCACGGTCACGCGCTCCATCGGCACGCCCAGCTCGTCGGCGGCCAGCTGGGCGAACGTGGTGGCCAGCCCCTGCCCCGCGGCGGGCAGCGTGGTCCACACCGTCGCGGCACCGTCGGCGTCCAGCGCCACGTGGGCTTCGTCGAAACCGGCCAGGCCGCGCATCCCCCGCCGCTGGAACACCGCGGAGCCGACGGCGCAGTACTCGACGTACGCGGCGATGCCGAGGCCGAGGAGCCGCCCGTCGCGCAGCGCCTCCTGCTGCCGCGCCGCGAAACCGGGGTAGTCGACGGCGTCGAGGGCCGCGTCGAGCGCGGCCCCGTAGTCGCCGCTGTCGTAGCGCTGGCCGGTGATCGAATGGTGCGGCATGTCCACCGCGGCGACCAGGTTCCGGCGCCGGACCTCGACCCGGTCCACGCCGGTCGCCGCCGCGATGAGGTCCATCACCCGCTCGTGCACGAACGTCGCCACCGGCAGGCCGACGCCGCGGTACGCCCCCTCCGGACACTTGTTGGTCGCGACGGCGCGGCTGCGGAACCGGTAGGCGTCGAGCCGGTAGGGGCCCGGGATCATCGACGGGGTGCCCATGGCCTCGAGCAGGTGGCCGTGGGCGAACACCCCGTACGCGCCGACGTCGCAGACGACGTCGACGTCCAGCGCCCGCAGCCGCCCGTCGCTGTCGGCCGCCAGCCGGACGTCGAGGTGCTGGTCGCGGGCGTGGCAGGCCGCCGTCAGGTTGTCGGCCCGGTCCTCGATCCACTTCACCGGCCGGCCCAGGCGCAGCGCCACCGCGGCGGTGGCGATCTCCTCCGGGTACACGTGCGCCTTGAGGCCGAACCCGCCCCCGACGTCCGGGCAGACAACGCTGACCGCGTCGGTGGCGATCCCGAGGTGCTCGACGAGGGCGCGGTGCAGCATGTGCGGGCTCTGCGTCGAGGCGTGCACGCGCAGGCCGCCGTCGTGCGGCTCCACCAGGATGCCCCGCGGCTCCATCGGCACGGCCGTCTGGCGGGGCGAGCGCAGCCTGCGCCGGAGCACGACGGCCGCGTCGGCGAAGGCCTCGTCCACCGGCCCGGCGGTGAACTTGTTCTCGTAGAGGACGTTCGTCGGGTGCGGCTCGTGCAACAGCGCGGGAGGACGCGTCGCGGAGTCCAGCGGGTCGACGACGGCCGGTAGCGGTGTGGCGTCGAGTTCCACCAGCTCCGCGCCGTCCTCCGCGACGTAGGGATCGACGGCGATCACCGTCGCGTACGGCTCCCCGACGAAGCGCAGCAGCCGGTCGGCCAGGATCGGCCGGCCGATCTCGACCGCGCCCACGGTGTCCAGCGGCGGTGTCAGGTCCGGCAGGTCCAGGTCGCGGGCGCGCAGGACGGCGACCACCCCGTCGAGCGCGGCGGCCTGCGCCGTGCGCACCTCCCGGACGGCGGCATGGGCGTACGGGCTGCGGACGAACCGCAGGTGCAGCACGCCGTCGACGTGCAGGTCGTCGACGAAGCGGCCGGCGCCGCGCAGCAGGGCCGCGTCCTCCCGGCGCGCGATCGGCCGTCCGACGTAGGACGCTGTCTCGCGGTCGGTCACGGCCTCCGCTCCCCCTCGGTCCACCGGCCGTTCAGCACTCCACGAGCTCCCGCCCGAACTGCGGGGTGAGGTTCTCGTAGCCGTCCTCGGTGACCAGGAGGTTGTCCTCCAGGTGGTAGCCCTCCCGGCCGTCCACGAAGATCGGCTCGACGGCGAACACCATCCCCGGCTCCAGCACCGTGTCCGAGTGCGCGGCGATGAACGGCTCCTCGTGCAGGCTCAGGCCCAGGCCGTGGCCGAGGAAACGGATGGCGGGTGCCATGGACCGGGCACCGAACTCCCGCACGAAGACGTCCCACACCTCGCGGGTGCTGACCCCCGGCCGGATGGTCTCGCGGATGACGTCGAAGACGTCCTGCATCCGGGCCCACGTCCGGCGCTGGCGCTCGGAGGCGGAACCGACCACCACCGACCGTCCCGTGTCCGACAGGTACCCCTCCTTGGTGACGAAGACGTCGAACTTCACCGGCTCCCCGGCGATGAACGGGGTGCCCCCCGGTGACGGGTTGGAGTAGATGCTGCGCTCGCCCGCCGCCACCTGGATCATGACGATCTTGTCGGCGCCCAGGGCGAGCGCCCGGTCGGCCACCAGCCGGTACGCCTCGCGCTCGGTCATCCCCGGCCGCAGTTGCGGATAGGCGTCCATCTGCGCCCGTACCGCGATCCCGGCGGACTCCCGCAGCAGCGCGATCTCTCGTTCGGTCTTGACCATCCTGGCCCGGGCGAACGCCGCCGCGGCCGGCCGCCAGCCCACCTTCGGAGTGAGGCGCTGCAGGTCCTGCCAGCGGTCCGCGGGGAACGCGTCGAGTTCGATCCCGACCGCGCCGTCGGTGATGCCGAGGTCCGACAGCATCCCGGCCAGGACGGCCATCGGGTCCTCGGTGAACTCGTCGTAGGGATAGAGACGTTCGATGGAGCTGCGGTCGCGGGCCTCGTCCACCTCGTTGGCGGTGAGGAGCATCGCCGACTGCCCGTCGCTGGTGCACACCGTCACGAACTGGCGGTTGCGCATCCCGAGGCTCTGCGACGGAACGGTGTACCCGGCGCCGTAGGCGACGTTGTCCGGCGAATGGGCGACGAGGGCGTCGAGCCCGAACTCACGCATGGCGATCTGCTGTCGTGCGAGGACTTCTCGATCCACGGCACACTCCTTGTCGGATACGGGAACGCGGTCGGTCGGCGCGGTCGGTCGGCGCGGTCGGTCGGCGCGGTCAGTCGGCGGTCGTGAACGCGGGTGCGACCTCCTTGGCGAACCGGGTGAGGTTGTGCGCGGTCAGCTCGGCCGACGCCGAGGACACGAGCGAGACCGAGCGGGCGCCGCGGTCGAGGACGGCCGCGATCCGCTCCACGAGGCGCGCCGGGGTGTCGACGAGCACCACGCACTGGACCGACTCGTCGCTGACCGCGGCCGCGGCCTCGGCCGCGCGACCGGCCGCCATCAGGCCGACGACGCGTTCGAGGTTCTCCTCGGCCACGCCGATCCGGAGCATCGCTTCCGGCGGACCGACCTGCATCATCCGCCCCACCCACGACCGGAACCGGTCCAGCTCGGACCGCGGGTCATCGGACACGACGACCACCTGCCACGACACCACGTCCACCGTGGTGTCGCGCCCGGATCCCTCGACCCCGGAGCGGACGCAGTCCACGGCGTGCGCCATGCCGGCGCCGTTGAACAGCGACTCCACGAGCACCCCGTCGGCGGTCCGCCCGGCGAGTTCGAGCATCTTCGGTCCGCGCGCCCCGAGGTACAGCGGGATCTGCCGGGTCACCTCCACGCCGAGGCGGACCTCCGGGGCGTCGTCGGCGAACCTGACCGGCTCGCCGCGCAGCAGCGCGGTCACCGCCGCGATCCCGTCCCGGACCCGGCCCAGCGACCCGGCCGCCGGAAAGCCCATCGGCCGCACCACGTGGTCGATGTTGCCGCTGCCCAGGCCGAGCGTGAGGCGGTGCCCGGACAGCTCGTCCAGGCTGGCCGCGACGCGGGCGATGTGGGCGCTGTGCCGGGTCAACGGGGTGGTGATCCCGATGCCCACACCAATCCGGTCGGTGCCGCCCGCGACCGCGGCGGCGAGGACGAACGGGTCGTGCAGGAAATCCTGGTCGGGGATCCACATCGTGCGGTACCCCAGGGACTCGCCCAGCCGGGCGAGGTCCACGATCTCGGCCAGCGGCGCGTTCGGCAGGAAGCAGAAGTCGAAGGCCGGCCCCGTCACCGCTCGCCCCCGGGCAGCAGCCCCGACTGCAGCAGGTCGTCCAGTTCGCCGACGTCCACCCCGGCCAACCCCATCCGATCCATCGTGAGCCCCTCCTGCGCGTAGTCTCGCCCCGACACGGCCGACGCGATGGTCACCAGCGCGTCGATCGTGGGCGTCGGCACGCCGCCCAGCCGGGCCCAGCCCGCCCAGGGGACCAGCCCGAAACCGACGTCCTCGTGCACGTAACGGTGGTCCATCGTGGACGGCGACCGGAACCACCAGTTGGCCTCGCTCGCCTGCAGGCAGGCGTGGGCGCTGCCGGTCGCCGCCGCCTCGGCCGTCGTGTAGCCGGCCTGGTGGAAGATCTCGGCGAAGGTGGGCACCGTGACACCGAGCGCAGCGGCGATGCCGAGCCGCTCCCGGTCGACCTCGTCGATGACCCGCCCGACCGACTCCGTGGTGCCCTCGCGGTAGAAGTAGAAGTCACCGCGGGTGTGCTCGATCCAGCCCGTGTTCAGCAGCACCTGCGCCGGGTGCTCGACCGCGTTGATGTTGACCAGCCCCGTGTCGAGGACACTGCGCTGCAGCGTGACCGCGGGATAGAGCTCGGCGACGACCGAGCGCAGCTCCTCCCCGCGCTTGCCCGGGAAGGCGGCGAACGGCACCGCCGGGGCCAGGTTGGAGATCGTCACCGTGGCCGGGTCCTGCCGCCGGCAGGCGTAGGTCAGGGTGGATCCCTCGCACACCCCCAGCTCGCCGCGGAACCCCGATCGGCGTAGCTCGGTGGTGAAGGCGAGCGCACCGCCGGTACCGCCGGGGTTGAGGAACACGGGCTGGCCGTCGCCCAGCACCGGCGCCAGCGCCGCCGCGTAGCCGGCCAGGGCGGTGGCCGGAACGACCAGCATCACCAGGTCCGCGCCCGAGACCGCCGTACCGAGATCGTCGGTGAGGGTCGCGACCGCGGCGTGCCCGCTGCCCGCCGCACCGTCGAGCCGGATCCCGCCGGCCTTCCTGATGGGCTCCAGGCTCTCGCTGCGCCGGCTGTAGAGGCGGACCTCGAAGCCACGCAGCGTGAGGTCGGCCGCCGCGGCGAGGCCTCCGTTGCCGGCGCCGAGCACCGCTACCGATGTGGGCATCCGGACTCCTCGTTCGTGTGCGGCGTGCCTGCTCGGGGGAGGCGGTCGCTCATTCCGCGTACTTCCGGATCTTGTCGACGTCGACCTCCACCCCCAGGCCGGGCCCGTCGGGGAGCAGGACCACGCCGTCGCGGAACCCGAACGGCTCGCTGACCACGTCGTCGACGTAGTACACGCCCGCGACGCTCGGCCCGGCTGCACCGTCCACGGTGGTCACCGGGCAGACGCTCGGCAGCCAGGCGTTGCGGGTGGCGGTGGCCAGGTGCAGGTTGGCCGCGTTGCCGATGCCCATCTCGATCGATCCGCCCACGTCGCTGTACATCCCGTACTGCGCCGCGATGTCGGCCTGCTGCCGGGCCCGGTACAGCCCACCCGGCTTGGTGACGTAGAGCGAGTAGCAGGCCGCCGCGTTCATCTCGTGCAGGCGGACGATGTCGAGGGCGGTCCAGGCCGACTCATCGGCCATCACCGGGACCGAGACACCGGCCGCCACCTTGGCCATCGCCGCGTCGCCCGCCACCGGCTGCTCGCACAGCATGATGTCGAACTCCTGCTGCGCGGTGGTGACCGCGATCGCCTCGTGCACCGTGCGGTAGCCCTCGTTGCCGTCGACCCGGATGCGGATCTCCGGGCCGAGCGCCTCGCGTAGCCGGCCGACGAGTTCGACGTCGCGCTGCGCGTCGTGGCCCGTCTTGACCTTGATCGTGCGCGCGCCTTCGGCCACCGCCGTCCTGGCCTCCGCGACGCACTCGTCCATCGGCAGCAGGCCGAGGGAGTGCGCGAGCTGCACGCCGTCCCGGAACTTTCCGCCCAGCAGCGCCCACACCGGCCGGCCGAGTCCCTTGCCCGCCGCGTCGTAGCAGGCGATGTCCAGGGCCGCCTTCGCGTACGGGTTGCCCTTCACCACGGCGTCCATCCGGTCATGGATCACCGCGATGTCCAGCGGATCGCATCCGGTGATGGCCGGCAGGAGGTAGTCCTCGCCCAGGTGCACGACCGTCTCCGGCGTCTCGCCGTAGTGCACGCCGCCGGGCCCGCCCCAGGTGGCCATCGCCGGGGCCTCGCCCCAGCCGCTGACGCCCTCGTCGGTGTCGATGCGGACCAGCGCGTGCCGCCCGATCGACACCCGGGTGTTCGACGCCCAGGTGTGCTGCCGCCGAAGCGGAAGGGTCACGATGAAAAATTCACCGCCGGTGATCCTCATGCCGAGGGTCCTCCCGTGATCTCGTCGTGGTCGGTCCGAACGGACCGCCTCATGTCGTTTCGCCGTCCCCGGCGAGACGCTGGAGCAGATCGCTGCTCGTCAGCGTCCTGCGTGTCGACTCCAGGTGGTGTGCCGCCGCCGACCGGGCCTTCGTCCCGCTGCCGCTGCGGATGGCCTTGACGATCGCGTCGTGCTCCCTGACCGACCGGCGCGCGCGCTCGTCGAGGGAGAAGAGGGCGTTGCGGGACTGCTCGAAGAGCTTGTTGAGCTCCTCGAGCAGGTCCAGCAGCAACGAGCTGCCGCTCGCCCGCGCGATGGCGACGTGGAACGCCACGTCCGAATCGATCAGCTCGTCCATCGCCGCCGCGGGGTCACGCGCCGCGATCCGGAACCGCTCCTGGGCGTCCTCGATCGCCGCGAGCGCCGGTTCGTCCGCCTTCGTCGCCGCTTCGGCCGCGGCGAGCTCGTCCAGGGCGCCCCGGACCTTCATCAGGTCGAGGATCTCGTCGCGGTGCACCTGCAGCCAGCCCGCGAAGGGCGACTGGTAGCGGCCCCTCGGCCCCATCGCCACGAAGCTGCCCCGCCCGTGGCGGATCTCGATCAGGCCCACGGCCTCCAGGGAGCGCAGCGCCTCCCGGATGCTCACCCGGCTCACGCCGAGCGTCGTCCCGAGCTCGCTCTCGGAGGGCAGCTTGTCACCGGGCGCGTAGTCGCCGCTCGTGATCGCCGCGAGGATCTGCTCCTTGACGGCTTGCGATCGTCCGGTCGACGACAGGTTCTTGAAGGTCATGACACCCTTGTCCTTCGGACGGGGGAAGCGGGGAGCCGAGCATCCCCTCCCCCGCACAGGTCAGCGCGAGTAAACCGGGGGCGGCGGTCAGGTGACCATCTCGGTCCCGACGGAATCCGCGTCCCGTACGGGGGCCGCGACCGCCGAGGTGAGCCAGATGGCCGCGGCGAGCGACAGCACCGCTGTCGCCACCATGTACCAGCCGACCGAGGCGACGGTCCCCGTGGCGGCGACCAGCGCGGTCGCGGTGATCGGGGCGAGGGCGCTGCCCACCACGGTGCCGAGCTGGTAGCCCAGCGAGAGGCCGGAGTACCCGATTCGGGTCTCGTACACGCCGGCGAAGAAGGCCGCCATCGTCCCGTAGGTGGCGCTGTAGGGAATGAACAGGAGGACGAACCCGAGCAGGGCCGGCACGAAGTCGCCGGTGGTGAGCAGCCACAGCCACGGGAAGGCCATCAGGGCCATTCCCACGATGCCGATCATGAAGACCCGCTTGTGCCCGACCCGGTCGGACACGTGGGAGAACGTCGGCATCAGGACGAAGGCCAGGATCTGCCCGAGCAGGACCAGGACCAGCATCTCGCTGTAGCTGAAGCCCACCGTGGTGGTGCCGTAGCTGAGGCTGAACACCGCGGCCAGATAGACGGTCACGCCGGTGGACACGTAGGCGCCCGCGGTGAGCAGGACCTGCCTCTTGTGGTTCCGCAGGACCGTCACGAGCGGCGCCGTCTCCACCCGCTCCGACTTCGCCACCCGCTGGAAGGCCGGGCTCTCCTCCAGCGAGAGGCGGATGACGATGCCGACGATGACGAGGACGAAGCTGGCCAGGAACGGGATCCGCCACGCCCAGGCGAGGAGCTGCTCCTGGGAGACCTGCGTGGTGATCAGGAGGAAGACCGCGTTGGAGATGATGAGCCCGGCGGGCGACCCCGCCTGCACCCAGCTGCCGTACCAGCCCCTGCGGTTCGGCGGGGCGTGCTCGACGGTCATCAGGACCGCCCCGCCGTACTCCCCGCCGACGGACAGCCCCTGCAGGATGCGCAGCAGCACGAGCACGATCGGTGCGGCCACGCCGATGGTCTCGTAGGTCGGGAGCAGACCGATCGCGCCCGTCGCCACTCCCATCATCATCAGCGTGATGACGAGCATGGGTTTGCGACCGAACCGGTCGCCGAAGTGCCCGAAGATGATCCCGCCGAGCGGCCGCGCCAGGAAGGCGACGCCGAACGTGGCGAACGACAGCAATGTGCCCACGAGCGGTTCGTAGGACGGGAAGAACAGCTTGCTGAAGATCAGCGCGCTGGCCGTCCCGTAGAGGAAGAAGTCGTACCACTCGATGGTCGTGCCGATGAAGCTGCCCAAGGCAACTTTCCGTGAGCTTCCGGTCATCGCCCCTCCAAGGGGATCAGCGCCACCTCACTCACCTGCCGCTCAGGTGTGGAGTGGACCTTGCGTGATGCGAATCACCACCGATCGGTGGACAGACCGTAGCCAGCCATTAGTCATCAGTCAACAGATGTAGGACAACTAACTTGTGTCGTCCGTTCCGACGCCCACGGCGAGGGCACCGGCCTCCCCAGCGGTGCCCTGCCGCTGCCGAGGGCCCGTCCGCCGGCCGGCCCGCGGTGACGGCGGGGCCGGCTCGTCCGCCCCGGCCCGCATCGCGGTCCGGGATCGCGGTCCGGCCGAGGGCGGCGTCGCGTTCGGCGGCGGTGCTCCGCCGCGGCCGGGGTCGTTCAGGAAGCGAACGCCTCCGGCGGCGGGCAGGAACAGACCAGGTTGCGGTCACCGTGCGACTGGTCGATGCGGGCGACCGCCGGCCAGTACTTGTCCGCGGTCCGCCCGGCGGGGAACACGGCCTGCTCCCGGGTGTAAGCGCGGTCCCAGTCGCCGAGCAGGGCGTCGACGGTGTGCGGGGCACCGCGCAGGGGGCTGGACTCGGCGGTCCAGGTCCCGGCCGCCACCGCGTCGATCTCCGCGCGGATGGCGATCATCGCGTCGCAGAAGCGGTCGATCTCGGCCAGGTCCTCGGACTCGGTCGGCTCGACCATGAGCGTGCCCGCGACCGGGAAGCTCATCGTCGGGGCGTGGAAACCGAAGTCGATCAGGCGCTTGGCGACGTCGTCGACGGTGACGCCGGTGGCGCGGGTCAGGGGCCGCAGATCGAGGATGCACTCGTGCGCGACGAGTCCCGCCTCACCGGTGTAGAGCACCGGGAAGTGGGTGGCCAGCCGGGCGGCGATGTAGTTGGCGGACAGCACCGCCGCCCGGGTGGCCGCGGTCAGCCCGGCCGCCGACATCAGCCGGATGTAGGCCCAGCTGATCGGCAGGATGCCGGCGCTGCCGAACGGGGCGGCGCTCACCGGCCCGATCCCGTCGCGGCGCGCGGGGTCGGGGTGCAGTGGGTGGGACGGCAGGAACGGCGCGAGGTGCGCCGCCACGGCCACCGGGCCGACGCCCGGGCCCCCGCCGCCGTGTGGGATGCAGAAGGTCTTGTGCAGGTTCAGGTGGGAGACGTCGCCGCCGAACGCGCCGGGCGCGGCCAGGCCGAGCAGCGCGTTGAGGTTGGCGCCGTCGACGTAGACCTGCCCCCCGTGCTGATGCACCGTGCGGCACAGCTCGGTGATCCCCTCCTCGTAGACGCCGTGCGTCGACGGGTAGGTGACCATGATCGCGGCGAGCCGGTCGGCGTGCTCGGCGCACCGGCGGTCCAGGTCGTCGAGGTCGACCGTGCCGTCGGGGCGGGCGGCCACCACCACGACGCGCATCCCGGCCATCACCGCCGAGGCGGCGTTCGTTCCGTGGGCGCTCGACGGGATCAGGCAGACGTCGCGGTGGCCCTCCCCGCGAGATCGGTGGTAGCCGCGGATCGCGAGCAGCCCGGCGAGTTCGCCCTGGCTTCCGGCGTTGGGCTGGATCGAGACCCGCGCGTAGCCCGTCGCCTCGGCCAGCCAGTCCTCGAGCTGGGCGATGAGCCGGAGGTAGCCCTGGGCGGCCGCGGCGGGCGCGAACGGGTGCAGATCGGCGAAGCCGGGAAAGCTGATCGGCTCCATCTCGGTGGTCGCGTTCAGCTTCATGGTGCACGAGCCCAGCGGGATCATGCCCCGGTCCAGCGCGAAGTCCCGGTCGGAGAGCCGCCGCAGGTAGCGCAGCATCGCGGTTTCGGAGCGATGCCGGTGAAAGACCGGATGGGTCAGGTAGGCGGTGGTGCGGATCAGGG
>NZ_JAAXKZ010000080.1 GCF_012911875.1 Pseudonocardia bannensis | reverse complement strand
GGCCCCGGGGGGCGACGGCTGCGGCGGGCCACTCGGGAAGCCGGGCTGTCCGGGAGCACTCGAGGGGGGAGTACCGAGCTGTCCCGGGGCACCCGGCGGAACGGAGCCGGGCTGTCCCGGGGCACCCGGCGGAACGGAACCGGGCTGCGGCGGGGGACCGGGGTACGGTCCGCGGCCGGGCTGGGCCGGCGGACCTTGCCAGGGCGGCCCACCCGGGCCGGGAGGGCCGTGCGGCCCCCACGGCCCGCTCCGCCGGGGCGACCCGCCGTCGCCGGGCGGTGGGAGCTGCGGGGGCGGGCGCCACCCGGGCGGCGGCGTCCGGCGCCACGCGGCCGTGAGCGCGTCGGGCATGCCCACGGCACGCGCCCTGGTCCCGGCGACGGCGCCCACCATCGCGTCGTGCCGATCGTGGGCGCTCTCCCGCACCGTGCCCCGCGCGATCCGGTCGCGCAGGAACGCCAGCTCGGTCACCGCGGCCTGGTAGTCGGCCACCGCGCGGGCGGCCGCCTTGCCGGAGCGCCGCTTGACCGCGGAGAGCCAGCCGCGCCGCCCGGCCAGGCTCGACAGCAGTTCGACCTCGCTCTGGGCGATCCAGCCCGCCTGGGCGAACCCGGGCAGCTGGCCGGCGACGATGCGTTGCTCGCGGCGGCGCTGCCAGATCACCAGCGCGATCATGGCCAGGAAGACCGGCACCATCACGAAGCCGTAGACACCCATGAAGACGGTGCCGCCGAACAGCGTCGCGGAGCCGTTCCACAGCGCGTGCAGGGCGACGGCCAGCAGGTACCCGACGAGCACCGCCAGCACCCGCACGGCCGTGCTGCGGCTGCCGGCCGCGATGCCCGCTCCGATCCCGATCATCGCGGTGAACAGCGGGTGCGCGAACGGCGAGAACACACCGCGAAGCAGCAGCACCGCCAGTACGCCGCCGCTCTGACCGACCATCGCGTCCTCGGCGAACGCCCGCCCGAGGTAGAGGATGTTCTCGGTGAAGGCGAACCCGGCGGCGACCAGCCCGGCGTAGACGATGCCGTCGACGATGCCGTCGAACTCGCGGCGCCGGAAGACCAGCAGGCCGACCAGGAACAGCCCCTTCATCGCCTCCTCGACCACCGGGGCGATGACGGTCGCACCCAGCAGGTCTCCGCTGCCCTTGCCGAGCAGGTCGTCGGCGGCGAGCGCGGCACTGCTGTTGATCAGCAGTGCCGACAGCGCGGCGAAGCAGGCCCCCCAGAGGAAGGCGACGAACAGCAGCCGGGGCGGCTCGGGCTCCCAGCGGTCGACCCACAGGAAGGCCGCGACCACCGGACCGACCGGCAGCAGGGCACACAGCGCCCCGACGACGACGGCGCCCGTACCCACCGACCGGCCGACCAGCCCGAGCACCACCAGCCCGCACACGGCGAGCGCGACCAGACCCGCCACGGGTGCGAGCACACCGCGACGTTGCTGGGTGCGAGCCGGCACCGGCATCGACTGCGCCATGCCTGGGAAGCCTACGGGCGATCACCCACGGCCGCGCAGTCACCGGCGGTCCGCTCAGCGGCCGTCGGTGTCCTCGGCGGGTCCGCCCCGGTCGGGGTCGTCCGGGGTGCGGCAGCAGCGTTCCAGCCACAGCGCGCCCGCGACGAGGCCGATCGCGCAGAGCAGACCGATCCCGGCGGCGGTCGCGTCGCCCGCCGCCGCGTCCACCTCGGCGCTGCGTGGCAGGACGTAGGACAGCAGCCCGGCCCACAGGCCCGCCACGACCGCCCCGCCCAGCGCCGAGGCCTGCGCCACCAGGACCGCGCGGGCGGCGACGAGCGGCTGCACCGGCCGGGCGCCCGGACGGCGCTGGATACGGGCCCGCAGCACGTTGCCGGCGACCACCTCCGCGAGGCCCAGTAGGCCGAGGGTCACCCCCGCGGCGGCCGGGAACGCGGGCAGGGACCCGTAGCTGAGCCGGACCAGCAGGTTCGCCAGCAACGCCGCCACCAGCCCCGCGACGACCAGATCGCGCACCCGGGTCGGCTTCATCGCGCGCGGCCCCGGCCCAGGCCCCAGCTCAGGTCGTCGCGGCGGTGCATGCCGGCGGTGTCCGCCGCCGGCAGGGCGTCGAGCAGCGCACGGACCGGCCCGTGCCCGGGCAGCACCGCGTCCGGGTCCACGTCCAGCCACGGGAGCAGCACGGTGGCGCGCTCCGGGGTGCCGGGATGCGGGAGCAGCAGCTCCGGGTCGTCGCTGTGGACGTCGCCGTCGCCGTCGGCCACCGTGACCACGTCGACGTCGAGGGTCCGCGGACCCCAGCGGATCTCCCGGACCCGGCCCGCGGCGTCCTCGAGGCGACGGCCGCGGCGCAACCAGCCCCACGCGTCGGTATCCGGGTCGTCGACGACGAGGACCGCGTTGAGGAAGTCGTCCTGCTCCACCCCGCCCCAGGGGGCCGTCTCGTAGACCGGCGAGGCCGCGACGAGGACGTCGGCCAGGTCGGCGACCGCGGACCGCAGGTACGCGAACCGGTCGCCGAGGTTGGACCCGAGGGACAGGACGGCGCGACTCATCGGGAACGTCCTCCCGGATGTGCCGGCTCGGCCCCCCGGGAGGGCCGACTCGCGCTCCCGGAAGGGCCGACTCGCGGGGTCATGCGGGGACGATCCGGCCGCTGTTGCGCCGCGAGCGGCGGGCGACCACCGCGACGTCGGCGAAATCCAGCGGGATCGGGGCCTGTGGCTTGTGCAGCTTCACCTCGACGGCGTGCACTCGTTCGTCGGTCATCACGTCCTCGGCGATGCGGGCGGAGACGGTCTCGATGAGCTTGCACGGCTCCCCGCCGACGATCGCGGCGGCCCGCTGGGCGAGGGCGCCGTAGTCGAGGGTGTCGGCCAGGTCGTCGGACGCGGCGGCCGTGTCCAGGTCGATCCAGACCGTCACGTCGACGATGAAGTCCTGCCCGTCGCGGCGCTCGTGGTCGAACACACCGTGGTGGCCGCGGACCTTCAGCCCGCGCAGCTCGATGCGGTCGGTCATGAACCTGCTCCGCCGGGCCACTGGCCGGTGCGCGCGCGGGAGGCGCCGAGGCGCCACGCGGTGGCCACCGCGACGGCGTCCATCGACCCGGCCACGTCGTGCACCCGCACCCCCCAGGCACCCGCGTTGGCGGCCAGCGCGCTGATGGCGGCGGTGGCGACCTCGCGACCGTCGGGCGGCCGCACGGTGCCGTCCGCCTCGGCGAGCAACTGTCCCAGGAAACGCTTGCGCGAAGCCCCCACCAGTACCGGGAAGCCCAGCGCGATCAGCACGTCGAGACGGCGCAGCAGAGCCCAGTTGTGGGCGGCGGTCTTGGCGAAGCCGAGACCCGGATCCAGGACGATCCGGTCCGGGTCCACCCCCGCCATCACCGCGGCGTCGGCCCGGGCCACCAGTTCGGCCCGGACCTCGCCGATCACGTCCTCGTAGCTGGCCAGCGCGTTCATCCGGTCGCTGTGGCCCCGCCAATGCATGAGGATCCACGGCACCCGGGCATCGGCCACGACCGCGGCCATGCGCGGGTCGGCCAGCCCGCCGGAGACGTCGTTCACCACCGTCGCTCCGGCCGCCACGGCGGCCTCGGCCACCGCGGCGCGCGAGGTGTCCACGCTGACCTGGACACCCTCGGCGACCAGCTCCTGGATGACCGGGACCACGCGGGCCTTCTCGGTGTCGGCGTCGACCCGCCCCGCGCCGGGGCGGGTCGACTCACCACCGATGTCGACCAGGTCGGCGCCGGAGTCGCGCATCGCGACCCCGTGCGCCACGGCGTGGTCCCGGTCCAGGTAGCGGCCACCGTCGGAGAACGAGTCGGGCGTCACGTTGAGCACCCCGACCACGGCGCAACGGCCGGGTTGCGGCAGCGCGACTCCCTCGCGACCGGACCCCCCCATGCCGATCACCTGCCCCGGATCAGCGACAGCGCCTCGGACCGGGACGTCGGCGAGCTCTGGAACAGCCCGCGGACCGCCGACGTGGTGGTGCGCGACCCGGGCTTGCGGATCCCCCGCATCGCCATGCACAGGTGCTCGGCCTCGATCACGACGATGACACCGCGCGGGTCGAGCTTGCGGACCAGCGCGTCGGCCACCTGGCCGGTGAGCCGTTCCTGCACCTGGGGACGCTTGGCGTACAGGTCGACGACACGCGCGATCTTGGACAGCCCGGTGACCCGGCCCGTGCACGACGGGATGTACCCGACGTGCGCGACGCCGTGGAACGGCACCAGGTGGTGCTCGCAGGTCGAGTACATCGGGATGTCCTTGACCAGGATGAGCTCCTGGTGGTCCTCGTCGAACGTCTTGTCGAGGACGGCGTCGGGATCGGTGTAGAGGCCCGCGAACATCTCCTCGTACGCGCGGGCGACCCGGGCCGGGGTCTCCTGGAGGCCCTGCCGGTCCGGGTCCTCCCCGCACGCGATGAGCAGTTCGCGGATCGCCGCCTCGGCACGCTTCCGGTCGACACCCCGGTGGCCGTTCATTGCGGCAGCCGAGGCCGCGGTGGTGCCGCCGGGGTTGTCCGCGTTCAGTTCCTGCCGCCCGTGTCCGGGCCCGGCGTCGCGCCGGGCTCATGGCCGTCCGCACCCGGAGCGCCGTCCATGGCGTGACCGTCGTCGGAGTGGGGAGTGCCGTGCTGGCCATGGCCGAACCGCTCCGGCTGCCCGTGCCGGCCCGGCTGCTGGGCCTGCTGCGGCGGCTGCCACTGCGACGGCGGCCATTCCTGGCCCGCCGGCGTGGTGGCGGGCCGCCAGTCCGGCGGGGCGCCGTAGTTGGGCGGCACCGAGTTCGGCTGGCCCGGCTGCGGGGCGGCCGGGCCGGGACCGTTGGACCAGCCCTGGTTGTCGCCCTGCCCGTTCGGCGGAGCGGGGAACGCGGTCGGGAACGGGGGCTGGCCCGGGTACCCGCCGTTCGGCCCCGGCTGCGGGACCGGCCCGCCGTTCGGGCCCGGGGTGGGCAGGCCGTTGGGGGAACCGCCCGGGTAGGAGCCCACCGGGGCCGGCTCGCGCGCCGGCTCGGTGTGCGGCGGCCACGGCTCGCCTCGCTCGCGCGCCTGCTCGGCCGGGGTCAGGATCGGCGGCTTGTCCGACGGGGTACGCCCGCCGAAGTCGTTGAACGCGGTGATCCGCGGCCGCTTCTCCACCCGGTCGAAGATGCGCTCCAGGTCGGTCCGGGTCAGCGTCTCCTTCTGGAGGAGCTCGAAGACCAGGTCGTCCAGGACGTCCCGGTAGGTGTTGAGGATGTCCCAGGCCTCGGTGTGCGCGGCCTCGATGAGCGCGCGCACCTCCTCGTCGATCTCGTGCGCGACCTCGAGGGAGTAATCGGCCTGGTGGCCCATCGAGCGGCCCAGGAACGGGTCGCCCTGGTCACGGCCGTAGCGGACGGCGCCCAGGCGGGCGCTCATGCCGTACTCGGTGACCATCGCCTTCGCGATCTTGGTGGCCTGGTCGATGTCGGAGGAGGCCCCGGTGGTGGGCTCGTGGAAGACGAGCTCCTCCGCCGAGCGGCCACCCATCGCGAACACCAGCCGCCCGATCATCTCCGAGCGGGTCATCAGGCCCTTGTCGTCCTCGGGGACGACGAGCGCGTGCCCGCCGGTCCGCCCGCGGGGCAGGATCGTCAGCTTGTACACCGGCTCGAGGTCCGGCATCGCCCACGCGGCGAGCGCGTGCCCGCCCTCGTGGTAGGCGGTGATCTTCTTCTCCTGCTCCGAGATGATCTTGGTCTTGCGCCGGGGGCCGCCGACCACGCGGTCGACCGCCTCCTCCAGCGCCGCACCGTTGATCAGCGTCCCGTTCTCGCGAGCGGTGAGCAGGGCGGCCTCGTTGATGACGTTGGCCAGGTCGGCGCCCGACATCCCGACGGTCCGCTTGGCCAGACCGTCGAAGTCGGTGTCGTTCTCGAACGGCTTGCCCTTCGCGTGCACGGCGAGGATGGCCCTGCGACCGGCCAGGTCGGGGGCACCGACCGGGATCTGCCGGTCGAACCGGCCCGGGCGCAGCAGCGCCGGGTCCAGGATGTCCGGCCGGTTCGTGGCCGCGATCAGGATGATGCCGCCACGGGCGTCGAACCCGTCCATCTCGACGAGCAGCTGGTTGAGGGTCTGCTCGCGCTCGTCGTGACCACCGCCGAGACCGGCGCCACGCTGGCGGCCGACCGCGTCGATCTCATCGACGAAGATGATGCACGGGGCGTTCTGCTTGGCCTGCTCGAACAGGTCACGCACCCGGGAGGCACCGACGCCGACGAACATCTCGACGAAGTCGGAACCCGAGATCGTGTAGAACGGCACGCCCGCCTCGCCGGCGACCGCGCGGGCCAGCAGGGTCTTGCCGGTACCGGGCGGGCCGTAGAGCAGCACGCCCTTCGGGATCTTCGCACCGAGCGCCTGGTAGCGCGCCGGGTTCTGCAGGAAGTCCTTGATCTCGTGCAGCTCCTCGACGGCCTCGTCCGCGCCGGCGACGTCGCCGAACGTGGTCTTGGGCATGTCCTTGGACAGCTGCTTGGCCTTCGACTTGCCGAAGGACATCACCCGGTTCCCGCCACCCTGGGCGTTGTTCATCATCCAGAACAGGATGAGGAGCACCAGGCCCAGCGGGATCAGGTAGATCAACATCGTGACCAGGAACGAGTCCTGGCGAACCGCCGTGTTGAACGTCGGCTTGCTGCCGGCTTCCTGCAACGAGGTGAAGATCTGCCCCGCCGCCTGGGCGGGGTACTGCGTGATGATCTGGGTCGAACCCTCGATGGGGTTGTTGAGCGTGAGCCGGAGCCGCTGCTCCTTGTCCTCGACGAGCGCGTCCTTGACGTTGCCGTCGGCGATCTGCGTCAGCGCGGTCGACGTCGGAACCTGCGTGTAACCGCGGGTGTCGTCGAACAGCACGCTGAACGTAGCGTAGATCAGGATCGCGGCGAGGATCCAGATCAGCGGGTTGCGGAGCAGACGCTTGCGGTCCATGCAGCTTCGGCCTGGTGGCCTTCACCCTCCCTGGAGAGATTCTCCGGCTGCGAACCGCGAATCGCGGATGCACCAGCCGGCCCCGAGTCCGCCAGGATAGCCGCCCCACGGCTGACCCGCGTCACGGCTCCGACCGGCGAACGCCGAGGTGGATACGTGTGGGCCAACGTCCGGATGCCCGTCCGTGTTCCCCCGGGTGGTCGTCGCGCGCCCGGCCGGACCGAGGGAAGCCTGTCCCGGTATCCGAGACGATCACCGGAAC
The DNA here is from genome assembly GCF_012911875.1 of Pseudonocardia bannensis. Taxonomy (GTDB): domain Bacteria; phylum Actinomycetota; class Actinomycetes; order Mycobacteriales; family Pseudonocardiaceae; genus Pseudonocardia; species Pseudonocardia bannensis. Next base: position 20,886 of record NZ_JAAXKZ010000080.1, on the reverse strand, counting down.
GTGGGGTATCCCACTGACCGGCATCGTCGTTAACAGCCGACGAGCGAGCGTCGGACGGGTCGTTCCGTCCGTGGCGGCGGGGAGAACACATGAGTGTCAGGTCCGGGATGCGACTGCGCGGGATCGCGGCGACCGCCGTGACCGTGGGTGTGGTGGTCGCGGGGGCGTTCGCGCTCCCGGCCACCGCGACCGCCCAGCCCGCCGACGTGCAGCCGGCCCAGGCCACGGCGTCCGACGGCTGGGCGCCGGCCTCGTCCGCGACGATCCACCCCGGCGTACTGACCGTCACCGAGGGCGGCGGGTCCTGCACCAGCAACTTCGTGTTCACCAGCGGGGACCGCGTCCTCCTCGGCCAGGCCGCGCACTGCGCGGGCACCGGGCAGGCCACCGAGACCAACGGCTGCGACTCCGGAACCATGCCGCTGGGCACGAAGGTCGAGATCACCGGCGCGAGCGTGCCCGGGACGATGGTCTACAGCTCCTGGATCACCATGCAGGAGCGCGGGGAGACCGACCCGAACGCCTGCTCGTTCAACGACTTCGCGCTGGTCGAGATCGACCCGGCCGACGTCGACAAGGTCAACCCGTCGGTGCCGTTCTTCGGCGGCCCGACCGGCATCAACACCCAGGGCCTGCCCCCCGGCGCCGAGGTCTTCTCCTACGGGAACTCGCCGGTGCGCCAGGGCATCACCGCGCTCAGCCCGAAGGCGGGCGCCAGCGCCGCCGATGTCGGTGACGGCTGGGGTCACGAGGTCTACACCGTCTCCCCCGGTGTCCCCGGCGACTCCGGGAGCGCCTACCTCGACGGCGAGGGCAAGGCGGTCGGCCTGCTGTCCACGCTCAACCTCGCGCCGCTGCCGGTCAGCAACGGCCTCAGCGACATCAGCCGCGCGCTGACCTACGCGAACGCCCACGGCGACGCCGGCTACATCGAGCTCGCCCTCGGGACCGAGCCGTTCACCAAGCTCCCCGCCGGGGTGCCGGCGACCGACGTCGCCCCGCCCGCGGGTCCGCCGCTCGGGGCCTGATCGCCCCGTCCCGCCCACCGTGCCCGGTGCCGCCTCCCGCGGCACCGGGCACGTCTTCGTCGGGCCCCGGGTCGCGGGCGTGTGCTCAGGCGTAGACGCTCGGGTCGAGCGTCCCGATGTAGGGCAGGTCGCGGTAGCGCTCGGCGTAGTCGAGCCCGTAGCCGACGACGAACTCGTTGGGGATGTCGAAGCCCACGTACTTCACCGGGACGTCGACCTTCACCGCGTCGGGCTTGCGCAGCAGGGTGCACACCTGCAGCGAGGCCGGACGCCGTGACTCCAGGTTCTTCATCAGCCAGGACAGCGTCAGCCCGGAGTCGATGATGTCCTCCACGATCAGCACGTGGCGGCCCGCGATGTCGCGGTCCAGGTCCTTGAGGATGCGCACCACCCCCGACGACGAGGTCGCCGACCCGTAGGAACTCACCGCCATGAACTCGAGCTGCACCGGCAGCGGCAGTGCGCGGGCGAAGTCCGTCATGAACATCACGGCGCCCTTGAGCACGCCGACCAGCAGCAGGTCCGAGCCGGGGCCGGGGCCGGGGCCGGCGACGTCCCGCGCGTAGTCGCGCGCGACGAGTTCGGCCAGCTCGGCCGTCTTGTCCCGGATCTGCTGCTCGGTGACCAGCACGGACGCGATGTCACCGTCGTACAAGCGGGTGGCCTCCTCGAACGGGCCCGGCGTGCGCGGGCGGGATCAGAGTGAATCGCTATAGATCATTACTGACGCTCGGCCCGGCGACAGCCGGGCCCCGGCGGGGGGAGACCGGCCCGGCGCACGAGCAGCCTCCCATGATCGCGGGCCAGGTCCAACCGGCCGGGGAGGGCGACGGGGCCCTGCCCGCGCCAACGACCGAGGAGGGCGTCGGCCGAACGTAGGTGCCCGTCGGTGAGTTCCCTCACACCCTCGGCGAGCAGCCAGCTGCGCAGCACCCGTCGGCGCACCGCGGACGGTGCGGGGGTGAGCGGCTCGACGAGCAGGGCATCACCGTCGCGGGCCGCCGCGAGCAGCCGGGCGGCCCAGGCGTCGAGCGCGTCACCGTCCTCGCGGAGCTGGGCCGCGGTCCGGGCCAGCGCCTCCCCCACCCCTCCGGCCAGCACGTCCTCCAGCAGCGGCAGCACCTCCTGGCGCAGCCGGACCCGGGTGAAGCGCGGGTCGGCGTTGTGCGGGTCGTCCCAGACCGGCAGCTCCCCCGCCCGGCACGCGGCGCGGGTGACGGCGCGGCGCACCCCGAGCAGCGGGCGCAACCACGGCGCGTCCCAGCTGCGCATGCCGGCGATCGAGCGTGCGCCGGAGCCGCGGCCGAGCCCGAGCAACACGGTCTCGGCCTGGTCGTCGAGGGTGTGCCCGAGCAGGACGGGCGTGTCGGGGTGCCGGCGGGCGGCGGTGAGCGCGGCGTAGCGGGCCCGGCGGGCGGCCGCCTCGACGCCACCGGGACCCGTCACGGTCACCGGATGGACCGTCGCCCGGATGCCGCGGCCGGTCAGCAGCGCGGCCACCTCGGCCGACCGTCGTCCCGAGCCGTCCTGCAGCCCGTGGTCGACGATCGCGGCGTGCACCCGGCCCGGGCACACGTCGTGCGCGGCGACGGTCAGCGCGAGCGAGTCGGCACCGCCGGAACACGCGACGAGCAGTGGGGCTTCGCGGGCTGCCGGAGGCAGTTCGCGCAGCGCGGCGCGGACGGCCCGGCGGATCTCGGCGACGGCGGGGTCCGGCCGCGCCGGGCGCACCGGACCGGCCGGCTCACGGGCCGTCGCTGTCACAGGAACACCGTCCCACCGGTCGATCAAGGGGAGAAGGGGCGGCGCGATGCGGGCACGGGGTCATCCCACCCGGCGCAGCCAGACCGGGGGGTCGGCGAGTTCGGCACGGGTCGGCAACGTCTCCGGCGACGACCAGACCCGGTTGAACCCGTCCATCCCGATCTCGTCCACCACGGTCTTCGTGAACGCCGAACCGACCGCGTACTGCTTCACCTTGGCCTCGACGCCCAGCAGCGCGCGCAACAGTCGATCGACGATCCCGCCGCCGCGGCGGCGGGCGGTGAACCGGCTGCGGATGGTCACGACGCTCGGCACGACCTCCGGCCCGGCGGCGTCCATGACGTGGTCGGCGTGGCCCTCGAGCAACGTGGTCAGGGCGAGCAGCCGGTCGAGCACGGCGCGCTGCTCGGGGCCCTGCAGCAGCTCGACCAGGGCGAGCGAGTCGCCACGGGCCTCCCGCAGCCCGCGCAGCGCGTCGGGCAGCCGTTGGAGCAGCGAGCCGCCGGTGGTGTCGGAGATCGTGAGGAACCGCCCGATCTCGCGGGCGAAGTAGTCGCGCAGCCAGGGCACAGCGGTGAACTGCAGCCGGTGGGTGGCCTCGTGCAGGCACACCCACAGGCCGAAGTCGACGGCCGGGACGTCCAGCGCGCGCTGTGCGGCGTGCACGTTCGGCGCCACCAGCAGCAGGCGCCCGTTGCCATCCGGGCCGCCGAAGGGGTCGTACTGGCCGAGCACGCGGCCGCCGAGGTAGGCGAGCACCGTGCCGACCTGCAGGCCGGCCGTCGTGCCGGTGACCGAGCGGGCGAGCTGCGGGGTCCGCGGCAGCCGGGCCCCGGCCGTCAGAGCGGCCATCCCGTCGACCGCGGCCGCCGCCCACGCCGGGCGGTCGACCACGTCGGCGGGCAGCAGCGGCAGGTCGGCGCCCAGGCCGGTCACATCGCGCACGTGGCCCTCGGCCACCGCGGCGTCGGATCGCAGCCGGCCCACGAGTTCCTCCGCGTCCGCCCAGCTCACCGGCGGCCCCGCCGGGACCAGCCGGGCCGCGGTGCGGCGTGCGAGCTCCCAGTCCACCGGGAGTCCGCGGTCGATGGCGTCGCTGTCGGATCCGGCGCCGTTCGCCGGTGTGGGCGCTGCGGGGTCGGTCGGTCGCGGCTGCACCCGCCCCACGCTACGCACTCAGCGGCAGCCGCAACGGCTCAGTGCGGCCGCGATCGCGTCCAGCCGGGGGCGCACGGTGGCCGGGGACTCGCCGTTGGAGATCAACGCGAACACCAGCAGCCGGCCGTCGTCGCTGGTGACCACGCCGGCGAGGCTGCTCACCCCGGTCAGGGTGCCCGTCTTCGCCCGGACCACACCACGGCCGTCGGCGGAGTTGGACGTGCCGAAGCGGCTGTCCAGCGTGCCGTCGCCGCCCGCCACCGGCAGCCCGGTCAGGATCGGGCGCAGGAACTGGGTGTCGAGGGCCCCCTGTGCCGGGGCGGCCGCGTTGGCGAGCAGCGCCCCGAGCAACCGGGCCGGTACCCGGTCGGCGGTGGACAGCCCACTGCCGTCGGCCATGACGGCTCCGGACGGGTCGAACCCGGCCTGCGCCAGTGCGGCGAGCACCTGTGCGGCCGCGCCCGTGAACGACGGTTCGCCGCCGCGGACGATGGCGACCTCGCGGGCGAGCGTCTCGGCGAGCACGTTGTCGGAGGTGCGCATCAGGTGCTCGACCAGATCCGAGATCGGTGCCGAGGAGACCGAGCCGAGCACGGTCGCGCCGGGAGCCGCGACGCCCTCGTCGACCGTGCTCGCACCCAGCTCCTCTGCCAGCGCCCGGCCGGCGGCCAGCGCGGGCCGGTCGACCCGCGGCCCGTCCTGCAGCGTCGGGTCCTCGCGGCCACCGTCGAGCATCAGCGGCACGATCGGGGCGATGTACCCGGCGGGCACGTCGGCGGGCTGCCAGCCCTGCGCCAGCGTGGGGCCGGTGTAGCGGCTCGTGTCGATCAGCACCTTGCGGATCTGGCCCGGTACCGCCCTGCGCACCTCGGCGACGAGCTCGTCGAGCCGGGCCGGCCGTGGGTAGACCGAGTCCTGCCCTTCCGGCAGCGCGGTCAGCGTGGGGTCGCCACCGCCCACCAGGATCACGGTGTCCGGGGTGGGTCCGGCCACGACCTTCGTCGAGAGCCGTTCGGTGGGATTGAGCGACAGCAGGGCCGCCGCCGCGGTGAGCAGCTTGCCGGTGGAGCCGGGCACGAGCAACCGCTCCGGTGATCGTTGCCACAGCGTGTCGCCGGAGCCCGGGTCGAGGACGACCCCGGCGAACTCGCCGAGGGCCGAGGACCGGGCCAGCGGATCGAGCACACCGTTCAGCCCCGCGGGCGTGGGCAACGGTGCGTCCGCAGCGAGCGGGCTCAGCGCCGGGACCGGGGCGGGAAGCTGCACGTCGGGCTGCTGCCGGCTGCTCAGCCCGAGGTCGGAGACCAGGGACGGCGCGGTCAGCGCGACCGCACTGCCGGTCGCAGCGGCCACGAGCAGGACCACGAGGACCGTGATCCCACGCCGGAACCCGCGCCCGGGGACGCGAAAGGTGTCGCCGATGCGCCGACCGAAACCCACCGTGCCTCCCGCTCGATTGCACACCGCACCGGCGATGGCGCGGACATGGCAGGGTCGGCCGGTCATGACCGCCCGGATGCGGTCCCTCACACTAGAGGTAGGCGCCGGAGCCGGTCGCCCGACCGGCATCGGCACTCCCAGCCCGTTCCCGAGCATCAGGAGCAGCGTCAGTGGACTTCGACGTCACCATCGAGATTCCCAAGGGCGGTCGCAACAAGTACGAGGTGGACCACGAGACCGGCCGCATCCGGCTCGACCGGACCCTCTTCACGGCCACCCAGTACCCCGCCGACTACGGCTTCATCGAGGACAGCCTCGGAGAGGACGGTGACCCGCTCGATGCCCTCGTGCTCGTGCAGGAACCGACGTTCCCCGGCTGCCTGATCCGGGCCCGCGCGATCGGGATGTTCCGGATGAAGGACGAGAAGGGCGGCGACGACAAGGTCCTGTGCGTGCCGTCCGACGATCCGCGCCAGGAGCACCTGCGCGACATCCATCACCTGCCCGAGTTCGACCGCGCCGAGATCCAGCACTTCTTCGAGATCTACAAGACGCTCGAGCCGGGCAAGAGCGTGGAGGGCGCGACCTGGGTGGGCCGGGCCGACGCCGAGCGCGAGATCCACGCGTCCTGGAAGCGGGCCAAGGACGTCGCGGAGTCCGGCGCAGAGCACTGATCCGCCGCGCCGCCCGGCGCCGGTTCGCCGGCGCCCGGGCGGCGGCCCGGGCGCATCCCGGCGTGGTCGGAGCTCTCGCCGTCGGAACCGGTACCGAGCCCTGCGGTCACGGCGTCGACCCGTGCCGCGCCGGCCCTACTCGATGCCGGTTCCGTGGGTCTCCCGCGGCCGGTCCGCGCCGGGCTGCCGATCCGGCACCTGTTCCACCGGCCCCAGGAGCCGCTCGACCTGGGCCGGGCTGAGCCCCTGCGCCACGAGCTGCTCGGCGGCGTCGGCGAGCTCCGCGGTGCGAGCAGCCAGCTCCCGCCGCGCCCGGCGGATCCCCTCCCGGGCCCGTTCCGCCTCGCCGATGACCGCGATCGCGCGCTGCGGGTCGGGCAGCAGCAGGGCGAGCAGCCGGTCACGGGCGTCGCCGTCGGCCCGGGGTGCGAGCCCGTTCCCGTCCCCCGTGGTGATCGGATCGTGCGGCGGGCCGTCCACCGGCGTCCGGGCCGGCCCCGCAGGCCACTCCGCCGGTTCCACCCGGCGCGCCGGCTCGGGTGCGGCCCCCGCCTGCTCCGGCACCGTCACCGGGACGGCCGACGGGTCGAGGCTCTCGAGCGGGTCCGCGGCGCGGCGCGCGTCCACACCCGATTGCGTGCGCAGCGGGACCTCCTTCATCGCGATCACGCAGACCAGCCCGGACACGAGTACCGCTGCGCCGGTCAGGAACACCAGGCTCATCGAGCCCGCGAACCCCTCGAGGATCGGGCGGGCCAGCCGCGGGTCGACCGCCGACAGGAACGAGGAGTCGTCGAGCGGCACCGGGGTGCCGCCACGCAGCGCGCCGAGGACCGGCTCGTTGGCCGGGTCCGAGGTCACTGTGGGGTCGGCCAGCGCGGCGCGGAACCCGGGGTCGCCGGCGGCGGCCCGGAAGTTGTCGGCGATGCGGCCGGGCAACGTGCTGAACAGGATCGACAGGAAGACCGCGGTGCCGAGCGTGCCGCCCATCTGCCGGAAGAACGTCGCCGACGCCGTCGCCACGCCCATGTCCTTCGGTGGCATCGCGTTCTGCACGGCCAGGGTGAGCGGCTGCATGTTGCCGCCGAGACCCCACCCGAACACGACCATGTAGACGGCGGTCTGCCAGAACGGCGTGTCCACCCCGACGCGGGTGAACAGCAGCAGCCCGACGATCATCAGCGTGATCCCGATGATCGGCCAGACCTTGTAGCGCCCGGTGCGGGAGATCAGCTGCCCGGAGAAGATCGACATCGACATGATCCCCAGCACCAGCGGCAGCGTGAGCAGCCCGGCCTCGGTGGGCGTCGCGCCCTTGACGATCTGCAGGTACAGCGGCAGCAACGCGATCCCGCCGAACATGCCCAGGCCGGCGATGAACGCGGCCCCGGAGCCCCAGCTGAAGACCCCCGAGCGGAAGAACCGCAGCGGCAGCAGCGCGTCGTCGCCGATGCGGCGCTCGGCCAGCAGGAACGCCAGCAGCCCGATCGCGCCGATCACGAAGCAGGTCACCGACGGGCCGGAGACCCACCCCCAGGTCCGGCCCTGCTCGGCGACGATCAGCAACGGGACCAGACCGACCGCGAGCGCCAGCGCGCCCGGCCAGTCGATCCGGTGGTCACGGCGGGTGTGCGGGATGTTGAGCACCTTCGAGACCACGAACAGCGCGAGGATCCCGAGCGGGACGTTGATCAGGAAGACCCAGCGCCAGCCGGCGATGCCGAGGAGCTCGGCCCGGCCCGCGAAGAACCCGCCGGCGACCGGCCCCAGGACACTGGAGGTGCCGAACACCGCGACGAAGTAGCCCTGGTACCTGGCCCGCTCCCGGGGCGCCACGATGTCGCCGATGATGGTCAGCGCCAGCGAGAACAGACCCCCCGCACCGAGGCCCTGCAGCGCCCGGAACGCCGCCAACTGGTACATCGTGGTGGCGAACGTGCAGGCCACCGAGCCGACCACGAAGATCCCGATCGCCGTGAGGAACAGCGGCTTCCGGCCGTAGAGGTCGGACAGCTTGCCGTACAGCGGCGTCGTGATCGTCGCGGTGATCAGGTACGCGGTGGTGGCCCAGGCCTGCAGGCTGAGACCGTCGAGGTCGTCGGCGATGGTCCGGATCGACGTCGCGACGATCGTCTGGTCGAGCGCGGCGAGGAACATGCCGACCATGAGCCCGGCGAAGATCGTCAGGATCTGCTTGTGGCCCAGCGAGGACTCGGCCGGGCCGCTGTCGGCCGCTGCGGGCGCGGACATCGCGGCTCCCTTCACGACCGGTCCGCGGCGGCGGCGTCGCCGGGCCCCGCCTCGGTGGAGCGTGAGCGGTAGTTCTCGAAGTCCGTGGTGAACCGGGCGAGCAGCGTACCCAGCTGCTGCCGGTCGGACGGCGACCAGTGCGCGATCATCGCGGCGATCGTCTGATTGCGGAGCCTGCGGTTCTCCTCGAACACCCGGCGGCCCTCGTCGGTGGCCGCGAGGAGGGTGGCGCGGCCGTCATCGGGGTCGGCCCTGCGCTCGACGAGACCGAGCCGGACCAGGTGCCCGATCTGGCGGCTGACGGTCGACGGGTCGGAGTGCACCGCCTCGGCCAGCGCACTGGACCGGCGTGGGCCGTCGTTCACCAGGTGGACGAGCAGGAGATAGGTCGCGCGTTCGACGGCGTCGGGGTACTCGGCCTGGTACTGGGCGAACGCGCGCTCGAGCAGCCGGATGAGACGGACGAGCTCGGAGCCGATCCGGTCGGCACCGGCCAGATCCGCTTCCTCCCCGGTGTGTTCCTGGGAGGGCACGGTGAGCCCCTCTCGATCGACAGGTCCGGACGCGTGCAGGACTCACGCAAGCAGTTGGCGCATGCAAGCATGTGCCGGTCCGGACGGCAAGTCGATCCCCAGGTCCCGCGCGGCGGCGCGGCCGGCTCAGCCCACGGGGTCGCCCACCGGTGCGAGCGCGGCCCGCCCGGCCGCCGTGAGCCGAGCCGGGCCGGGCGACGCTCCCGCCCCCGGCACGGCCAGCAGCCCGGCCTCGATCAGCCGGCGAGCCGCGGCGAAATCGGCGCACGGAAGGCCGTCGATCAACAACACGGGCTCGCACCGCACGCTCAGGGCGCAGCGGCCGTCGGCCACCGCACGCAGCAGCGCGACATCGCGACCGGTCAACATGTGCGCCGTAGCGCTGGACATCCCGACTCCCCTCGGCGGACAACGCCTATCGAGAACATCGGCCGCCGAGGGGGATGTGTTTCAGGACATACGGACCCGAACGGATGATCCTCGTCAGGCCGCCCGCTCGAACAGCGCGGCGAGGCCCTGGCCCCCGCCGATGCACATCGTCTCGAGCCCGTAGCAGGCGTCGCGGCGGACCATCTCCCGGGTCAGGGTGGCCAGGATCCGCCCCCCGGTGGCCCCCACCGGGTGACCGAGCGAGATCCCCGAACCGTTGACGTTGAGCCGGTCGAAGTCGCTCGGGGTGAGCCCCCACTCCCGGGTGCAGGCCAGCACCTGCGCGGCGAACGCCTCGTTCAGCTCGATCAGGTCCACGTCCTTGAGCGCCACCTCCGCGGCGTCCAAGGCCTTCGCCACCGCCGGCACCGGCCCGATCCCCATGGTCTTCGGCGGCACCCCGCCGATCCCCCAGGACACCAGCCGGGCCAGCGGCCGCAGCCCCAGCTCGGCGGCCTTCGCCGGGTGCGTGACCACACAGATCGCGGCGCCGTCGTTCTGCCCCGAGGCGTTGCCCGCGGTCACCGTCGCGTCCGGGTCGCCCTTGCCCAGGATCGGGCGCAACGTCGCCAGCTTCTCGACGGTGCTCTCCGGACGGATGTGCTCGTCGCGATCGACCACCGTGTCGCCCTTGCGGCCCTTCACGGTGACCGGCACGATCTCCTCGGTGAACCGGCCCTCGGCCTGAGCCGCGGCCGCCCGCTGGTGCGAGCGCACCGCGTACTCGTCCTGCTCCTGGCGCGGGATCGCGTAGTCCCGGCGCAGGTTCTCCGCGGTCTCCAGCATCCCGCCGGGCACCGGGAAGTTCACCCCGCCCGCGGTCACCCGGCCCCGGGCCAGCGCGTCGTGCAGCATCACCCCGGGCCCGCCCTTGGCCCCCCAGCGCATCGAGGTGGAGTAGAACGGCGCATTCGACATCGACTCCGCCCCGCCGGCCAGCACCACCTCCGAGGCCCCGGCCTGCACCTGCATCGCCGCATAGATCACCGCCTGCAGCCCGGACCCGCAGCGGCGGTCGATCTGCAACCCGGTCGCGGTCACCGGCAGCCCGGCGTCCAGCGCCGCCACCCGCCCGATCGCCGGGGCGTCCATCGTCGGGTAGCAGTGCCCGAGCAGCACGTCGTCCACCGCTTCGGGCGGTAGCCCCGTACGCTCCAGCAGCGCCTTGATGACCGTGGCCGCCAACTCGTGGGCCGGCACGTCGCGCAGGGAGCCGCCGAAGCCACCCACCGGGGTCCGCAACGGCTCGCAGATCACCGCATCACGCATGTTCGCCATCTCCAGATCGAGGCGCTCAGATGTAGTAGCGCAGCAAGCTCTCGGCCACGACGGCAGGCCGCTCGGATCCCTCGATCTCGATGGTCACCTTGTTGGTCACCTGGACCCCGCCGCTGACGTCGGCGACGTCGAGCAGTTCGATGCTGCCCCGGATCCGGCTGCCGACGGGCACCGGGGAGGTGAACCTCACCTTGTTGAGCCCGTAGTTGATGGTCATCTTGACGTTGTCGACCTTGTAGATCTGCCAGCCGATGACGGGGATCAGCGACAGGGTGAGGAAGCCGTGCGCGATCGTGGTTCCGAACGGGCCGTCCTTGGCCTTCTCGGCGTCCACGTGGATCCACTGGTGATCGCCGGTCGCGTCGGCGAAGGTGTCGATCTGGGACTGGTCGACGGTGATCCACTCGCTCTGGCCGAGCGTCGTGCCCTTGGCCTCGCGCAGTTCATCCACACTGTTGAAGACGCGCATTCGCAACCCCTCACCCATCGGTCCGGCCGGGCCGCGACGGCCCGTCCGGGACAGCACTCTCAGCTCTGGTCACCCTGCCATACGGCGGTCGCCGGGACGGGCCTCACGCGGCCCCCTCGGCGGTCCCGACGAGCACCCGGCTCGTCGCGCCGCACCCGGACATCGGCCCGGTGTCGGGGTCCGGTGGGCGGCGGGCGCGGCCTGCGTCACGTCCGCCACAGTGGAGGGAGGCTCCGTTCGGCGACGGCGGCACCGGGGCACTATCGTGCGCCGCGGACGTCGACGTGTCGGGACGGGGCAGATGACCACCCTTGTGATGGGCTCCACCATCCGGTACGCGGATGGGCCGTCGTGAGCGGTGCGACCGGCCTGGTGCACGAATGCGTCCTCTACTCGACGACCGGCCAGCTCGCCGGTCAGCTCGCCCCCCGGGTACGCGCCGCGGTGCAGGTCGGCGACCCGGTCGTGGCGGTCCTGAACGAGATCGGCCGGTCCGCACTCGTGGATGCACTCGGACGCGACGCCGAGGCCGTGGAGTTCCACGACCCGGCCGGGGTGCACAGCGTCCCGGCCTTCACCGTGGCGGTCCGCTGGGCCCGGCTGACGAGGCGCCTCCAACGCCCCGGGTCCCGCACCACCGTGGTCAGCCAGCACGTCGAGGACCTCCCGCAGTCCGACCCGGGCCACTGGCCCCGACTGGACGCCGCGCTCAACGTCGCGCTGCACGGGCTGCCCATCACCATGCTGTGCCTGTACCCGGACCACGCCGACGTGCTGCCCCGGGTCCTCTCGACGCACCGCACGCTGCTCGCCGATGGCCGCTCGACGCCCAGCGACGCCTACCGCGACCCGTTGGAGGTCGTCGCGGAGTACCCGCCCCCGCCGCCGCCCGACCTCGGCCCTCCCGATGCCGAGCTCGGGTTCGATGTCACCGGGCTGTCGGCCGCCCGGAACCTGGTGGCGTCGGTGTCGGCACGGATCGGGCCGGCCCCGGACCGGATCGCCGATCTCGTGCTCGCCGTCAACGAGATCGCGAGCAACAGCGTCGAACACGGCCCCGGATCGGGCCGGCTGCGGCTGTGGACAACACCGACGCGGATCATCGCCGAGGTCCACGACACCGGCTGGATGGCCGTCCCGTTCCCCGGCATGGTCGCACCGTCACCGAGCGGCGAGCGCGGCCGCGGGCTGTGGCTGGCCTCCGAGCTGTCCGACGTGCTGCAGATCTGGAGCGACTCCGACGGCACGGTGGTCCGGCTGTTCATGGACCGGGACGGCTCCTAGCCGGCCCGCCCGCCGGGTCACGATCTCGCTGCGTCTGTGCCATCCGGCCATTCCGGCGTGCAGGATGTTCCGGGTGGATCCCGTCGAACGGTTCAAGGCGCTGGTCAACGAACCGGACCCGGCGCTCGACGAGGCTGCGCTCGCCCTGGCCGCAGGCGCCGACCCCACCCTCGACCCGGCGCGCTGGCTCGCCGAGCTCGATCGGCTGGCGGACGGGGTCAGCACCCTGCACGAGCTCGTGCGACGCCTGTTCGTCGAGCAGGCGTTCGTGGGCAACACCGTCGACTACTACGACCCGCGCAACTCCCTGCTGCCGCACGTACTGACCCGCCGGACCGGTATCCCGATCACCCTCGCGGTGGTGTGCATCGAGGTCGGGCGGCGCGCCGGGATCGCGCTGGAAGGCGTCGGCATGCCCGGACACTTCCTGGTCCGCGCGTCCGGCACCGAGCACTACCTGGACGTGTTCGCCGGCGGCCGGTCCCTCGACATGGCCGGCTGCGAGGCGCGGTTCCGGGCGGCCACCGGGGCCGGTGCCGACGTGGCCTTCGGGCCGCATCTGCTCGCCCGCACGACGACCCGCGGCATCATCACCCGGATGCTCGAGAACCTGCGCTCGATCTACCGCGAGCGCGGCCGGCACGCCGACCTGGAGTGGGTGCTGCGGATGCGGCTGGCGCTGCGCCACGAGGGTCCGCCGCTGATCATCGAGCTCGCGCGGACCCAGGGCGAGCAGGGCCGCTGGCTCGACGGGGCGCGGCTCATCGACCGCTACGTGTCGGATGCGGAGGCGAACCCCCGCTCCGGTCTGAGTGCGGACCAGCTCGACGAGCTGCGGACCGCCTCGCGCTCACTGCGGGCCCACCTGAACTGAGCCCCGGCCCGGGGCCGGCGTGGGAGAGATCTCGACCACAGCCGCCGGCCCGCTCGGCTCACCTACGGTGGAGCAGTGGCCTCCTCCCGCCGACTGCGCGCACTGATCACCAACGACGACGGTATCGACTCGCCCGGGCTGTGGGCCCTGGCGGCGGCAGCGCGGGACGCGGGGCTCGACGTCGTCGTGGCGGCCCCGCACACCGACGCGAGCGGGGTCGGCGCCTCGGTGCTGTCGGTCCGTGAGGGCAACCGGACCGCGGTACACCCGCGCGAGCTGCCCGGGCTGCCCGGGATCCCGGCCTTCGCGGTGGAAGGGCACCCGGCGTTCATCGTGCACGCGGCCGGACGAGGCTGGCTGGACCCGGTCCCGGACGTCGTCCTGTCCGGGATCAACCTCGGCTCCAACGTGGGCCGCGCGGTCCTGCACTCGGGCACCGTCGGTGCGGCTCTCACCGCGGGACTGCACGACTGGTACGGGCTGGCCGTCTCGCTGGACACCGGGCTGCGTGTGCCCGAGGACCCGCACTGGGAGGCGCCGGCGCAGCTGCTGCCCACGGTGCTCGACCTGCTCCTGGCCGAGGCACCCGGCACGGTGTTCTCGATGAACGTGCCGGACCGCCCGGTGGACGAGCTGGGCGAGCTGCGCGAGGCCAGGCTGGCCCGGTTCGGCGCCGTGCAGGTACGCGTCGTGCACCGCGACGGCGAGCCGAACGGGACGCTGCACACCAGCGTGATCGAACCGGAGGCCGAGCCCGATCCCGACTCGGACGTCGCGCTGCTCGCCCAGGGTCACCCCACTCTCACCGAGTTGCGGCCCGTGCGCGAGGAGCCGGGGGTACGGCTGTCACGCTCCGCAACCGCTGACCTGAGCGGCTGACGGCTGGACGACCCGTCCGGCCCAGCGCGCGCCGGTGCGGGCGAGGTGCACGGGGACGGTGTGACGCGCGTGACCCCCGGATCGGGCGTGATCTGGACAACGGTGCACGATCTGTCAATGCGTGATGGCGACTGCCGCTCCGAATGGGCGACACATTTCTCCCGAACCGTCGCCGACGAGATTCGTCAGGGTGTGCGCACCGGAGCCATCACGTGGGCCGAAGCGGAGGAGCTGCTGGCCCGGCTGCGGGTGCTGGTCGACCAGGCCCTCGACTTCACGCCCCAGTTCGGCTGACGGCGGCCGCGCGGGCACGACGATGACCGGCCGCCCCGGTGGCGGCCGGCCCGCTCAGTGCACGTCGGTGCCGGTGAGCTGCTCCTCGAGCCGGTCGGCGAACTCGACGACCAACCGGAACGGACGCTCGAACGCGGACAGGTTCGAGTCCTCGAGCGGGATCGAGTGCCGGAAGACCGCGACGCCGTCGGTCGCCGCGACACCGCCGACGACGGACTCGGCGGCCAGATCCAGCAGCCGGGCCAGGTCGATGTCGGCGACCCGGGCCACCGGCGAGGCGATCTGCGCCCACGGGTGGCCGTCCTCGCCCGTCACCTGCCGCACCACGACCAGCTGGGTCCGCTCACCGGTCGTGGAGAGGTTGAACCACAGCTCCCCCTCGCGCTGGCGCATGACCTCGTACCGCATTCGCACGTAGGACACCAGATCATCCCAGCCGGCCACGTCGGCTCCTTCCACTCGACGGGCGACCGTACCGCGGCCCGGTCAGCTCGTGCGGTAGGAGGTCAACAGCTGGTCACCGGAGCGTGGTCGTCGGTGAGGACCGCGGCGTCGCCGGCGAGCGCGACGCCGATGACCACCGTCGTCGACTCAGGGTCAACCCGACGTACGGCGCGACGAGGCGGGTCGCCAGGGTCTCCACGACCAGGATCGCCGCCCCACTGACGAGGACGACGATCCGGGCCGATAGGGCGTTCACCCCGCCATCCTCGTCGCGTCCGAGCCCCGCTGCGCGCACGGGTGCGGGCGGCGGGGCGGTGCGGTCACAACCCGAGCTGGCGGGCGATCAGCATCTTCTGCACCTCGGAGGTGCCCTCGCCGATCTCCAGGATCTTGGCGTCGCGGTAGAACCGGCCGACCGGGTACTCGTTCATGAACCCGTAGCCGCCGAAGATCTGTGTGGCGTCCCGCGCGTTGTCCATGGCCGCGTTCGAGGAGACCAGCTTGGCGATCGCCGCCTCCTTCTTGAACGGCTCGCCCTTCAGCATCTTGTCGGCGGCCGCGTAGTAGGCCAGTCGCGCGGTGTGCGCCCGGGCCTCCATGTCGGCGATCTTGAACTGGATCGCCTGGTAGGAGCCGATCGGGTTGCCGAACGCCTCTCGCTCGTGGGCGTAGCGCACCGACTCGTCGACGCAGCCCTGGGCCAGCCCGACGCTCAGCGCCGCGATCGCGACCCGGCCCTCGTCCAGGATGGACAGGAACTGGGCGTACCCGCGACCCCGCTCGCCGAGCAGGTTCGACGCCGGGACACGGCAGTCGTCGAAGAACAGCTCCCGGGTGTCGGAGGCGTTCCAGCCGACCTTGGAGTACTTCTCCGAGACCGTGAAGCCCGGCGTCCCCGCCGGGACCATGATCGCGGAGATCTCCTTCTTGCCACCCTCCCGCTCACCGGTGATCGCGGTGACCGTGACGACCGAGGTGATGTCGGTGCCGGAGTTCGTGATGAACGCCTTCGAGCCGTTGATGACCCACTCGTCGCCCTCGAGGCGGGCGGTGGTCCGGGTCGCACCGGCGTCGCTGCCGCCGCCGGGTTCGGTCAGCCCGAACGCGCCGAGTTTCTCCCCGGCGGCCAGTGCGGGCAGCCACTGCGCCTTCTGCTCGTCGTTGCCGAAGCGGTAGATCGGCATCGCACCGAGCGAGACACCGGCCTCCAGCGTGATCGCGACGGAGGAGTCGACCCGGGCGAGCTCCTCCAGCGCGAGGCAGAGCGCGAAGTAGTCACCGCCCATGCCGCCGTGCTCCTCGGCGATCGGGAGGCCGAACAGGCCCATCGCGCCCATCTTCTTGACCAGGTCGTACGGGAAGTCGCCGCGCTCGTAGAAGTCACCGATGACCGGGGCGACCTCCTTGCGCGCGAAGTCCTCGACGGTGGTCCGCAGTGCGGCGTGCTCCTCGCTGAGTTCGAGATCCAGAGGCATTGCTGTCACTCCTCCCCGGGAGTCGATTCGGAATGGGATTCGACGACTGTCTCGACGACCAGGAGCACCGCGTCCTTGGCGACGGTGCCGCCGGCGCGGGCCTTCAGCTCGCGGACCACCCCGTCGACCGGGGCGGTGAGCACGTGCTCCATCTTCATCGCCTCGACGACGACGAGCCGGTCGCCGGCGGCGACCTGTTGGCCCTCGGTGACCTCGACGACGGTCACGGTGCCGGGCATCGGGGACAGCACCGGTCCGCCGGCGCCCTCCTCCGCGTGCCGGGCGGCCTCGAGCGGTTCCTGCTCGCGGACGGCCCAGGACCGCCCGTCGCGGGCCAGCCAGAGCGTCGCGCCGTCCTGCGCGTAGGCGTAGCGGCGGGTGACGCCACCGAGGGAGACGGCCAGGGCGCCGTCGACGACCCGGGCCGACGCGGGCACCGGCTCGCCGTCACCGATCACGACCTCGGCGTCCCGGGCCCGGCCGCGGACATGCACCTCGACCGGCTCGTGCTCGGACACCAGCATCCGCCAGGTCGTCGCCGCCGGCCCTCCGATGCGCCAGCCGCCCGGCACGTCGAACGGGTCGACGACCGGTCCGGTGGGCTCCAGGTGCAGCAGGGCGTGCAGGGCCGCGGCGGCGGGCACGTCGTCGGGCAGATCCGCCGCCGCGAGTGCGTCGACCCGGCGGCCGACGAGGCCGGTGTCCAGCCGCGCGGCCCGGACGTCGTCGTCGGCGAGCAGCACGCGGAGGAAACCGATGTTCGTGCCCAGGCCGAGCAGGACGGTCTCGCGCAACGCGGCATCGAGCCGGCGCAGGGCCTGGTCCCGGTCGGTGCCGTGGGCGATGACCTTGGACAGCATCGGGTCGTAGTCGGAGCCGACGACACCACCGGGCAGGACGCCCGAGTCGACGCGGATCCCCGGGCCCTGCGGTTCGTGCAGCGCGAGGATCCGCCCGCCGGTGGGCAGGAAGCCGGCCGCGGGGTCCTCGGCGTAGACCCGGACCTCGACGGCGTGCCCGGTGAGCCGCACGTCGTCCTGAGTGATCGGCAGCGGCTCCCCGGCGGCTACCCGCAGTTGCAGCTCGACCAGGTCGAGTCCGGTCACCAGCTCGGTGACCGGGTGCTCGACCTGCAGCCGGGTGTTCATCTCCATGAAGAAGAACTCGTCGGGGGAGTCCGAACCGACGATGAACTCGACCGTCCCGGCACCGGTGTAGCCGACCGCACGGGCCGCCTCGACGGCGGCGGCACCCATCCGCTCCCGCTGCTCGGGCGTGAGCAGCGCGGACGGCGCCTCCTCGACGATCTTCTGGTGCCGGCGCTGCAGGCTGCACTCGCGCTCGCCGAGGTGGACCACGTTGCCGTGGGCGTCGGCCATGACCTGGATCTCGATGTGCCGCGGGGTCGTGATGAGCCGCTCGACGAGCAGCGTGTCGTCGCCGAAGGACCCGCGGGCCTCCCGCCGGGCGCCGGCGATGGCGTCGGCGAGGCCCTCCGCGGAGTGCACCTCGCGCATTCCCTTGCCGCCACCGCCGGCCGACGGCTTGAGCAGCACGGGGTAGCCGACCTCGGCGACCGCCGCGGCGAGCTCGTCGTCGGAGAGCCCGGCCCCGTCGGAGCCGGGGACGACCGGGACCCCCGCCTTCGCGACGGTCTGCTTGGCCCGGATCTTGTCGCCCATCGCCTCGATCGCGGAGGCGGGCGGGCCGACGAACACGATGCCGGCGTCCTCGCACGCGGCGGCGAACGCGGTGTTCTCGCTCAGGAAGCCGTAGCCGGGGTGGACGGCCTGGGCTCCGGTGGCCTTCGCGGCCTCGATCACGGCGGGGATCGACAGGTAGCTCTGGGCGGCAGCGGCCGGCCCGATGCGCACGGCGACGTCGGCCTCGGCGACGTGCCGGGCGTCCGCGTCGGCGTCGCTGTACACGGCGGCGGAGCGGATGCCCATGGCGCGCAGTGTGCGGATCACCCGGACCGCGATCTCGCCGCGGTTCGCAACCAGGACGGTGTCGAACATTCCCGACATTCCTGCTCCCCTCACATCCGGAAGACGCCGAAGGCGGGTTCGGCGAGCGGGGCGTTGGCGGCCGCGGACAGCGCGAGCCCGAGGACGGTGCGGGTGTCGGCGGGGTCGATCACACCGTCGTCCCAGATCCGGGCCGTGGAGTAGTAGGGGTGGCCCTGGTGCTCGTACTGGCCCCGGATGCGGTCCTTGAACTCCTCGTCGGACTCGCCGTTGCCGTTGCCCCGGACCGTGGAGAGCACCGTCGCCGCCTGCTCGCCGCCCATCACCGAGATCCGGGCGTTGGGCCACATGAACAGGAACCGGGGCGAGTACGCGCGCCCGCACATCGAGTAGTTCCCGGCGCCGAACGACCCACCGATGATCACGGTGAACTTCGGGACCCGGGTGGAGGCCACCGCGGTCACCATCTTGGCGCCGTTCTTCGCGATGCCACCGGCCTCGTACTCGCGGCCGACCATGAACCCGGAGATGTTCTGCAGGAACACCAGCGGGATGCCGCGCTGGTCGCACAGCTCGATGAAGTGCGCACCCTTGAGCGCGGACTCGGAGAACAGGATCCCGTTGTTCGCGACGATGCCCACCGGATGTCCGTGCAGCCGGGCGAACCCGG
Source organism: Pseudonocardia bannensis (assembly GCF_012911875.1). Lineage (GTDB taxonomy): Bacteria > Actinomycetota > Actinomycetes > Mycobacteriales > Pseudonocardiaceae > Pseudonocardia > Pseudonocardia bannensis. The sequence continues at coordinate 1,976 of NZ_JAAXKZ010000080.1, read as the reverse complement.
TGACCAGGGTCGTGCCGTACTCGGCCTTGAACTCGTGGAACCGGGAGCCGTCGACGATGCGGGCGATCACCTCACGCACGTCGTAGGGGGTGCGCGAGTCGGTCGGGACCACACCGTAGAGCTCGGCCGGATCGGCCAGCGGCTCCTCGGTCGGCAGCACCTCCCACGGCCGCGGCGCGCGCGGACCCAACGTCCCGACGATCGAGCGGACGATCTGCAGCGCGTGCGCGTCGTCGGCGGCCAGGTGGTCGGTGACCCCGGAGGTGCGCGAGTGCAGGTCGCCCCCGCCGAGCTCCTCGGCGGTCACGACCTCGCCGGTCGCGGCCTTCACCAGCGGCGGACCACCGAGGAAGATCGTCCCCTGGTTGCGGACGATCACCGCCTCGTCGCTCATCGCCGGCACGTAGGCCCCGCCCGCGGTGCACGAGCCGAGCACCGCGGCGATCTGCGGGATGCCCAGTCCCGACATCGTGGCCTGGTTGTAGAAGATCCGGCCGAAGTGCTCGCGGTCGGGGAAGACGTCGTCCTGCGCGGGCAGGTAGGCGCCGCCGGAGTCGACCAGGTAGATGCAGGGCAGCCGGTTGTGCAGGGCCACCTCCTGCGCGCGCAGGTGCTTCTTGACCGTCATCGGGTAGTAGGTGCCGCCCTTGACGGTGGCGTCGTTGGCGACGATGACGCACTCGCGCCCGGAGACCCGGCCGACACCGGTGATCATCCCGGCGCCGGGGGCCTCGTCGCCGTACATCCCGCCCGCAGCCAGCGGCGAGAGCTCCAGGAACGGGCTCGACGGGTCGACCAGGGAGTCGACACGGTCGCGCGGAAGCAACTTGCCGCGCTCGACGTGCCGGGCCCGGGCCCGCTCCGGCCCACCGAGGCGGGCGGCCCCGAGCCGGGCGTTCAGATCGGCGACCAGCGCGCGGTGCGACTCGGCGTTGCGCTCGAAGTCGTCGCCACCGGGGTCGGCCGAGCTGCTCAGCACGCGGCCGGCGGCCGACGGCGCGCGCAGGGTGGAGGCGTCCATCGCGGGCCTGCTCCTCTCACGACGCGGTTAGCAGTTGTTAACACGTTAGCGCTCATTAACGCCTCGCACCAGAGGGGCCACTCCAACGCAGGCCGGACGCGTGCCGGCCGCAATGGAGTAAGTGGACATTAACTTTGCGCGCTATCCTGGGCCGATGGCGGCGTCCCCCGAGATCGGAGCCGGCGCGGGCCCGGCCGGCACCCGTAGCCGGCGGGAGCAGATCCTCACCGTCGCCGCACAGCTGTTCGCCCGGCACGGGTTCCACGGGGTGAGCATCGCCGATCTCGGCGCGGCGGTCGGGGTGAGCGGCCCGGCCCTGTACCGGCACTTCCCCGGCAAGGAGGCGCTGCTCGCCGAGATGCTGATCGGCATCAGCGAGCACCTGCTGGCCGGTGGGCAGGAGCGCGCCGCCGCCGCCGATGATCCGCGCGAGGTACTTGCCGCGCTGATCGACTTCCAGGTCGACTTCGCGCTGCGCGAGCCGGAACTGATCGTCGTGCAGGACCGCGACCTGGCGAACCTGCCGCCGGCCCCGCGGCGACGCGTCCGGCTGCTGCAGCGCACCTACGTCGAGATCTGGGTGGACACCCTGCGCCGGATCAACCCGGAGCTCACCCCCGAGTCGGCCCGGATCGCCGCGCACGGCGCCTTCGGGCTGCTCAACTCCACGCCGCACAGCGGTACCCGGGGCAGCCGCGCCGAGGTGGCGGCCCTGTTGCACCGGATGGCCTGGGCCGCACTCACCGGCCTGGCCCCGCGGGCCGGCTGATCCAGCACGCCACACCGATTCGCGGATCTACCCCGACCGCACGGCTTCGATCGACTCGCAAGCGCCTGAACGCGAGTCGCACAAGGCCTGACCGCGACTCGCGCGCGGCCTGGCCCCGACTCGCGCGCGGAATTACACCGACTCGCGCACGGTCTGACCGCGACTCGCGGGGGCGGGGGTGGGGGT
>NZ_JAAXKZ010000007.1 GCF_012911875.1 Pseudonocardia bannensis | reverse complement strand
GGGCCGGTCCGGTCTCCCGAGCTCGTCCCGGGGAGGGCCGCGGAGACGGTCTCGCGGGGCCACCGGGCAGCGGGGCGTCCTGCTGCGGGGGAACGGGCTGCGCCGGGCCATCGGGGCCACCCGGTGCGGTGTCGCGCGCCGGGGCCATCATCCGGGCGGTGGGCCCGGACAGCATGCTCTCCAGCTGGCCGCGCAGCCGGGTCAGATCGGCGAGCACCGCAGCCCGCTGCTGGATCAGCTCGGCCAGCTCCGCGCGGAGGCCCTGCTCGTCCGCGCGCGCCGCGGACCGCGCCTGGTTGCGGATCTCGTCGGCTTCCTCCTCGGCCGCCTGCAGGATGCTCTGCATCCGGTCCGTGAAGTTGTCGATCACGTCCGGGGACTGACCGGCCGGCCGCGGCGGACCGGGCCGGGGGCGCGGCGCGGGGCGCGGCGCCCGGGTGCTTCCGGGCGGGGTCGGCGCGCCGGGGACCGTGAGGCCGCCCGTCGTGGGCTGGACCGCCTGCATGGGCTGGCTGCGCGCCACGTCGAGGTCCGCACGCATCCGCGCCAGTACCCGCTGCAGGCGTGCCACGTGCTCGTCGACCTGTCGTCGGTCGTAGCCGCGGAGCACGACGTCGAAACGCGGAGCCCCCATCGACCGATCGACCCCGTCAGCCGTCATCGATGATCCTCCAGCACCTTCCCACCCCGGTTCATTTCGCCGAGGGTAGGTAGATCGTCGTGGTCAACCAGCGTCGTTCACCCTAACGGAGCATGATGATCACGGGCCAACCCGCTGGCGGCAGCAGGCCGTCATCTGACCGTTGCGTGTCACCGCAGTGGAGGACGACGGCGGGGCGGGGCCGCAGAACGGCACGATAGTGCCTCCGGCGGCAGGGACGCCCGCCAGCGCAGCGGCCTACCATCGGGCCCGTGGACACCTCGCTGCGACAGACGCTGCACCGGCGCGGACTCCGGATGACCCCGCAGCGACAGCTCGTGATCGACGCGGTCCGAGACCTGGGCCACGCGACCCCCGAGCAGATCTGCGCACAGGTCCAGAGCGCGGCCCCGGCCGTGAACATCACGACCGTCTACCGGACCCTCGACCTGCTCGAGCGGCTCGGCATGGTGCGGCACACGCACCTGGGTCACGGCGCCCCGACCTACTCCGAGCAGGAGCACCAGCATGTGCACCTGGTGTGCCACAACTGCGGCACGGTGATGGAGGCCCCGACCGACCTGATGGACGGCCTGGCGGAGCGGCTGCGACGCGAATCGGGCTTCGAGCTGGACGTGACCCACGTGGCCCTGTCCGGCCGGTGCGCCGACTGTCCCGACGAGACCCAGATCGATCCTGAGGAGACCCGGTGAGCGCAGCCGATCCCAACGAGGTGGCGGGCGCACCCGAGACCGCGCCGGCCGAGCCCCGGGACCCGGACGCGGGCGTACCCGCGCACCGCGGTGACTTCCTCGCCGAGCAGCGTGCGATGGCCCGCTCCGGGGCGGTCGTCGACCGCAGCCACCGCGGTGTCATCGCGGTGCCCGGCGACGACCGGCTGAGCTGGCTGCACCTGCTGCTGACCCAGCACGTCAGCGAGCTGCCGGCGGGGTCCGGCACCGAGGCCCTCGTGCTCGATCTCAACGGCCGGGTCCTGCACCACATGGTGGTCGCGCACGTGGAGGGCACCGTCTGGCTCGACACCGAGCCCGGCGAGGTGCCCGAGTTGCTCGACTACCTGGAGAAGATGAAGTTCTGGTCGAAGGTCGAGCCACGCGACGCCTCCGGCGAGCTGGCCGTGCTCAGCCTGGTGGGGCCGGAGACGGTCAAGGTGCTGGAGACCGCCGGGGTCGCGGCGCCGACCGGGCCGTACGCCTCCGCGGCCCTGCCGGATGGCGGACTGATCCGGCGGATGCCGTGGCCCGGCGTGGATGCCGCCGACCTGCTGGTCCCCCGTGGTGAGCGCGACGCCTGGTGGCAGCGGCTGACCGCGGCCGGTGCGCGCGGCGCCGGGACGATGGCGTTCGAGGCGCTCCGGGTGGAGGCGGCCCGCCCGAGGCTCGCTGTCGACACCGACGACCGCACGATCCCGCACGAGGTGGGCTGGATCGGCTCCGCGGTGCACCTGACGAAGGGGTGCTACCGCGGCCAGGAGACGGTCGCGCGCGTCGCGAACCTCGGGCGCCCACCACGGCGCCTGGTGCTCCTGCACCTCGATGCCGGTGACGAGGAGCTCCCGCGCCCCGGGGACCCGGTGCTGCGCGACGGCCGGACGGTCGGGCGCGTCGGCACGGTGGTCCTGCACCATGAGCTGGGCCCGGTGGGACTGGCGCTGGTCAAGCGTTCGGTGCCCGTCGACGCCGAGCTCGTCGCAGGCACCGGGGAGCGCGCGGCCCCGGCGACGATCGATCCCGACTCGGTGCCTGCCGAGGACGCCGCGCCGCCGCCCGGGCGGGCCGCCCAGATGCGCGGGGGCCTGCGAGGCTGACCCATGTCCCACGAAGTGGGACATATTGCCCGAATACCGGGAACTCGACCTAGGCTCGACGCGTGGCCGACGCAACCCGATACCGCTGGGTGGTGCTGGCGGTCGGCACGCTCGCGCAGGCGTCCACGGCCGCGTACTTCCTCGGCCTGGCCGCCGTCACCCCCGCGCTGCGCGAGCACTTCGGGCTGAGCCTGACCCAGGTCGGCCTGCTGATCGGCGTCATCTCGGCCGGGATCGTCGGCACCCTGTTCGCCTGGGGCGCCGCCGCCGACCGGTTCGGCGAGCGTGGCGTGATGGCGATCGGCCTCGTCGGTGCGGCCGGCGCCCTCGGGGCCGCGGCGTTCGTCGCCGGCCCGGTCTCCGCGGGCACGCTGCTGGCACTGTCCGGAGCGTTCGGGGCGAGCGTCAACGCCGCGAGCGGACGCGCCGTGCTGACCTGGTTCCCGGCCCGGCGCCGAGGGCTCGCCATGGCGGTCCGGCAGACCTCGGTCCCGGTGGGCGCCGCGATCGCCGCCGTGGCCCTGCCCCGGATCGCCGACGCCGGTGGCGTCCCGGCGGTGTTCGTCGCGCTGGCCGGCGGCTGCCTGCTCGCGGCGGTCGCGGTGGCCGTGTGGGTGCGTGAGCCCCCGGACGCCCCGGCCCGCGGCAGCCGGCCCACCTCCCGGGTGCGGACCGTGCTGGCCGATCGGCGGCTGCAGCGGCTCAGCCTGGCCGGGGCGCTGCTGGTGGTCTCCCAGTTCATCGGGTCGGTGTTCCTCGTCGAGATCCTGCACACCGGACACGGGATGTCGCTGGCCGCGGCAGGCACGCTGCTGGCCACGACTCAGGTGCTCAGCGCCGCGGGCAGGCTGGGCAACGGCGCGTGGTCCGACCGGGTGGGCAGCCGGCTGGGCCCGCTGCAGATCATCGCGCTCGCGGTGGCGATCGGGTTCGCGCTCTCCGCGGCCGCCTATGCGGGGCCGACCTGGCTGCTCGCCGCCGTGCTCGTCCCCGCGGCCGCGCTCGCCGTCAGCTGGAACGGGCTGGTGTTCACCGCAGCGGGAGAGTTCGCCCCGCCCGGCCGCGCGGCGACCGCCATGGCCGTGTCGAACACCGCGAACTACGTCGGTGCCGCGGTCACCCCGGCGCTGGGCGGGGCCGTCGCCGACGCCGCGGGCTGGCCGACGATGCTCGCCACCGGCGCGGTCGCCGCCCTCGCCGCGGTGCTCACCCTGCGCGGGCTGCGCGAGCCCGCCCCGGATCAGCCGGCGCGCTGCTTGCCCGCGACGACGCCCCAGAACTCCCGCAGCCGGTCGTAACAGGCCGCGGCGGTCTCGGTGTCGCCCTCCCCCAGCGCGCGCAGCGCCCGGGCCACCTCACCCGCCGAGGTGTCCGTACGCAGGGCCGCCTCGTCGAACAGGTCGACCAGGCCGCCGTAGTCGAGCTCGACCATGGACGCGCGGTCGAAGCGCTCCAGCCAGCGATCGGTCTCGGCGAGTACCTCGGTCGGCCCCACCTGGCCCAGCGCGGCGCGCACGATCCGCTCGGCGCGGGCCGCGCGCGCCCGGGCCGTACCGATCGGGATCCGCCACGAGACCCGGCGGCGCCGGCCCAGGCGCAGCTCCCGGTCGTCGGGATCGACGAGCGCGAACCAGGGCAGCGGAACCGTCCAGGTCGCCGTGACGACGTGGGCCGCCGCGTCGCCCAGCTCCGCGAGCGCCGCCTCCGCCCGGCGCCGGGCGGTCGCGGGTGGGACGGGCAGCGCACTCGCGCACAGCACCGGGTCCTCCTCGGCGAGGAAGCTCAGCACCGCGGCGGCCGCTCGGGGCCGGGTGTCGAGCGGACAGACCAACGGTTCGCCGCTGCCGGCCCCCAGCACGAGGACGTCGACGGAGGCCTCCCCCGTGGGCCGGCTGCCCACGGCGTCCCCCGGGAGCAACCGCTTGCCGACCTGCGCACGCAGGCACAGGTCACGCTCGCGGTGCCCGGCCCGTTCCGGCGCGATCGGGCCCCGGGCGAGCGCGGCCCGGACGGCCGCGCCGGAGGGCCCGGCGAACACCCGCAAGGGCTCGTACACCCGCAGGTAGGACAGGAACGGGCCCGGCATGGGCAGGAATGATTCCAGCCCTTCAGCATTCCTGGACCAGGTGAACGTCACACCATCGATGCCACGTCGCATGCTCGGTGCAAAGCAAGGTACGGTGGGGACCAGGACATTGATGAGATGAATGGGGCCGCCGAGACATCCGGCCGCCCCTTCCCTGTTGTAAGGGGGACCAGCCATGGGGCGCGGACGAGCCAAGGCCAAGCAGACGAAGGTGGCCCGTGAGCTCAAGTACAGCTCCCCCACGATGGATCTCGACGCACTACAGCGTGAGATCGGTAGTGGGACGGCGGCTTCCGACGATGAGCCGGAGTACGACGACTACAGCGACGCGTACTCCTCCTACGCCGACGACGAGGACGCGCGCCGGCGCTGAGCCGGTGGTGTGACCGAGGTCGATCCGACGGCGTTCCGACTGCACGTCACCGCAACACGAGGTGGGCCATCGCGGCCACCCCGACCGCGGCGATCAGCAGCCGGAACGCCGTCGGCGGTAGTCGTCGGCTGAGCGCGGCGCCCAACCGTCCGCCGACGGTGGCGCCGGCAGCGATCAACAGGACTGCGGTCCACGCGATCTCTTCGGCGAGCAGCGCGAACACCACGCCGGCCACCAGGTTGACGGTGAGTGCCATCGCGTTCTTCAGAGCGTTGAGCCGCTGCAGGTTCTCGGGGAGGGTCACTCCCATGAGGCCGAGCAGGATCACCCCCTGCGCCGCACCGAAGTAACCGCCGTAGATCCCGGATGCGGCCACTCCGGCGGTGAGCCACGGGCTGTCGCCCGCGCGCGGTGTCTCTGCCCGGCGCGCGGCGAGCCGACGCGCCACGAGGGGCTGCAGGAGGACCAGCACCACGGCGACGCCGATGAGCACCGGAACCACGGCGGCGAAGGTCTGCGCCGGCAGCCACAACAGCAGGCCCGCGCCGGCAAGCCCACCGACCGCCGACGCGGCGCACAGCCGCAGCAGTCGCGCGCGCTGGCCGCGCAGTTCCCGCCGGTAGCCGACCACGCCGGCGATCGAGCCGGGCACCAGGCCGATGTTGTTGGACACGTTGGCCAGCAGCGGCGGATAGCCGACCGCGAGCAGCACCGGGAACGTGATCAGCGTCCCGGAGCCGACCGCCGCGTTCACCGCACCTGCCGCCAGGCCCGCGGCGGCCACCAGCAGCGCTTCCCAGGGAGTCATCGCCGAGTCATCGCCCCGTCGACGTTTCGCAGCACGTCCCGCACGTTAACCGCCGGTGGCGCCCTCCGAGCCGAAGAGACACCGACGTCACGTGACCGGCTTCCATGATTGTTCTGGTTCGGCCTGGCCTACACCGGCGCTCCCGGCTCCAGCGTGTCCTCGCGGGAGGCCGCCCGGCTCTTCGCCGTGCTGTCCTGGGCCGCGGCCGGGTTCGTCGGCACCGTGCTGCTGGCAGCCGTGCTCGCGAACGTCGACGCCGGCGACCTCTCCGTGGTGGCCCTGCCCGCGGGGACGATCCTCGACGCCCTCGGGGTCGCAACATCCCCCTCGCCGACCGGGTAGCCGCGTGCGTGCGCCGGGGCATCGCCGACGGCACGGTGCGCCCCGTAGACCGGCTGCCGACCGGCCCCGCTACGGGTCAGCGTCCACACCGTGCTGGCCGGGTACCAGCAGCTTCGCAACGAGGACCTGATCGAGCTGCGCCGGGGCCGCGGGCCACCGTCGGCGAGGGGGTGCAGGCCGACCGCGCGACCGTCATCGAGCTGGCCCGGCGGCTCGTCGAGGCGGCGCGCCGGATCGGCCTGGACGACGAGGAGCTCATCCGGCTGGTCGGTTCGACCACCCGCGCCGACCGGGATGGCGATGATCACATATCTTTGTCGTCACCCTGACGATAACCTGGCCCAACTGGGCTCTCGATCTTCCCGTCGGGGTGACGATATGCGTGGGAACCTGTTCGCGGTGGCCGTCGACCTCGTGGTCCTGACGGTCCGCCGGGCCGAGCTGTGCGTGCTGCTCGTGGAGCGCGGCGCGCCGCCGTACGCGGGGACCACGGCGTTGCCCGGCGGGTTCGTCCGGCCGGACGAGGACCTCGCCGACACCGCAACCCGGGAGCTCGCGGAGCTGACCGGCGCAGCGACCGGGGCGACGGGGCATCTCGAGCAGCTCGCCAGCTACGCCGCCCCGGATCGCGACCCCCGTGGCCGGGTCCTCAGCGTCGGCTACCTCGCGATGCTGCCGGACATGACCGACCTGCCCGACCTGGTCCGGTCGCCGGCCGACCCCGACGCGCCGACCGCTGCCTGGCGCCCCGTCGGACCGTTGCTGGAGTCCCCCGGCGAGCTCGCGTTCGACCACGACCGGATCCTCGCCGACGGCGTCGAGCGGGCCCGCGCCAAGCTCGAGTACTCGACGCTCGCAGCCTCGCTCTGCCCGCCCGAGTTCACCGTCACCGACCTGCGCAACGTCTACGAGGCGGTCTGGTGCACGACGATCGACCCGCGGAACTTCTCGCGCAAGGTGACCTCGGCCGAAGGGTTCCTGGAGCCGACCGCGGCCCTCGTCACCGGCGGGCGCGGGCGCCCGGCCCAGCTGTTCCGTCGCGGGACGGCGACCGCCCTGCACCCCCCGATGCTGCGCCAGCGCTGAGCGGTTCAGAAGCGCGGGTGCTCGCCGCGCAGCTGCACCCGGGACCCGACCTCGGGGCCCTCGTCACCGGTCGCGCGCTGCACCTCGCCGAGAACCCACGCCGGAACATGGCGCGCCGTGAGCACGGCCAGCGCGCGGTCGACGTCCTCGGGCGGCAGCACCGCGACCATCCCGACGCCCATGTTGAACGTCTTCTCCATCTCGGCGCGGTCGACCCGACCGCGGGAGGCGATGAGTTTGAACACCGGCTCCGGCGTCCAGCTGCCACGCTCGGCGACCGCGACCAGGCCGCCCGGGAGAACCCGCTCCAGGTTGCGGGCGAGTCCGCCCCCGGTGATGTGGGCGAACGTGCGCACCCCGGTCTCCGCGGCCAGCGCCAGGCAGTCCCGCGCGTAGATCCGGGTCGGGGCGAGCAGCTCCTCGCCGAGGGTCCGGCCGAACTCCTCGACGTGGCCCTCCAGCGGCATCCGGGCGATGTCCAGCAGCACGTGTCGGGCCAGCGAGTAGCCGTTGGAGTGCAGCCCTGACGCCCCCATCGCCACCAGGACGTCGCCGGGGCGGACGCGCTCCGGACGCAGCATGGCCTCGGCGTCGACGATGCCGACGCCGGTCGCGGACAGGTCGTAGCCGCCGGCCTCCATCAGCCCGGGGTGCTCGGCCGTCTCGCCGCCCAGCAGGGCGCACCCCGCCTGCTGACAGCCCTCGGCGATGCCCTTGACGATCGTGGCGATCTGCTCCGGGACCAGCCGTCCGACGGCGATGTAGTCCTGCAGGAACAGGGGTTCGGCCCCGCACACCACGAGATCGTCGACGACCATCGCGACCAGGTCGAGCCCGATCGTGTCGTGCTTGTCCATGGCCTGCGCGATTGCGACCTTGGTGCCGACGCCGTCCGTCGACGCCGCGAACACCGGCTCGGTGTAGCGGCCGAGCTTGGGGGCGAACAGCCCGGCGAATCCGCCGATACCGCCGAGCACCTCGGGTCGGCTCGCCTTCTCCGCGTAGGGTCGCAGCGCTTCGACCGCCTGCTCACCGGCCTCGATGTCCACGCCTGCGGACGCGTAACTCGCGCCCCGGCTGTCGAGGCTGTTCGCCGTGCTGTTGTCAGTTGTCGGCGGCATGGTGTGGGTCTCGCTCCCGCTGGACTGTGGCGCCGCAGGGCGGCGCTGGGATGGTTCTCGGTTTGGGGGTGAGGATTCGGCCGGCATTACGGCCCCGGGGCCGACCGAGGGCTCAGGGGCGTGGCAGGGCGCCCGCGGCACCGTAGCCGACCGAGAGCGGCCCGGCATCACCTGAGGCCGCGCCCGATACGTCCGCCGCCATGTCCTGGCCGGAGTCCGCAGGCAGGGCATCACCGGCCAGATCCTCCAGCAGGTGCTTGCCCAACCGCGCCTCCTCGGGCAACGGGATGGGGTACTCGCCGTCGAAACACGCCGCGCACAGCCGGCTACGGGGCTGCTCGCTCGCGGCGACCAGGCCGTCGAGCGACACGTAGCCAAGGGAGTCGGCGCCGATCGAGCGGCGCACCCCCTCCAGGTCGAGCGATCCGGCGACGAGCTCGGCACGGGTCGCGAAGTCGATCCCGTAGAAGCACGGCCAGCGCACCGGCGGCGACGCGATCCGCACGTGCACCTCGAGCGCCCCGGCCTCGCGCAGCATCCGCACGAGCGCGCGCTGGGTGTTGCCGCGGACGATCGAGTCGTCGACGACGACCAGGCGCTTGCCCCGGATCACGTCGCGCAGCGGATTGAGCTTGAGCCGGATACCGAGCTGGCGGATGGTCTGCGACGGCTGGATGAACGTGCGGCCGACGTAGGCGTTCTTGACCAGGCCCTGGCCGTAGGGGATGCCCGAGCCCTGCGCGTACCCGATCGCCGCCGGGGTGCCGGACTCCGGCACCGGGATGACGAGGTCGGCCTCGACGGGGTGCTCCTCGGCCAGCCGGCGGCCGATGTCGACCCGCGCGGCGTGCACCGAGCGGCCGGAGATCGTGGTGTCGGGCCGGGCCAGGTACACGTACTCGAAGATGCAGCCCTTGGGCTCCGGGGACGCGAAGCGCGAGCTGCGCATCCCGTCGGCGTCGATCGCCAGCAGCTCGCCCGGCTCCACCTCCCGGACGAGGGACGCACCCACGATGTCCAGCGCCGCGGTCTCGCTGGCGACCACCCAGCCGCGCTCGAGACGGCCGAGGACCAGCGGGCGCACCCCGTGCGGGTCCCGCGCGGCGTAGAGCGTCTCCTCGTCGGCGAACACCAGCGAGAACGCGCCGCGCACCCGGGGCAGCAGCCGCATCGCGGCCTCCTCCACCCCGGTGTCCGCGGCGTTGGCCGCGAGCAGCTCGCTGAGCAGGTCGGAGTCGGTCGTGGCCTGGGTGCGGGCGGCGTCACGGCGTGGGGACAGCGCGGCGACCTCGTCGCGCAGCTCCGCGGTGTTCACCAGGTTGCCGTTGTGGCCCAGTGCGATCCCGCTTCCGGTGGCGGTGGTGCGGAAGGTCGGCTGGGCGTTCTCCCAGGTGGTCGAGCCGGTCGTGGAATAGCGGGTGTGGCCCACCGCCAGGTGCCCGCGCAGCGACGACAGCGTCTGCTCGTCGAAGACCTGGCTGACCAGCCCGAGGTCCTTGAACACGACCATCCGTCGGCCGTCGGACACGGCGATGCCGGCGGCCTCCTGGCCGCGGTGCTGCAGCGCGTAGAGGCCGTAGTAGGTCAGTTTGGCGACGTCCTCACCCGGTGCCCATGCACCGAAGACGCCGCACTCCTCGCGCGGCGCCTCCTCGAGCGGGATGAGCTCGGGAGGGGAACTGCTCACGGGTTCGGCGACGCCGCTGGAGGTACGGGGACTGTCGGCCGGGTGCTCGTTCCGGAGGGAACTCAACGCACACTCTCCTCAACGACGGCGGCGCATTCAGTTACCCGATGGTACGCCGCCAGTGCTCCGGAACCCATTCAGCGGGACCGGCGTCACCGAACCACCTGCCCTGTCCGAGGTCGCACCCGAGCCGTGCGAGCCGGTCCGCCTGAATCCCGGTCTCCACCCATTCGGCCGTGACCTCGAGGCCGAGCGCGTGCGCCATCTCGACGAGTGCCCGGACGATGCTCTCGTCCACCGGGTCGGGGGCCGGGTGCCGCAACCCGTCGATGAACGAGCCGTCGATCTTCAGCGCGTGCACCGGCAGCCGGCGCAACCACGCCAGGCTGGAGTAGCCGGTGCCGAAGTCGTCGAGTGCCAGCCGCACCCCGGCGGCGCGCAGCGCGGCCAGCCCGTCGAGCGCGGCCGGTTCGTCCCGCAGCACCGCCTGCTCGGTGATCTCGAGCTGCAACCGGTCCGGGGGCAGTCCCGTCTCCCCGAGCACCCCGGTCACCTCACGCACCCAGCCCGGTTCGATGAGCTGGACCGGCGAGACGTTGACGCTCACGTACGGGGTCTCCGGCCCGAGCTCCGCCCACCACAGGGCCGCGCTCCGGCACGCCTCGGCCAGCACCCAGTGCCCGAGCGGCACGATCGCCCCGCTGCGCTCGGCGAGCTCGATGAACCGGCCCGGACCCACCAGCCCCTGGTCCGGGTGCTGCCAGCGGACCAGCGCCTCGACACCGTGGACCCGCTTGTCGGTCAGGCGCACCAGCGGCTGGAAGGCCAGCCGGAACTCCCCGCGGTCGATGCCACCGCGCATGCCGGCCAGGAGCGCGAACCGGGCGGCCTCCCCCGCATCACGCTCGGTGTCGAACACCACCCGGCAGCCGCCGCCGTGCGCCTTCGCCCAGGACAGTGCGACATCCGCCGCCCGCATCAGCTCCTCGGGACACGCCTCGGCGGTGGCGGTCTCGCTGACGCCGATGCTCGCGGACAGGTTGATCCCGTGCCCGCCGACGAGGAAGGGCGAGGCCAGCACCGCGAGCAACCGGTCGGCGAGGTGGCAGACCTCGTCGAGCCCGGACGGGTCGACCACGAGCACCGCGAACTCGTCCCCGCCGGTGCGGGTGACCAGGTGCGGCCCGGCGGCCATCTGCAGCCGGCCGGCCACCGCGAGCAGGACCTGGTCGCCGACCTGGTGACCGAGGCTGTCGTTGATCGCCTTGAAGCCGTCGACGCCGAGCGCACACAGCCCCACCCGCCGGGCCGCCCCCGGCGTGAAGGCCTGCCGCAGCCGCTGCTCGGTCACCGTGCGGTTGGGCAGCCGGGTCAACCGGTCCTGGGACGAGGCCTGTTCGAGGCGGGAGCGCAACCGCTGCCGCTCGGAGATGTCCTGCACCACGGCGATGATGTGACTGGGCCGGCCGTCGTCGTCGCGGACCAGCGAGCCGCTGATATGAGCCCACACCACGAGCTCGTCCGGGCGGACGAGGCGCACGTCGACGCTGAGGTTGTCCGGGTCGCCGGCGCGGAGCCGGTGGTAGCTCTCGATGAAGGCCGCGGCGTCGTCGGGATGCACGAAGTCGGTCATCGGGCGCGGTAGGTCGGGGCGGCCGGTGAGCCCGAACATCCGGCACAGCGCCGGATTGAGGTCGAGGACCTCGCCGTCGAGGCCGCCGATGCCGATGCCGACCGGGCCCTGCATGTAGAGCGTCCGGTAGTGGATCTCCCCGCTGGCCGGCACCTGCTCGGCGTCCGGACCGCGGCACGGGCGGACCCGCAGCAGGTCGTGCTCGTCACGCAGCGCCCGTTCGCGCAACGCTCCGGCGAAGCCGGCGGCCAACTCGTCGAGTGCGGCGAGGAGCCGGCGGGTCCCCTCCGGCCCCGGCGGGCCGAGCGCGGCAGGTCCCTCCCGGCGCAACAGTCCCAGGGTGGCCGGCAGCACGTCCTCGAGCGCCGGGCCCACGCTGCCCAGCCGGTCCTCGTAAAGACCTGAACCCAGCAGGGCCGCGCCGATGGGACGGGCCGCGAGCGGCCAGAACGGTTCCGCTCGCAGGGCTGCGGCCAACCGGCGCAGCAGCGGACCGAGCCGGCCTCGAACGGTCGGGCCCACCGGCGCCAGGACCTCGGCCCAGCGCCCGGCGAGCACATCGATCGGGTCAGGACCCCCGACGGAATGCCGCGCGCCGACCGCGTCCACCGGATCCGGAAGGCTGCGTGCCACTACCACACGCCCACCTCCCATCGCCCGTTCGGTCCGCACCGGTCCCGATCGGCGTAATTTTCGACCCCCTGTTGCCATTTCGCCACCACCAGGTGGGCCGGATCATCCGATCGGTGAGCAAAGAACTACTGGTTGTCAACGCAACGGCAGGAATTCTGCGATATCGGCAGCCCGGGTTCCCGACGCCGAGACGGTGCCTCTCGAGACGGCATCGGCCCAGCTCAGCGTGCCCATGGCAAGACCGAGCCAGGTCCGCACATCGGTCTCCACGACATTCGGCGGGGTTCCCCGGCCGTGCCGCGGACCTTCGATGCATTGCACGGCGCCGTACGGCGGAACGCGCACTTCGACACTGCGGCCGGGCGCGGCACCGGCCAGCGCGGCGAGACTCTCCTTGACCGCGGCACGCAACACCACCCGCTCCGGCTCGGTCCCACCTGACAGCCAGGCGGCCACGCTCGCCGCCGGATCCTGCGTCATGGCGGTGACGGTAGCCGGGGCGAGCCGGACCGGCTGCGGGGTGGGCGGGGCCGCGGCGATCGTCCGGACCGCTGGGCCGGTTGAGTGCGATCAGTCGGTCGCGCTGCCGAACAGTGCGGGCAGGGTGCCCTCCCAGGCGGCGCGCAGCTCGCCCAGCGGGATCGCGGGCAGATCGGTGATCGCCAGGGAGTCCCCGCCCACGGTGCCCAGCCGCACCCCCGGCACCCCGGCCTCGGCGGCCCGGACCAGGAATGCGTCGGCATCGGACGCGGCCACGGTGACCAGCGCCCGGCCGGCGGACTCGGAGAACAGCGCGACGAACGGGTCGAGGCCCGCGGGCAGCTCCACCGCGGCGCCACACCCACCGACCAGCGACGCCTCCACCAGGGCCTGGGCCAGGCCACCGTCGGACACGTCGTGGGAGCCGGTCAGCACGCCGTCGGCCGCGGCGGCGGCCAGCAGCGCGCCGAGCCGCTGCTCGGCGGCGAGGTCGACGGCCGGGGGACGCCCGCCCAGGTGCCCGTGCACCACGTGCGCCCACTCGCTGCCGCCGAGCTCGTCGGCCGTCGTGCCGAGCAGCACCACGACGTCGCCCTCGCCGGTGAACCCGGAGCGGACCCGGCGGGCCACGTCGTCGATCACGCCGAGGACGCCGATGACGGGGGTCGGCAGGATGGCCCGGTCCCCGGTCTGGTTGTAGAAGCTGACGTTGCCGCCGGTCACCGGGATGCCCAGCGCCGCGCAGCCGTCGGCCAGCCCGCGCACCGCCTCGGAGAACTGCCACATCACGTGCGGGTCCTCGGGCGAGCCGAAGTTGAGGCAGTTCGTGACCGCGGCCGGCACGGCACCGGAGGTGGCGACGTTGCGGTAGGCCTCGGCCAGCGCGAGCTGAGCGCCGGTGTAGGGGTCGAGCGCGACGAACCGGGCGTTGCAGTCGGTCGCCACCGCGATGCCGCGCCCGGTGCTCTCGTCGATCCGGACCACCCCGGCGTCGGCCGGCTGGGCGGACGCGGTGTTGCCGCGGACGTAACGGTCGTACTGGTCGGTGACCCACGCCCGGCTGCACAGGTTCGGCGACGCGGCCATCCGGAGGATCTCGTCGCGCAGCTCACTGGGCGCCGCGGGTCGCGGCAGCGCGTCCGGCGAGTCGGCGATCAGCGCGTCCTGGGTGGCCGAACGCTCGACCGGGCGGTGGTAGACCGGCCCGTCGTGGGCGACGGTGCGCGGCGGCACGTCGACGACGGTCTCCCCGTGCCAGGTGATCACCAGCCGGTCGCCGTCGGTCACCTCGCCGATCACGGTGGCCAGGGTGTCCCACTTGCGGCAGACGGCCATGAAGGCGTCGACGTCCTCGGGGCGAACCACGGCGCACATGCGCTCCTGCGACTCGCTCGACAGGATCTCCGCGGGGGTCATCCCGGTGGCGCGCAGCGGGACGGCGTCGAGGTCGATGTGCATGCCGCCGTCGCCGGCACTGGCCAGCTCCGACGTCGCACAGGACAGGCCGGCGCCGCCGAGGTCCTGGATGCCGACGACGAGCCCGGCATGGAACAGCTCGAGGCAGCACTCGATGAGCACCTTCTCGGTGAACGGGTCACCCACCTGCACGCTGGGCAGCTTCTTCTGGCCCGTGCCCGAACCGTCGAAGGTCTCCGAGGCCAGCACCGAGACGCCGCCGATGCCGTCGAGCCCCGTCCGGGCGCCGAACAGGATGATCTTGTTGCCGGTGCCGGAGGCGAACGCCAGATGCAGGTCCTCGACCCGCATCGAGCCGACGCACAGCGCGTTGACCAGCGGGTTTCCGGCGTAGCCTTCGTCGAAGACGACCTCGCCGCCGACGTTCGGCAGGCCCAGGCAGTTGCCGTAGCCCCCCACCCCGGAGACGACGCCGGGCAGCACCCGCGCGGTGTCGGGGGCATCGGCGGGGCCGAAACGCAGCGGGTCGGCGACCGCGATCGGCCGCGCGCCCATGGCCATGATGTCGCGGACGATGCCGCCGACACCCGTGGCCGCACCCTGGTAGGGCTCCACGTACGACGGGTGGTTGTGCGACTCGACCTTGAAGGTCACGGCCCAGCCGTCGCCGACGTCGACGACGCCGGCGTTCTCGCCGATCCCGGCGAGCATCTTCTCGCGCATGGCTTCGGTCGTCGTCTCGCCGAAGTACTTCAGATGCACCTTCGACGACTTGTACGAGCAGTGCTCGCTCCACATCACCGAGTACATCGCCAGCTCGGCGTCGGTGGGGCGGCGACCGAGAATCTCCCGGATGCGCGCGTACTCGTCGTCCTTCAGGCCCAGTTCGCGATACGGCTGCGGCTGATCGGGGGACGCGGCCGCGTGTTCGACGGTGTCGGCGGGCGGGGTGACGGTATCCGGGACCACGAATACTCAGCCTACGGAATCCGCCGAGCGCCCGGATGGGAGTTGCACCACGCTCACGAAGAAGTGGTCGATCTGCTTGATCGCCTCGATGAAGCCCTCGAAGTCGACGGGCTTGGTCACGTAGGCGTTGGCGTGCAGCTGGTAGCTGCGCAACACGTCCTCCTCGGCCTGCGAGGTGGTGAGCACGATGACCGGGATGTGCGTCAGCACCGGGTCGGCCTTGACCTCGGCGAGCACCTCGCGCCCGTCGCGGCGCGGCAGGTTGAGGTCGAGCAGGATGAGGTCCGGCCGGGGCACGTCGGTGTAGGGCGCCTCGTTGCGCAGATAGGCCAGCGCGGCGGCGCCGTCGGTGACGACGTCGAGCCGGTTGTGCAGGTATTCGTCGAACGCCTCGCGGGTCATCAGCACGTCGCCCGGGTCGTCCTCGACCAGCAGAACGTTGATGACCCGTACTTCCTCTGTCACACGGTCTCCTTCTCAGCGACGCCGTCGGCCACGGCGGGGTCGTCGGTCGTCACGTGGCTCACGGGCGGCAGCGCCGGCAGGGTGAAACGGATCGTCGCCCCCGGCTCGTCGTGCGGATCGGTGTCGACCCAGATCCGGCCGCCGTGGAACTCGACGATCTTCTTGGCGAGCGCCAGCCCGATCCCGGTGCCGGCATACATGTCACGGGCGTGCAGCCGCTGGAAGATCACGAAGACCTTGTCGGCGTACTCGGGCTCGATCCCGATCCCGTTGTCCCGCACACTGATCTCCCAGCCGTCGTCGGCCGGAGCCGCGCTGATGCGCACCTCGGGGCGCACGCCCTCGCTGCGGAACTTCAGCGCGTTGCCGATGAGGTTCGCGAGCAGCTGCTGCAGCAACGCGGCGTCCCCCGGCACCTGCGGGAGTTCGTCGATGACGACCTCGCCGTGGGCCTCGGCCCGTGCCGTCTCCTGCGACGCCACGGCCGCGCGGGCCACCGCGTCGAGCTCCACGGGGACGAAACCGGCCGTGGTTCGCCCGACCCTGGAGAACGCGAGCAGGTCGTTGATCAGCCGCTGCATCCGCTGCGCGCCGTCGACGGCGAACTCGATGTACTGGTCGGCGCGCTCGTCGAGCTGCCCGCCGTAGCGGCGCTGCAGCAGCTGGCAGAAGCTCGACACCTTGCGCAGCGGTTCCTGCAGGTCGTGGCTGGCCACGTAGGCGAACTGCTCGAGATCGCGGTTCGACCGCTCGAGGTCGCGGGCCTGCTCGTCGAGCCTGCGGTTGATCTGCTGCTGCGCGTTCAGCTCGCGCAGGATGTGCACCCGCATGGCGTCGACGTCCTCGCCGAGCTCGGCGATCTCCCGCGGCCCGGTGCCCTCGACGGTCCGCCCGACATCGCCGGAGACCACCCGGCGGACCTGGTCCGCGAGCTGGGAGATCGGCGACAGCACCGCCCTGCGGAGGGCAATGCCCGCCGCCGTCAGGAAGCCCACGATCACCACCGCGATCGCGATGCCGACGGCCGTGACGAACCGGGCCGCGGCCTCGAGCCGCTCGCGGGCCGCCACCCGCGCGCTCTCCAGATCGTCCAGCAGGTTCGTGCTGGCGGCGCGCACCTCGTCGAACAGCAGGCGGCCGCGTTCGGCCTCGGCCGGGCCGGTGGCGGCGCCGGACCGCGTCGCCGCGATCGCCGGCTCGGCGTACTCCGCGCGCCATGCATCGGCGGCGGCCTCGACGTCGGCGATGTCCGGGCCCAGGCCCTCGACCCGGCCCGAGCCGTCCAGCTCGCGCAGTGTCGCCACGGCCCGCTGCTCGGCGATGATCCCGTCGTGGTACGGGTCCAGGAACTCCTCGCCCCGGGCCATGCCGAACCCGCGCACCCCGGTCTCCTGGTCGACCAGCGCGGCGGAGAGCTGCTGCCCGGCCCGGA
Source organism: Pseudonocardia bannensis (assembly GCF_012911875.1). Classification (GTDB taxonomy): domain Bacteria; phylum Actinomycetota; class Actinomycetes; order Mycobacteriales; family Pseudonocardiaceae; genus Pseudonocardia; species Pseudonocardia bannensis. The sequence goes on along the minus strand of NZ_JAAXKZ010000007.1, from coordinate 75,079 downwards.
CCGCGGGCCCGATCCGGTCCAGCAGCGTCTCCCGGGCGTCGGTCAGGCGCACCAGCACCACCGTGGCGAGCGCCACCGCGAGGATCGTCAGGACGCCCGCGATCCCCGCGATGAGACCGAACACCCGGCGCAGCGGCCAGCGGCGGGCGCCGTCAGAACCTCGGGACCGCAGCCGCAGGGGACGGCGGCCGGCCGCGCCTCCCCTCACGACGCCTCACCGGACGCGGACAGCAGCAGGATCGCCACGTCGTCGACCAGCGGACCGCCATTGATCTTCTGCACGCGTTCGACCAGCCTCCCGGGCAGATCTTGCAGGTCGGTGCCCTGCTCCTCGTCGAGGAGCGTGAGCAGGCCCTCCTCCCACAGCGGTTCCTCGGGATCGGGGCCGCGGCCCTCGATGAGGCCGTCGGTGTAGAGCAGCAGTGCCCAGTCGGGCCCCAACAACATCCGGATCGCCGGCCAGTCGGCCGACCCCGCGACACCCAGTGGCAGCCCGACCCGGGGCTTCGCGGCACACGGCCGCGGGCGCAGCGACACCGGCGGCGGGTGCCCGGCCACCCGGATCAGGGCCTCCTCGGCGCCGGGCGGGATCGCGACCGTGCACACGGTGGTGAACAGCATCCGAGCGTGCCGCTCGCTGACGAGGACCTCCTGCAGTTTGGGCAGCAGCTGCGGTTCGTCGACCCCGGCCAGCACGAGCGCTCGCCACGACACCCGCAGCAGGGCGCCGAGCGCGGCCTCGTCGGGGCCGTGCCCGCACACGTCGCCGACGATCGCGTGCACGGTGCCCGACGGGCCGAGCACCGCGTCGAAGAAGTCGCCGCCGATCACCGAGCGGGTCCGGCCCGAGCGGTAGAACGACCGCGCCTGCACCCGGCTGCCGGCCAGTAGCGGCGAGGGCAGCAGCCCGCGCTCCAGGCGCACCGACTCGGCGGCGGCGAACTGCTCCTCGCGCAGCCGGATCAGGCTCGTCTCCGCGCGGCGGCGTTCCACCGCGTAGCGGATCGCCCTGATCAGCACCGCGCCGTCGGCCTTGCCCTTGACCAGGTAGTCCTGTGCCCCGACCGCGACCGCGGCGATCCCGAGGTGCTCGTCGTCCAGGCCGGTGAGCACGCAGACGGCGGCCACCGGGTCGGCGCGCAGGATGTCGCGCAGACCGTCCAGCCCGCTGCTGCCGGGAACGTTCAGGTCGAGCAGCACGCAGTCGGTCTGCGACAGCAGGCCACGCGCCACGACCTCCGCGACCGATCCGGCCACTGTCAGCCGGATGTCGGGGTCGATCTCGGCGAGCAGCTCCTGGACCAGGAAGACATCCCCCGGGTCGTCCTCGACGAGCAACACCCGGTGGCTCGCCTCGCCGGGTAGCGGCCGCGTCACGATCGGGCTCCCGGCGGCGCGCCCCCGCATGACCACCTCGGGCGATCCGTCACGAGGCCGACTCGCCGGCGCTCGCGTACGCCGCGCCCCACAGTGCTGTGTTCGATGACGACCTCGCTCGCTCGGTCACGCTCTGCCGTCCTCCTCGCCGCGGCGGCGCGTGGACGCGTCAGCCTAGAGCGATGGAGGGCCAGCACGCCGAACGGAGGCTCTGGTTCACTCAGGTTGAGACGCTCAGGCCATCGCGGCGGCGGTCAGCACGGAGGTGAACAGGCCGAGGCCGTCGGTCGACGGGCCGGTCAGGGCGTCGATCGCGTGCTCGGGGTGCGGCATCAGGCCGACGACGCGGCCGTCGGCCGAGGCGACACCCGCGATGTCGGACATCGCCCCGTTCGGGTTACCACCGGTGTAGCGGAACACCACCCGGCCCTCCGCCTCCAGCTCGCCCAGCGTCGCGGCATCGGCCACGTAGCGGCCCTCGCCGGACTTCAGCGGCACCACGATCTCATCGCCCGCGGTGTAGCGGCTGGTCCACGCCGTCGCGGCCGACTCCACGCGCAGCCGCTGGTCACGACACACGAAGTGCAGACCGGCGTTGCGCACGAGCGCACCCGGCAGGAGCCCGGCCTCGCACAGGATCTGGAAGCCGTTGCAGATGCCCAGCACGGGCAGCCCGCGCCGGGCCCCGTCGATCACCTCGGTCATGATCGGCGCGAGGCTGGCGATCGCACCCGCGCGCAGGTAGTCGCCGTAGGAGAACCCGCCCGGCACCACCACCGCGTCGACCCCGCGCAGGTCGTGGTCGCCGTGCCACAGCGCGACCGGCTCGGCACCGGCGTAGCGCACGGCGCGGGCGGCGTCGACGTCGTCGAGGGTCCCGGGGAAGGTGATGACGCCGATGCGCATTCCTGCGGTCTCGCTCATACCCGGGTCACCGTCCAGTCCTCGATCACCGGGTTCGCCAGCAGGCTGCCGGCGATCCGGTGCAGGGTCTCGTCGTCGACGGAGTCGTCGACCTCGAGCTCGAAGTGCTTGCCCTGCCGGACGTCGGCCACCCCGGCCACACCGATCCGGGAGAGCGCGCGGGATACCGCCTGACCCTGCGGGTCCAGGATCTCCGGCTTGGGCATCACGTCCACCACCACTCTGGCCACGCCTTGCAGCCTACGGCGAACAACGGGGGCACCGGGCCGGGCCGCCAGTGAGGCTGCTGACAACTCCGCTCGTGCTGGTCAGGGGACGGATCGGGGGATGCATGCGTGTTCCGGTGCCGGGCGGGACGGTGTTCCCGTCCCGGCACTTCCCGGCGCCCGGTTGAGCCCGGCCCCCCGGCGGAGCACAGTGGGCGAGATGCAGATCACCCACTTCGGTCACGCCTGCGTACTGCTGGACACCGGCGCGGCGCGGCTGCTCATCGACCCCGGGCTGTTCTCGACCGGGTTCGAGGATCTGACCGGCCTGAACGCCATCATGATCACCCATCAGCACTTCGACCACCTCGACGCCGACCGGCTCGATCCGCTGCTGCGCGCCAACCCGGACGCTCGGCTGATCGTCGACGCCGGGAGCGCGGAGAAGGTGGCAGACCGCGAGCACGAGGTGACCCGGCCCGGCGACACGCTTCAGGTCGCCGGCGCGCGGGTGGACGTGCTGGGCGGCGACCACGCCGTGATCCACCCGGACGTCCCGATGATCCCGAACAACGGCTACCTGGTCGACGGCACGCACCTGCACCCCGGCGACGCCTACGTGCCGGCGCCGCAACCCGGGCTGCAGGTGCTGTTCGTACCGGCCGGGGCGCCGTGGCTGAAGATCGGCGAGGTCGTCGACTACCTGCGGGCCGTGGCCCCGCGCACGGCGGTGCCGATCCACGAGGCGGTGCTCTCCAAGGCGGGGCAGAAGGTGCACTACGGCCTGCTGGAGCAACTCGCGCCGGAGGGGACGGCGTTCCGGGTGCTCGATCGGGAGCCCCCGGCGCCCACGACGCTCTAGGGGGCAGGCCGTCCGCGGGTCAGGCCGCGTGGACGGCGGCCGCCGGCTGGTAGCCGATCGGGACCGCCCCGAGCGCGAGCACTGCGTCCACCGCGGCCAGCACCGACCGCACCCGCGGCGCCCGGCGCAGGTCCTTGGCCCGCACGGCGATGCGGACCACCCCGCCGCGGCGCGCCGTCCGCATCGCCTCGGCCTCCAGCATGCGGCACCGCCAGGCCTCGGCGGCCCTGCGGTCCTCGGCGACCGGCCGCTTGTCTCCCGACGCCCGGAAACCCAGCACCCGGGACCGCAGCACCGTCCCCGCCCGCGGCCCGTGCAGCAGCCGGATCCCGGTCTCGTCTGCACAGACGACGAAGCGCTGGTCGCGCAGCGCGTCGAGGGTGCCCGGCGAGGCGAGCCACCGCGGCGGCACGAACAGGTCGGTGCTCAACCCGGCGGCGGTGAGCGCGCGGCGGGCCGCGGCGAGCCGCAGGCCGGCCTCGTGCCGGGGCAGTGCGGCGAACTCGGCACGACGCCCGATCCGGGGCACCGGCGACTGCCAGGAGCCGAGCGGCGCCGCGGTGTGGTCGTAGCCGTGCAGCACGATCACGTCGCCCACGGCGCGGCGCTCGTGCAGCCAGCGCACCAGCGGCGAGGTACTGCCGATCGCGCCGTCCCGGCCGCGCGGCCGGAACAGCTGGGAGATCGGCACCCCGCGGGCGTCCAGCTCAGCCGCCAGCTCCGCACCGTGGGCCAGCGACTCGGGGGACTCGTCGGACAGACCGGACAGCGACAGCACCAGTCGGGCAGTCATGCCCCCATGGAGCCATACGACGGTGAACGCCGCATTGCGCCGCGCGGCCGTGAGCGGGTAACGCCGTCCGAACAGCGTTGGCCGCTCACGAGCCCCAGCGGGATCCGGTGATCTTCTCGTAGACCTCGACGTAGCGGCTCCGGGTGGCGGCCACGATCTCGTCGGGCACCTCGGGGCCCGGCGCGGTGCGGTCCCAGTCGAGCGTGGCCGACCAGTCGCGCACGAACTGCTTGTCGAAGGAGAACTGCGGACGGCCGGGCTCCCACTGGTCGGCCGGCCAGAACCGCGACGAGTCCGGGGTCAGCACCTCGTCGGCCAGCACGATCTCGCCGCCCGGATCTCGGCCGAACTCCAGCTTGGTGTCCGCGACGATGATCCCGTTGGCCGCCGCGGTCTCGGCGCCGCGCCGGTAGACGTCGAGGGTGAGCTCGCGCAGCCGGGTGGCGGTGTCCGCACCGACCGCGGCCACCACCTCGTCGAAGGTCATGAACTCGTCGTGCTCGCCGACCGGCGCCTTCGTGGTCGGCGTGAAGATCGGCTCGGGCAGCTTCGAGCCCTCGACCAGCCCGTCCGGCAGCTCGACCCCGGAGACGGTGCCCTGCTTCTGGTACTCCTTCAGGCCCAGCCCGGTGAGGTAGCCACGCGCGATGCACTCGACCGGCAGCATGTCGAGGTGCCGGCAGCGGATCGCCCGGCCGGCGAACTCGGCGGGCACGTCGGTCGCGGAGACGACGTGGTGGGGAACCAGGTCGGCGAGCCGGTCGAACCACCACAGCGACAGCGAGGTGAGGATCGCGCCCTTGTCCGGCACCGGCGTGGGGAGCACGACGTCGTAGACCGAGATCCGGTCGGACGCGACGAGGAGCAGGTCGGCCGGGTCGCGGGAGTCGTCGAGGTAGATGTCGCGAACCTTGCCCGAGTGCAGCAGCTTCACAGGATGGCTCCGGGGGTGTAGGCGGCGGCCTCGGGGTGGGCCTCGACGATCTCCTGGACCCGCCCGACGACGGCCGCGACCTGCGCGGTCGCCGCGCCGGTGAAGGACAGCGGATCGGCCAGCAGCCCGTCGAGCAGCCCGGCCGGGAGCCCGAGCCGCTCGTCGCCTACGAGGCGGGCGATCAGGTCGTTCTCGGTCTGGCCCTTCTCCCGCATGGCCAGCGCGACGCCTACGGCGTGCTCCTTGATCACCTCGTGCGCGGTTTCCCGGCCCACACCGGCGCGCACGGCGGCCATCAGCACGGCGGTGGTGGCGAGGAACGGCAGGTAGCGGTCGAGCTCGCGCGCGATCACCGCGGGGTAGGCGCCGAACTCGTCGAGAACGGTCAGGGTGGTCTCGAACAGCCCGTCGAGGGCGAAGAACGCGTCCGGCAGCGCGACCCGGCGGACGACCGAGCAGAACACGTCGCCCTCGTTCCACTGCGCACCGGCCAGCTCGGCGGCCATCCCGGCGTAGCCGCGCAGCAGCACCATCATCCCGTTGATGCGCTCCGCGGAGCGGGTGTTCATCTTGTGCGGCATCGCCGACGAACCGACCTGGCCGGGCTGGAAGCCCTCGGTGGCGAGCTCGGCGCCCGCCATCAGCCGGATGGTGGTCGCGAGCGAGGACGGCGCCGCGGCGAGTTGCAGCAGCGCCGAGAGCACGTCGTGGTCCAGCGAGCGCGGGTAGACCTGGCCGACGCTGGTGAACGTGGCGGCGAAGCCCAGGTGCTCGGCCACGCGCGTCTCCAGGGCCGCGAGCTTGTCCGCGTCCCCGCCGAGCAGGTCGAGCATGTCCTGCGCGGTACCGACCGGGCCCTTGATACCGCGCAGCGGGTAGCGGGTACGCAGGTCCTCGAGCCGGGCGTAGCCGACGAGCAGCTCGTCGGCGGCGGACGCGAAGCGCTTGCCCAGCGTGGTGGCCTGGGCGGCGACGTTGTGGCTGCGGCCGGCCATCACGAGCTCGCCGTACTCGGCGGCGCGACGGGCGAGCCGGGCCAGGATCGCGACGGTGCGGTCGCGGACGTGCTCCAGCGACAGCCGGATCTGCAGCTGCTCGACGTTCTCGGTGAGGTCGCGGCTGGTCAGGCCCTTGTGCACGTGCTCGTGACCGGCGAGGGCGTTGAACTCCTCGATGCGGGCCTTGACGTCGTGCCGGGTGACGCGCTCGCGGGCGGCGATGGACTCCAGGTCGACCTGCTCGACGACGCGCTCGTAGTCGGCGATGGCCTGCTCCGGGACGTCCACACCGAGGTCACGCTGTGCGCGGAGCACCGCGATCCAGAGCCGGCGCTCCAGGACGATCTTGTACTCGGGCGACCAGAGCCGGACCAGCTCCGGGCTCGCGTAGCGGGCGGCCAGCACATTGGGGATCACGTCTGGTCAGCCTACGTACCGGGGGAACCCGAGCGGTAATCGGTGCAGCGCTGCTCACAGGCTCCGGAGCAGCTCGGCGCGGGCGGCCGCCCGCGGGTCCGGATCGGCCTCGATCAGCGCGCTGATCACGGTTCCGTCGACGAGCGAGACCAGCCGGCGCAGCTCGGCCGGGTCCGGCGTACGCCCGGCGCGGCCCAGCACCTCGGTCAGGAGGGTGTCCAACTCACCGCGCAGCTCGCGCATCAGCGGCGCCAGGTAGGGCCGCCGGCCGGCCCCGACGAGCCGCTCGTAGCGCAGCAGCACCGCGTCCAGCCCGCCGTCGCGCGACTCCGGGCCGAGCAGCTGGTCGAGCACCAGCTCCACCAGCGCCGAGCTGTCCTCCGGCCGGCCGGACAGCCGGTCGAGCTGCGCGCGACCTTCGGCCAGCTCCTCCCGGCCGGTGATTTCCACCGCCGCGGTCACCAGGTCGTCCAGGGAGGCGAAGTAGTAGGTCGTCGACGCGAGCGGGAGCCCGGCTCGCTCGGCGACGGCGCGGTGACGGACGGCGTCGAACCCTCCGGAACGGAGCAGGTCGGCGGCCGCCACGGCCAGTGCCTGTCGGCGGCGCTCCCCCTTCACGGTGCCCATCGGGTCAGGCTGCCGCGCCGGTCCGGGCATCGCGCACCCGGGGTCTGCGTGCTGGATCTCCGGGTTCGGCGATCTCTACAGCCGAGGGGCCAACTCGGCCACCACCGCGTCGACCCGGTCCGCGAACGGCACCGCACCGGAGTCCGCGGCGGCCCGCGTGGTGACCGAGACGAACCCGCCCGACGCGGTGGGCGCCCCGGCCCGTACCCAGCCGACGGGCAGCCCCTGCTCCGGAGCCGGGGCCCCGGGTGCGCTGTAGACGACGCTCAGCAGTCCGGTGGCCGCACCGTCGGCGACGTCCAGGTGGACCTCGCGGCCACCGCCGGGCCGGCACTCCATCGTCGTCGGCGCCTCGACGGCGTCGTGCACCTCGGGCAGGGCCGCGTTCAGCAGGGCCCGCAGCGCGGGGTCCTGCTTGTTCACGCAGGCGTCGGGATCGGCGGGTCCGAGCGGGGCGGCCGGCCCGGACCTCCCGGGGCCCAGGGCCGGCGCCGGCGCGCTCAGCGGCGCGGGCGCCGCTCCGGCCTCCGGGGCGGCGACCGCGCTGCCGGCGGCCGCCGAGGTGTCGGCCGTACTCGTCCTGGACGGCGCCGCCGCCGCGACTCCGACCCCGGCGACGACCAGCACCGTCAGGACACCACCGGCGACCGCCGACCGCCGCCGTGCCGTGGCCCGCCGCGACGCCGCCACCACCCCGGCGTGGTCGAAGCCCGGTGCCGGCGCGCCCGCCGCCGCTTCGGAGGCGGCGGCGCGGAACATCGCCGTCAACCGCCCGTCGTCGGTTCCGTCGTCGATCCCGTCGCTCATGCCCGCACCTCCTCAGCCCGTCGGCCGTAGATCATCCAGGGTGTCCCCGAGTACCGCGCGCAGGGTGGCCAGCCCGTGCGCGGTCTGGCTCTTGACCGTCCCCGTCGAGCACCCGAGTGCCGAGGCGGTGCCGGCCACGTCCAGCCCCTCCAGGTACCGCAGCACCAGCACCGCCCGCTGCCTGGGCGGCACGGCCCGCAGCCCGTCCACCAGGGTCTGCCGGGTCGCGACGGCATCGGCGCCGTCGGCGGAGACGGGCGACGGTGGCAACGCATCGGTCGCGCGCTCGCGACGCCACGGCCGGCGCGACTCGTCGACCACCGCGCTGACCAGCGTGCGTCGCACCCAGGCGTCCAGCGCGCCGCGGTCCCGGATCCGTCGCCAGTGCCGGTGCAACGCCACGAACGCGGACTGGGCGTGGTCGTCGGCCCGGTGCCAGTCCCCGCAGAGCAGGAACGCCATGCGCCGCACGGCGTCCTGCCGGGCCCGGAAGTAGTCCGCGAACTCGCGCTCGGCGGTCTCGTCCACCGCACCTCCCCTCGGTGACAGCGGCGGCCTCGTCACGCAGCGGACGGGTCGACCACCGCCCACGGTTGCACGGCGGGCCGGACATCCCCCGGACGGCCGAACGTCGTGACCTTTTCGTGACCCACGGGCGACCTCTCCGTCGCCGGCTGATTGAATCCGCCCTTGTGAGGCCCCCGACGCGAACCCGCCGCCCCAAGGCCGGTGCCGAGCCGATCGACCTCCGCTCGGACACCGTCACCGTCCCGACCAAGCAGATGCGCGCGGCGATGGCCGCGGCCGAGGTGGGTGACGACGTCCTCGACCGCGACCCGACGATGCGCGAGCTCGAGGTCCGGGTGGCCGGGCTGCTCGGGGCGGCCGACGCGATGTGGACGCCGAGCGGCTCGATGGGCAACCTCGTCGCGCTGATGGCCCACCTGTCGCGCGGGGACACCTTCCTCGCCCCGGCCGGCGCACACGTCCTCGACGCCGAGCTCGGCACCGCCGCCTGGCTGGCCGGGGGCATGCCGCGGGCGCTGGAGCACGACGCCGGGCCGGGCAAGGTCTCCCCCGATGCGGTGCGCCGGGCCGCGGGCACGGCCGGGCCGTACTACACGCTGCGCACCACACTGCTGTGCCTGGAGAACACCCACAACGCCGCGGGCGGGGCCGTCACCGCGCCCGAGGAGCACGCCGCCGTCGCGGCCGCGGCCCGCGCGGCCGGGCTCGCCGTGCACCTCGACGGGGCCCGGATCTGGCACGCCGCGGTGGCGCTCGGGGTGCCGCCGGCGGCGCTGACCGTCGGCGCCGACACCGTCCAGGTCTGCCTGAGCAAGGGCCTCGGCGCCCCGGTCGGGTCGGTCGTCGCGGGTTCGGTCGAGTTCACCACCGAGGCCCGCCGGCTGCGCAAGATGCTGGGCGGCGGGGTGAGGCAGGGCGGTGTGCTGGCCGCAGCCGGGCTGGTCGCCCTGGACCGGATCGACCGGCTCGCCGAGGACCACGCCCGGGCCACCCGGCTGGCCGACGGGCTGCACGAGCGCGGCTGGCAGGTGCAGGCCCCGCAGACCAACATCGTGCTCGTCACGGTGGTCGACCTCCCCGGCACGCTGCGCCGCTTCGACGAGGCCGGCGTGCGGGCGTCGGCCATGTCCGGGAAGGTGCGGCTGATGACCCACGCCGACCTCTCCGACGCCGACATCACCGCGGCCCTGGACCGTATCGGCCCGATCGAGCCCGCCGCCGGCACCCGGCCGGGCGGGCCCCACCCGCTCAGGAGGGGCGCCGGTCGCGCTCCAGCGCGTCCAGCCGGACGGTGACCGCGCGTAGCTCGGCCAGGACCTCGGCCAACTGCGCGTAGGCCTGTTCGGCGGTGTCCTCCACCTCCTCGGAGACCTGCGCGGACGCCCGCCTCAGGTTCTCGACGAACCAGCTCGCGATCGACGCGGTCACCACGCCGAGCAGCGCGATCCCGGCCACCATCAGCGTCGCGGCGACGACCCGGCCCTCGAACGTCGTCGGGTACCGGTCGCCGTAACCGACGGTGGAGATCGTGGTCAGCATCCGCCAGACGGCCTCGCCGAACGTGGTGATCGAGGAGTCCGGCGCGTCCAGCACGGCCAGCGACACCACGAAGCCGACCAGCCCACGGTGCCGACCACGTAGACCGCGACGCGGCCGCGAAAATCGCCGCGCAGCTGGGTCGTGAGCGCCGCCAGCGCCCAGAACAGTGTTGTCCGCTCAGAGCCAGGATTCGAGGCGTTTGAGGGCATCCGCGATGTCCTCGGTCGCGCCGGCGCAGGAGAAGCGGATGAAGCGGCCGCCGTCGACGGGGTCGAAGTCGATCCCCGGTGCCACCGCGATCCCGGCCTCGGCGAGCAGGCGGTAGGTCCACGCCATGGAGTCGTCGGTCAGGTGCGAGACGTCGGCGTAGACGTAGAACGCGCCGTCGGCGGGCGCCAGCCGGTCGATGCCCAGCCGCGGCAGTCCCTCGAGCAGCAGCGCCCGGTTGACGCCGTAGCGGACCACGTGCCCGTCCGCCTCGGTGTAGCTGTCCGGGGTGAACGCGCCCAGCGCGGCGTACTGGGGCAACGCCGGCGGGCAGACCGTGAAGTTGCCGGTCAGACGGTCCACGGCCCGCAGCAGCCGCGGCGGCACCAGCAGCCAACCCAGCCGCCAGCCCGTCATCGAGAAGTACTTGGAGAAGGAGTTGACGATGATCGCCTCGCGCGAGGTCTCCCACGCGCTCGTGGTCGCGGGCGAACCCGGGTAGGAGATGCCGTGGTAGATCTCGTCGCTGATCAGCTGGATGCCGTTGACCTCGCAGTACGACGCGAGTGCCGCCAGCTCGGCCGGGTCGAGCACCGTGCCGGTGGGGTTGGCCGGGCTCGCGACCACGAGCCCCTTCACCGGCTGGTCCAGCGCCTCGAGCATCGCGACCGTCGGCTGGAACCGGGTCTCCGAGCCACACGGCAGCTCGACGACCTCACAGCCCAGCGCCGAGAGGATGTTGCGGTAGCAGGGGTAGCCGGGCCGGGCCATCGCCACCCGGTCACCGGCGTCGAACGCGGAGAGGAAGGCGAGCAGGAACCCGCCCGACGAACCGGTGGTGACCACGACCTGGTCGGGATCGACGTCGAGACCGTAGGTCCGCCCGTAGTGCCCGGCGATCTCCGCCCGCAGCGGGGGAATGCCCAGCGCGACGGTGTAGCCCAGCACCTCGCCGTCGAGCGCCAAGGCGGCCGCGGCGCGGACCGCCGCCGGGGCCGGGGTGGACGGCTGGCCGGCCGAGAGGTTGATCAGGTCTCCGTGGGTGCGCTGGCGCTCCCCCGCCGCCGCCCAGACGTCCATCACGTGGAACGGAGGGATGTCGGCGCGCTGGGCGACGGTCAGCCGTGAGGTGGGCGTTGCAGGTCCGGTCACAGGTGGAGCCTAAACATTGGGCATTCGGGCGCCGTGGGCGTGGTCCCGGCGCTGTCAGCCCTTGTCCGGCACCGCCACCTCGCCGCGCGCGGCGCGCAGCGCGATGTCCGTGCGGTGGTGCGAGCCGGCCAGGTGCACCCCGGCGAGACGGCGATAGGCGTCCTCTCGGGCGGCGTCGAGGTCCGCGCCGGTGCCCACCACGGACAGCACCCGGCCGCCCGCCGACACCACCGCGCCGTCGTCGCGCCGCCGGGTGCCCGCGTGGAGCACACCGTCGGCCTCCGCCCCGGTGATCACATCACCCAGTCGCGGCGTGCCCGGGTACCCCTCGGCCGCCACGACCACCGTCACCGCCGCGCCGTCGGACCACTCCAGCGGCGGCACCTCGTCGAGTGTCCCGGTCGCGGCCGCGTGCAACAGCCCCGCCAGCGGCGTGCGCAGCAGCGCCAGCACGACCTGGGTCTCGGGGTCGCCGAAACGGCAGTTGAACTCGATCACCGAGGGGCCGTCCGAGGTCAGGGCGAGCCCGGCGTAGAGCAACCCGGTGAACGGGGTGCCACGGCGGGCCATCTCGTCCACCACCGGCTGCACGACGCGCGCGACCAGGTCGTCGACCAGCCCCGGGTCCGACCACGGCAGCGGCGCGTAGGCACCCATCCCGCCGGTGTTGGGCCCGGAGTCGTCGTCGCCGACCCGCTTGAAGTCCTGCGCGGGCAGCAGCGGGACCACCGTCCGCCCGTCGACCAGGCAGAACAGCGAGGCCTCCGGACCGTCGAGGAACGACTCCAGCAGCACCGGATGGCCGTCGTCGAGCAGGTGCAGCGCGTGCGCCCGGGCCACCTCGAGATCGGGGCTGACGACGACGCCCTTGCCCGCGGCCAGCCCGTCGTCCTTCACGACGTAGGGCGGCGCGAACCGGGACAGCACCGCGTCCAGGTGCGCGGGGTTGTCCACGGTCTCGGCAGTGGCCGTCGGCACGCCGGCGGCGGTCATGACGTCCTTGGCGAAGGTCTTGGACCCCTCGATGCGGGCCGCCGCCGCGCTCGGGCCGAAGCAGGCGATCCCGGCAGCCCGCACGGCGTCGGCGACCCCGGCGACGAGCGGCACCTCGGGGCCGATCACCACGAGATCGGCCTTCCAGTCGGTGGCCAGGGCCGCCACCGCCTTCGGGTCCCGCACATCGAGGCCGCGTTGCTCCGCGACCGCGGCTGTTCCCGCGTTTCCGGGCGCGCAGGACAGCGCGGTCACCCCGGGGTCCTGCGCCAGGGCGAGGACGATGGCGTGCTCACGAGCACCGGATCCGACGACCAGGACGCGCACGGTCGGCCAGCGTAGATCCTCGGCCCGCGGCGCTCACCACCGCCTCGGCGTTCACCCCGGCGACACCGTCCCGATGCCCCCCGGTGGATCTCCTGACGGCAACGCCGGTCAGGGTGGTCGGCATGCCGTCCCCGCTGAGAGGACTCGTCGCCGCCGCCCTGACCACCCTGGCCCTCGTTTCCGCACCGCCCGCAGGGACCTTCGCCCGGGCCCCCGGCCGCGCCGGCAGGCCCGCGGCGGCGCCCGTGGTGATCGGGCATCGGGGCGCCTCCGGCTACCGACCCGAGCACACTCTCGCCGCGTACGAGCTGGCCGCCCGGATGGGCGCCGACTTCATCGAGCCCGACCTCGTGACCACGTCCGACGGGGTGCTGGTGGCCCGGCACGAGCCGGAGATCGGGGGCACGACCGACGTCGCGGCGCGCCCCGAGTTCGCCGAACGCCGCACCACCAAGACGATCGACGGGGTCGCCCACGACGGCTGGTTCGCGGAGGACTTCACCCTCGCCGAGCTGCGCACACTGCGTGCGACGGAGCGGATCCCCGAGATCCGCCAGGAGAACACCATCTACGACGGCCGCTACCGGGTGCCGACCTTCGACGAAGTGCTCGCGCTGCGGGAGCGCCTGTCCGACGAGCTCGGCCGGGAGATCGGGGTCTACCCGGAGACCAAGAGCCCGAGCTACTTCGCCTCCATCGGACGACCGCTGGAACCCGCGCTCGTCGCGGCGATCGAGCGGGCCGGGCTGAACCGGCCGGACGCCCCGGTGTTCGTGCAGTCCTTCGAGACGCAGAACCTGCGGGCGCTGCGCGGGCAGCTGAAGGTCGGGCTGATCCAGCTCATGCAGGCGACCGGGGCACCCGCCGACCTGGCCGCGGCCGGGGACCCGCGCGGCTACGCCGATCTGGTCACACCGCAGGGCCTCGCCGACATCGCGACCTACGCCGACGGCATCGGCCCGGACAAGGACCTCGTGATCGGCCGGGATGCATCCGAGGCGCTCGGCGAGCCCACCGCGCTGGTCACCGACGCGCACGCGGTGGGGCTGCTCGTGCACCCCTACACGTTCCGCAACGAGAACCGGTTCCTGCCCGCCCAGTTCCGCTCCCACGGGGGAGAGGCCGACTACGGCGACGCGTTCGCCGAGTACGAGGCGTTCCTGCGGGCCGGTGTCGACGGTGTGTTCACCGACAGCCCGGACACCGCGGTCGCGGCCCGCGCGGCACTGCTGGATCCGGTGGGCTAGACGATCTGCTCGTCGACGTAGCACCAGCGCCAGGAGGGCCCGGGCTCGTAGGACCGGATCACCGGGTGCTGGGTGCTCCGGAAGTGCCCGGTGGCATGCCGGTACGGGCTGGAGTCGCAGCACGCCACGTGCCCGCAGGTCAGGCACAGCCGAAGGTGCGCCCACACACGGGCACCCAGGGCCTCGCAATCCGCACAGCCGGAAGGACTGTCGGGTGCCGGCTCAGTCCAGTCGGGTGCGTCGCACGCCACGGTGTGTACGCAGCTCATTTCGGGTCATCCTCCGCCTCGTGACCGCCGCGGGACACACGGGTGCCACGTGCACACCGAAGTAATCACCCTGGCGCTCGTCGTCGGCTCACTCGCCGTCCAGGCGATCTGCCGTCCACTCGGGATGAACGCACCACTGGTGCTGGTGGTCGTCGGCCTCGCGGCGTCGTTCCTGCCCGGCGTCACCGAGATCGAGTTCGATCCGGAGGCGGTGCTGCTGCTGGGGCTCACGCCCCTGCTGTACTCGGCGGCACTGCAGTCGTCCTACCTCGGCATCCGCCGCAACATCCGGCCGATCTCGCTGCTCGCGGTGGGCCTGGTGGCGTTCACCGCCGTGGTGGTCGGCCTGGTCGCCTGGCGCATCATCCCCGGACTGTCGTTGCCGGCGGCCCTGGTGCTCGGTGCCGTGGTCGCGCCACCGGACGCGGTGGCCGCGCTCGGCGTCGGCCGCAGGCTGGGGCTGCCCAAGCGCATCATGACCATTCTCGGCGGCGAGAGCCTGCTCAACGACGCCACCGCGCTGACCCTGTTCCGGGTGTTCGTCGCGGCCGCCGTCGGCGCCGGGGTGACGGTCCTCGACGCGGCCTGGATGCTGGCCTGGTCGACGGCCGGTGGGATCTCGACCGGCCTGGTCGTCGGCTGGCTGGTGCACCGGATCCGGATGCGGCTCAACGACCCGCACCTGGAGAGCGCGTTCGGTCTCGTCGTGCCGTTCAGCGTCTACCTGATCGCCGAACAGGCGCACACCTCCGGGCTGCTCGCGGTCGTGATCGCCGGGTTGTACCTGGGCTACCACGCGCCGGAGTGCGGCTTCGCCACCCGGATCCAGGATGAGGCCGTGTGGCGCGCCAGCGACACCATCCTCGAGTCGGTCGTGTTCGCCCTCATCGGCCTGCAACTGACCGCGGTGCTCGAGCAGATCGGCGCGATCGGGCCGCTGCTGTTCGACGCGGTCCTGGTGACGCTCGCCACGGTGCTGGCCCGGCCGGTGTGGGTCTTCCCCATCACCTACCTGCCCCGGGTGCTGTTCCGGGGAGCGCGCGAGCGGGATCCCACACCGCCCTGGCAGATGCCGGCGGTCATCTCCTGGGCCGGGATGCGCGGCGTCGTGACCGTGGCCGCAGCGTTCGCGATCCCACCGGAGGTCCCCCAGCGCGAGCGGCTCGTCTTTCTGGCGTTCTTCGTCACGGTGGCGACGCTGCTGCTGCACGGCCTGACGCTGCCGTTCGTGATGCGCAGGCTCAAGGTCGGGCCCGAGGAGGAGTACCAGGAACTGCTCGCCGAGGCCGAGTCGCTGTACGCGGCGGCGCAGGCCGGCATCCGCCGGCTCGACGAACTGGTCGCGACCGAACCGCCGGACTCCACGACCCGGCACATCGCCGAGAAGCTCCGTCACTTCGCGGAGTTGCAGGCCAACAGCGTCTGGGAGCAGCTCGGACGGCCCGACGAGCTGGCCGGGGAGAGCCCGAGCGCCGCGTGGCGGCGGCTGCGCCGGGAGATGCTCGCGGCCGAGCGGGAGGTCCTCGTGCGGCTCCGCAGCGAGGGCCGGATCGACGACGAGGTGCTCCGGCGGGCCCTGCGCCGCCTGGACTTCGAGGAGGCGATGCTGGTCGAGGACGAGGACGTCGAGGACACGGGCTGAGCAGCGCCGGGTCAGCTCGTCATGAACTCCCGGATCAGGGCCGTGGTCTCGGCGGGAGCCTCCTGGTGCGGGAAGTGCCCGATCCCGGGCAGCACGCGGTGATCGAACCCGGCTCCGGTCCACCGCTGCGAGGTGCGAGCGGTCCGCTCGAGCAGGCACGGGTCGGCCGCGCCGTGCACCTGCAGAACGGGCATCCCGGTCGGGCGGGCCACCGCGGCCGCGAACCGGCGGCCCTCCGCACGCAGCTGTGAGCGCAACGCCCACCGGTAGTACTCCATCGCGCAGTGCGCCACCGCCGGGATCTGGATCGCCCGTCGATTGTGCGCCGCGGCCCGCGCGAAATCGTCGGACGCCGCCCATGCCGGCCCGGACCAGCGGCGCATGATCCGCTCCACCCGGGCCCCGCCGTCGGCCCGCAGCGAGCGCTCGGGCCAGCGGGGCAGCTGGAAGCCCAGGGCGTAGCTCGTGGTGGCGCGTCCCTGTCCGCGCGGATCACGTGCGATGGCCGCGCGGACGGCGAGCGGGTGCGGCGCGGCCACGGCCGTCAGCGAGTGCACCAGGCGGGGATGCAGGGCGGCCACCGTCCAGCCGATCAGGCCGCCCCAGTCGTGGCCGACGACCCGGGCCTCGGACTCACCCAGCGCCCGGATGAGCCCTGCGACGTCACCGGCGAGGGTCCACAGGTCGTAGCCGCGCGGCGGCTTGTCCGAGTCGCCGTAGCCCCGCAGGTCGACCGCAACCGCCCGGTACCCGGCCTCGGCGAGTCCGGTCAGCTGATGACGCCAGGACCACCAGAACTCGGGGAACCCGTGCAGCAGGACGACGAGCGGTCCTTCCCCGCACTCCGCGACGTGCAGCCGGATGCCGTTGGCCGACACCGCGCGGTGCGTCCACGGCCCCGGTAGCCGGACCGTCGACGGGTCGGGTCCCCCCCGCCTCCCCACCTTCCCGCGCCGGCTCAGCTGGCGGGGGCGGCGTGTCTGCCGTTCAGCTCGGCGGGCTCCTGACCGTCGTGACGACCGCGGCTGCTGAGGACCTCCGCGGTCTCCTTGAGGCTGGTGATCGTCCGCTCGGGCTTGCGGATCTTGCGGACCCGTCGGTAGCCGAGGAAGCCGAACAACGCGGCCACCAGCACCATGAGCCCGAACACGATCCCGAACGCGGCAGGTCTGGCCAGCCCGAAGTAGTTCAGCAGCTCGGCGAGCGCGAAGAAGAAGAAGAACAGGCTGAACAGCAGCACCACCAGCGCGATGACGAAGAAGACGCTGCCCTGCACCCCCTTCTTCACCTCGGAGGTGACCTCGGCCTTGGCCAGCTCCACCTCGGAGCGGATCAGCGACGAGACGTGCGTGGTCACGTCCCGGACCAGCGCCCCGATCGACTGGTCGTGCGTCGGTTCGGGCGAGAGCGGGATCGAGGGCAGCACGGGTGGAACATCCGTGCCGCTGGAGCTGGTCGGGCTGGCCACCGCGGTCCCTCCTACGTGCCGTCGAGTGCGTTCGGACATGATCGGTGCGCCATCGTGCCACGCCCCCCTGGCGGGTGCCCGGTCAGGAGTGTTCGTCATCCGTACGTGGGCGCCCCGATGGAAGCGTCCGCACCCCGCAGGGTTCGCCCCGGCGGTCTTCCCACGCCGAGCTCGACGATGAGCAGTCCGCCGGTGGGCCCGGTCGCTCCAGCATGGACACCGCGACCGGATCACGCCAGCGCGGCACGCGGTTACTCCTCGGGTCGCCCGCGCAGCCGCTTGATCGCGCCCCGGCGGCTCTTGGCGTCCAGCCGGCGCCGTTTGGACCCCGCTGTGGGCCGGGTCGGGCGACGCTTCGGCGGATCGGCGGCCATCGCCGAGCGCAGCGTCGCGGCCAGTCGCTCGCGCGCGGCGTCACGGTTGCGCAGCTGGCTGCGGTGTTCCGAGGCCACGACGGTCAGGACGCCGTCGACGAGCCGGTTCGCGAGCCGGTTCAGCGCCCGCTCGCGCATCGGCTCCGGAACGGCCGGTGAGCGGGCGAGGTCGAACGACAGCTCGACCCGCGAATCGGTCGTGTTGACGCCCTGGCCGCCCGGCCCGGACGCACGCGAGAACCGCCAGTGCAGCTCCCGTTCGGGCAGCACCAGCGATTCGCGTACCCGCAGTCCTCCCTCGGGCATCCCGGCCATGCGATCAGGATGCCCGAGGGGCCCTGCGTCAGTCCCGGTACTGCCGCTTCGGCCGTGCGAGCAGGTCTCAGTCCTCCGACTTGTTGTCCTTCATCCCCGACGAGATCAGGTCCATCACCGTGGAGTCGGCCAGCGTCGTGACGTCCCCGACCTCGCGGTTCTCCGCCACGTCGCGCAGCAGCCGGCGCATGATCTTCCCGGACCGCGTCTTGGGCAGCTCGTCGACGACCATGATCTGGCGGGGCTTGGCGATCGGCCCGATCTCCTTGGAGACGTGGTCGCGCAGCGCCTTGATCGCCTCCTCGCCCTTCGCCTCGTCCTCCGCCACCCCGCCGCGCAGGATGACGAACGCGACGATGCCCTGCCCGGTGGTCGGGTCGGAGGCGCCGACGACCGCCGCCTCGGCCACCGTCGGGTGGCTGACCAGCGCCGACTCGACCTCGGTGGTGGAGATCCGGTGCCCGGACACGTTCATGACGTCGTCGACCCGGCCGAGCAGCCACATAGCGCCGTCGTCGTCGTACTTGGCGCCGTCACCGGCGAAGTAGTAGCCCTGGTCGGCGAACCGCGACCAGTAGGTGTCCCGGTAGCGCTCCTCGTCACCCCAGATGCCCCGCAGCATCGCCGGCCACGGCTGGTCGAGCACCAGGTAGCCACCCTCGCCGTTCCCGACCGGGGTGCCGTTCTCGTCGACGACGGTCGCGGCGATCCCGGGCAGCGCCCGCATCGCCGACCCCGGCTTCGTGGCGCTCACACCGGGCAGGGGCGCGATCATGATCGCGCCGGTCTCGGTCTGCCACCAGGTGTCGACGATCGGACAGTTGTTGTGCCCGATGTTCTCCCGATACCACATCCAGGCCTCGGGATTGATCGGCTCGCCGACCGTGCCGAGGACCCGCAGCGAGGACAGGTCGTACTTCTCCGGGATGTCCTTGCCCCACTTCATGAACGTGCGGATCAGCGTGGGCGCCGTGTAGTAGATCGAGACGCCGTACTTCTGGATGATCTCCCAGTGCCGACCCTCGTGCGGGGTGTTCGGGGTGCCCTCGTACATCACCGAGGTGGCGCGGTTGGCCAGCGGCCCGTAGACGATGTAGCTGTGCCCGGTGACCCAGCCGATGTCGGCCGTGCACCAGTAGACGCTCTCGCCGGGCTTGTGGTCGAACACGGCGTTGTGCGTGTACGCGGTCTGGGTGAGGAAGCCGCCCGAGGTGTGCAGGATGCCCTTCGGCTTCCCCGTGGTGCCCGAGGTGTACAGGATGAACAGCGGGTTCTCCGAGTCGAACGCCTCGGGGGTGTGCTCCTCGGACTGCCTGTCGACCAGGTCGTGCCACCAGATGTCGCGGCCCTCGGTCCACGGCACGTCGGTCTCGGTCCGCTTGACCACCAGCACGTGCTCGATGGTCGGGGTGTCCTTGACCGCCTCGTCGGTGTTCTCCTTCATCGGCACCGGCTTTCCGCGCCGGTACTGGCCGTCCGAGGTGATCAGCACCTTGGCCTCGGCGTCCTCGATGCGGGCCTTCAGCGCTCCCGGCGAGAAGCCACCGAACACGACGCTGTGCAGGGCGCCGAGTCGGGCGCAGGCCAGCATCGAGAACACGGCCTCGGGGATCATCGGTAGCTGGATGGCCACCCGGTCCCCGGCCTGCACTCCCAGCTCCGCGAGCGCGTTGGCGGCCTTCGACACCTCGCGCTGCAGGTCGGCGTAGGTGATCGTGCGGGTGTCGCCGGGCTCGCCCTCCCAGTAGAACGCGACCTGCTCCCCGTGCCCGGCCTCGACGTGGCGGTCGACGCAGTTGTAGGCCACGTTGAGCTTGCCGCCGACGAACCACTTGGCGAACGGCGCGTCCCACTCCAGGACCTTGTCCCACTTCTGGGCCCAGCTCAGCCGGTCGGCCTGCTCCGCCCAGAACGCCTCCCGGTCGCCGTCCGCGCGGTCGTACCAGTCCTCGGTCGCGTTCGCCTGCGCCGCGAACTCCTCGCTGGGCGGAAAGCTGCGGCTCTCGGTGGACAGGTTGCTCAGTGTGGCTCCGGACTCGGCCATTTCCTCGTGCCCTCCTCGTCCCTGCGCAGTTCAGCCGGGCGGCTGCGACCGGCTCGCGCTATCGGCTCGACGGTAGTGCTCAGACATGCTCCGCGCACCGTCAGTACGGACAGTCGACTGTCGATCAGGCCAGGCCACGGCGGTTGCGACAGACAGTGACAGCATGGAGCCGTGCCCCCGTCTCGTGTCTCCGACCCGCTCGCTCCCCTTCTCGACCTGCCGGGCGTCGCGGACGCCGTCGCACGTGCCCGAGACGCCGTCGTCGCAGTGCACAACCACCCGGTCAACCGGCGCGGCTGGCCGGCCACCGCCGCCGAGGCGAGCCTGCGTGCCGCCCGGGCGTCCGCCGCGCTGGACGGTGCACCGCTGACCCCGAGCACCGAGGAACTCGTCACGGACCCGGTGCTGGCCGGGGCCGTGCGGGCCGCGGAGGAATCGAGCCGGTTGCTCGGCGTGTGGCGGGGGGCCCCGCTGCAGGCGTTGGCCCGGCTGCACATGGTCGCCGCCGCCGACCTGGTGCCCGGCGACCGGCACGGCACGGACCTCGGCCGCCCGCGCACCGACGAAGAGGTGTCCGCACGGTTGTCCCTGCTGGCCGATCTGGTCACCGGCGGGACGGCCGTCCCGGCCCCGGTGCTCGTCGCGGTCGTGCACGGGGAGCTGCTGACGCTGGCGCCCTTCGGCACTGCGAACGGCGTCGTGGCCCGGGCCGCCGCCCGACTGGCCGCGGTGGCGGCGGGCCTGGACCCGAAGGGGCTCGCCGTACCGGAGGTCGGGCACCTGCGTCGGGCGGACGAGTACCGCACGGCCGCGGCCGGGTTCGCGAGCGGAACGGCGGAGGGCGTCACGACATGGCTGCTGCACTGCTGTGCGCAGTGGGAGTCGGGGGCGCGCGAGGGTACGTCGATCGCGGAGTCGCGGTCCTGAGCACCGCCTCGCGGCGGGCTGCCTCCGAACGTGAGTCGGGCGGCGCCCCTTGTCCAGGGACGCCGCCCGTCTACGCGTGAACCTCCGGGATCCAGGCGTGCACTACGTGTCGTGCTCCGGCCTCGGCGTCTGGCGTCCCAGTACGCAGGCCCACGACGACATGCCTCCCGCGGCGTGCTGTGCGTGGAGTGCCCGGCGTTCGCGCACGGAGCCCGGATCGGGGGAGACGGGTACTTCTCTGTCGTACCGCCCCTGGCCGACCAGGAGTCCGTGACACCTTTGTAGTAGGTGACCCGGGCCACATCAAGAGGGTGCTCGGGGTGCACCGGTTCAGGCACTGAACGTAGCGATCAGTGTCCGACAGTCGACCCGAACGGGCGCTGTGCCGGCTGCGGCTGAATCGAGTAAAGAGGCCGCCGGCGCGCCGAGAATGCCAGCTCCCGGGCGTCCGGGCCCGAGCGGTGCGGCCGTCAGGAACGCCTCCGGCGCCGCCGCAGCCGGTGCCCGGCCAGACCCGCGCCGAGCAGCGCGACCGCTCCCAGTCCCGCGGCCACGGCAGCCGTGGCGGGCGGGGCCTGGAAGCGCGAGCGCAGGATCACCGGGTCGGCGAAGGTGAGGATCGGCCAGCCCCGGAGCTCGGCCTCACGACGCAGCGCCCGGTCCGGATTGACCGCCGTCGGATGTCCGACCACCTCCAGCAGCGGCAGGTCGGTGATCGAGTCGGAGTAGGCGCGGCAATCGGCCAGCCGGTAGCCACGCTGTTCGGCGATGTCGCGGGCCGCCGCCGCCTTGTACTCGCCGTAGCAGTAGTACTCGATCTCCCCGGTGTAGCGGCCGCTGCGGATACCCATCCGGGTGGCCAGGCAGCGGTCGGCACCGACCAGCGCCGCGATCGGCTCGACCACCTCCAGACCGGAGGCGGACAGCACGACGACCTCCTCACCGGCCGCCTGGTGCTCGGCGATCAGTTCGGTCGCCTCCGCGTAGACGAGCGGCTCGACGATCTCGTGCAGGGTCTCGGCCACGATCGCCCGCACCTGAGCGACCTCCCAGCCCGTGCACAGCGCCGTGATACGCCGGCGGAGCAGGTCCATCGTGTCGGCGTCCGCGCCGGCGAGCATCAACAGCAGCTGTGCGTACCCGCTGCGCAGAGCGGCCCGCCGGCTGATCAGTCCCTGCCGGCGGAAGGGTCGGCTGAAGGCGAGCGCACTGGACCCCGCGATGATCGTCTTGTCGAGGTCGAAGAAGGCCGCCGCGGTGGGCGGCTGCGCGGACGGACCGGACACGCAGCGGGAGCTTGCCAGATTCCCCGACGGGGATCCTGCACGCGGGTCCGCCGGAAGTGCGCTACCGCTGCGGGATCGGGCGAACGAACCAGTCGGCGCGTGCGGCAAGTGGGTCGCCGCAGGGGCGGGCGTTGGGGCCCGGTTCCGGCTACAGTTGAGTCAGCCCGGATGCGTCCGGGCATGGTTCAGCTCGACCCCCCGGGGCTGAACCGACGACGACCCCCGCCAATCCCCCCTGGCGGGGGTCGTCCAGTTCTGCGGGCCGCCCCGAACCTCCTCAGAGCCGCGATGGCCCCCGCCCAGCATGCCGGATCGCACCGACACCGAGCGGCCCCGCCGGCCCGGGCCACGCTGTTCATCCACATCGTGGTCCGGCCATCCACAGGTCCGTCGTCACTGTCCGGACCCCGGCCCGTCCGGTCGCACGCTGGTCCGGTGAGTCCGCACGAGGCGGATGGGCGAGCGAGAGGGCCGGAGGATGGACGAGCGGCGCGCACTGGTGATGGTCGAGGACCCGGACCTGTTGGACGCCCTGCTGCGGCTCGCGGCGGCGGCCGGGTGCGAGCTGCACCGGGCCCTGGACTCGGCCGACGCGCGCCGGCATTGGACGACCGCTCCCCTGGTGCTGCTCGACCCGCCGGCCGCCGAGCGCTGCGCACGCAGTCGGCTGCCCCGGCGCGATGCCGTCGTCGTCGCGGTGCGCGGGGAGCCGCCGCCCGCGGTGTGGGAGCGGGCGGTCGGGGTGGGCGCCGAGAACGTCGTGTCGCTGCCCGACGCCGAACCATGGTTGGTGGCCAGACTCGCCGAGGCCAACGAGGGCAGCCGGGGCAGCGGCGCGGTGCTGGCCGTCGTCGGTGGCCGGGGTGGAGCGGGCGCTTCCGTGCTGGCCACCGCCGTGGCGATCGCCGCCGTGCACGAGGGCGGCCGGGCGCTGCTGGTCGACTGCGACCCGCTCGGAGGTGGCCTCGATCTGGTGCTCGGGGCCGAGGACGTGCAGGGGTTGCGCTGGCCCGATCTCAGCGTGGCCGGCGGGCGGGTCCCGGCGACCGCGCTGCATGCGGCGCTCCCCGCGCCGGGCGTGGGGCAGCGGAGCGGCGGTGAGCTCGGCGTCCTGTCGTGTGACCGGTCCGAACGCGGCCCGTCACCGACGGCCGTCCAGGCCGTGATCGAGGCCGGGCGCCGGGCCGGCGAGACCGTCGTGTGCGACCTGCCCCGCTACCCCACCGACGCCGCTCTCGCGGCCCTCGACTCGGCCGACCTGTCGGTGCTGGTGGTCCCCGCCGACGTGCGGTCGTGCGCGGCGGCCGCCCGGGTCGCGGCCGTGCTGGCCGAACAACCGGGCCCCGTGCAGGTGGTCGTGCGCGGCCCGGCCCCCGGTGGGGTCGCGGCGGAGGACATCGCCCGGGCGCTGGGGCTACCGCTGCTGACCGGCATGCGTCCGGAGCCCGGGCTGGCCCGCGCCCTCGAACACGGCCGCCCCCCGGGCCGAGGGCGGGGCCCGCTGGCCGACGCCGCCCGGCTCGTCCTCGGCGAGCTCCGCGCCACTGTCGGCGACCGCGCCGGGGTGGCGTCGTGACCGAGCTTGCGAAGTCCCCGTTTCGGTACAGCTCCGGGCACGGCACCGAGGAGCGGCAGCGAGGACGCTCGGTGACAGCGCTGGTCGATCGGGTGCGTTCCCGGCTCGCCGAGTCCGGGGGTGAGCCGACTCCGGCGGCGGTCGCGGCCGCGGTCCGCGCCGAGGCCGGTGGGGTCGCCTCCGACCTCGACGTGCTGGCCGCCCTGCGCACGTTGCGCCAGGAGTTCGTCGGCGCCGGTCCGCTCGACGAGCTGCTACGCGATCCTCGCACCACCGACGTGCTGGTCAGCGGACCTGGCGCGGTGTGGGTCGATCGCGGAGCCGGGCTCGTGCCGGCCGATGTCCGCTTCCCGGACGAGGCCTCGATTCGGCGCCTCGCGCAGCGGCTCGCCCTCGCCGCGGGTCGCCGGCTCGACGACGCCAGCCCGTACGTGGACGGCTGGCTCGCCGACGCCGGGGTCCGGCTGCACGCGGTGCTCCCCCCGGTCGCCGCCGACGGGACGTGCCTGTCCTTGCGCGTGCTGCGCCCCGCCGCCCACGACCTGCCCGCGCTGCGCCGGCTGGGCACACTCGACGCCGACGGCGAGGCGCTGCTGCAGGCGGTCGTCGCCGCCCGGCTGGCCGTTCTCGTGTCCGGAGGTACGGGCAGTGGCAAGACGACACTGCTCACGGCGCTGCTGAGCAGCGTCGACCCGCGTGAACGCATCCTCGTCGTGGAGGACGCCGAAGAGCTGCGGCCGCGGCACCCGCACGTCGTGCGGTTGATCGCGCGGCCGGCGAACGTCGAGGGCGCGGGCGGCGTCGCACTGCGTGAACTGGTGCGCCAAGCGCTGCGGATGCGACCCGACCGGCTCGTGGTGGGCGAGGTCCGCGGCGCCGAGGTGTGCGACCTGCTGGCCGCGTTGAACACCGGGCACGACGGCGGCGCCGGCACCGTGCACGCCAACTCCGCGCGCGAGGTACCCGCCCGCCTGGAGGCGCTGGCCGGCGTGGGCGGGATGAGCCGCGCGGCCCTGCACAGTCAGCTGGCGGCCGCCGTCCAGGTGGTGCTGCACATGCGACGGCGCCCCACTGGCCGGGTGCTCGACGGCGTCGGTGTCCTGGAGCGCGACGGCGCCGAGGTCGCGGTGCGTCCGGCATGGAGCCGGGACGGCGGATGGGCGGCCGGCCGGGCCGCCCTCGGCGAGCTGCTGGCCGAGCGGGAGGTGCGGGTCCCGTGGTGAGCGCCATCCCCGTCGTGTTGCTGGCCGCCGCGGTGCTGTGCGCTCCGGGTCCGGGCGCGTCCGGACGCCTCGGCGCTCTGGCCGGAGTACCGCGGCGGGGGCGCGGGCCGCTGCGCTCCCCGGCGGGTGCCTGGCTGATCGCACTCGGGTCCGGGCTGGGGTTACTGGTGGGCGGCGTGGGCGGCGCGGTCGCGGGAGCTCTCGTCGCCGGGGTCTGGGAGCACCGCGGGCGGCGCCGTCGCGCCGAGCAGGTGGGGGCCGACGCGGGGGCCGAGCTGGCCGATGCGCTGGCCCGGATCACCGACGAGCTGCGAGCCGGCGCGCATCCCGCGGCGGCGCTGGCCGGGGTCGACGGTGACGGGCCGCTGGCCCGGGCCGCGCTCGGCCCGGCCGCGTCAGCCGCCAGGCTCGGCGACGGGGTCCCGGCGGCTCTCACCCGCTCCGCCGGGCACCCCGCGGTGGCCGCCGACATCGCCCGGATCGCCGGCGCCTGGGCGCTGGCCGAGCGGCACGGGGCACCGCTGGCGGACCTCCTCCAGGGCGCGTGCTCCGACCTCCGGTGGCGCGTCGCTCACGGCAGGCAGGTCCGTGCCCAACTGGCCGGCCCGCGAGCCACCGCGACAGTGCTCACGGCGCTGCCCGTCCTGGGGCTCGGGCTCGGGCAGTTGATGGGGGCCGACCCGCTGGGGGTCCTGCGCGACGGGTTCCCCGGTCAGGTCCTGCTCGTCCTCGGCGTGGGGCTGGTGGCAGCCGGGGTGCTGTGGACCGAGCACATCCTGCGCACGGCGGTGCCCCGATGAACGCCGCCACCCCTTCCATCGCCCTTGCTGCGGTGCTGCTGGCGGTTGCGCTGCTGGCCGGCGGCGGCCGGGCCGGTGCGGGCCGGCTGCGGGAGCTGGCCGCCGGGCCGGCCGCGGAGCCGGCGGCCGGTGAGACCGCACCGGTGCGCCCGGCATGGGCGGTCGGGGGCGGGCTCGCGGTGGCCGTGCTGGGCTGGGCGGCCGTGGGCGGAACCGGCGGAGCCCTGGTGGGCGTCGCTGCGGGCGTCGGTGCCGGGTTGGGCATCCTCCGGTGGGCGGCGCGACCGCGCCGTGACGACGCCGACGGCGCCCAGCTCGCCGGCGGGTGGGAGCTGCTCGCGGTCTGTCTCGAGGCCGGCCTCACCGTGCCGGTGGCGGTCCAGGCGGCGGCCGGGCGGCTGGCCGGGCGGGCCGGTGCCGAGCTGCGCCGCACGGCGGGACTGCTCGAGCTCGGAGCCGACCCCGCCGGGGCGTGGACCGGTGCCGAGGCCGTCCCGGCCCTGACGCCCTTCGCCCGGGCGGCCCGCCGATCCGCCGTCACCGGAGCCGCACTGGCCCAGGTCGCACGAACCGAAGCCGGCCGGCTGCGTTCGGAGCTCGTCGACACTGCCCAGGCGCGCTCGCAGCGGGCGGCCGTGCTGATCACCGGCCCGCTCGGGCTGTGCTTCCTCCCCGCCTTCCTCGTCCTCGGCATCGCACCGGTCGTGATCGGGCTGGCCGGGGAGGCGCTGACGCAGTGGTGAGCCCCGTGCGGCTCACGACCCACCCGATGAAGAAGGAGAAACCCGATGTTGCCACCCACGACGTCCGCACCGGCCGGGTCCCCGCACCTTTCGGGGGTGCCCGTAGCGGAACCCGATCTCCAGCCACGGCCCACCCGGGTCCGGGACCGGCTGCGGCGGCTCCACGCGGACGACGGCATGTCCACGGTCGAGTACGCGATCGGGACGCTCGCCGCCGCGGCGTTCGCGGCCGTCCTCTACACCGTGGTCAGCGGCGACTCGATCGTCAGCGCCCTCACCGCCCTCGTAGAGCGAGCGCTGTCGGTGACGTTCTGATGGCCGGCCGAGCCGATCGCGGGGCCGTGACCGTCGAGGCGGCCGTCGCGCTCGGCACCCTCGCGGTGACGACGGTCCTGGCGGTCGGCTCGGTCGCCACGGTCGTGTCGTCCGTCCGCTGTGTCGACGCGGCCCGCGAACTCGCCCGGCTCGCCGCCCGCGGGGAGGCCGATCGGGGCCGTTCGATAGCCGCCCAGCTCGCGCCGTCGACCGCGGCGATAGACCTGAGTGTCACCGGTGACGAGGTCACCGCGGTGGTCACAGCCACCCCGCTCGGCCCGTTTCCGGTGCAGGTGAGGGGCCGGGCGGTCGCGGTGCTCGAACCCGGAGTCGCCGGGGCCGCACCATGAAGCCGTCAGGGGCCGCTTCGACCTTGCGGTCGGATCGGGGCTCACGGCGGTCACCCGGCTGCGACGAGGACGCCGGCATCGCGACGGTCTGGGCGGCGCTGGCCGTGGTCGTCCTGCTCGTGGTGATGCTCGTCGGGCTCGACCTCGCCGCCGCCGTCGCCGGGCGCCACCGAGCCGCGGCGGCGGCAGACCTCGGCGCTCTCGCCGCCGCGGGTGCGGCGGTGCAGGGTGAGTCGGCCGCATGCGCGCGGGCCCGTCGCATCGCCGACCAGATGGGCGGCTCGGTCGCACACTGTGCGCTGTCGGGCTGGGATGCGCTGGTCGAGGTACGAATCGGCCGCGGGCTGGCCCTCCTCGGCCGTGCCGAAGCCACCGCCCGGGCCCGGGCGGGCCCACTGACAACCGAAGTGGCCGGCTCTGAAGTCATCCCATCGGTGGGCGGCCAGCCACAGTCCGTGACCGAGCCCGATCCGGGATCGGGAGACGCCACTCGACGGCCGCCGAACCTGGGCCTCGCAGAACACGCGGCGAGCGGTCGGCACTACCAGGTGAACGGCCGGAGGCGGCGATCATGGAACGGGGGAGGTCTATCACTCGACCGTGAGCTTGCTTACCGCCCCAGGAAATGCGCTCGTCGTTGCATCCACACCGATCGGCGACAACGACTGGCCTGCGACCGCCATCACGGGCCTACTAGAGGGCGTTCGACGGGCACCGGTCACAACCGGCCCGGAGATCACGAGCACGCTCCCCAGACTGCGGTGGGGCCGGAGCGCCTGATGACGCCGACCCCCCATTCGGCTCCACCGCATCCGGCCGCCGCTGGCCGGCCCGGCCCCCGACGAGCCGGCCGGCGGCGGTCATATCCCCGCTCCTCGGCCCGCGCTCGCGGGGCCCGGGATGCGTCAGGACCGCTCCCGGTCGAGCGCCGCGATGACGATGTCCAGAACCGCGACCGCGCCCACCTTGTCCAGAGGCACGTTGCCGTTGCCGCACTTCGGCGACTGCACACACGACGGGCAGCCGGCCCGGCACTCACAACCGGCGATGGCGGAACGGGTCGCCGCCAGCCAGTCGGCGAGCACCGCGTGGCCCCGCTCCGCGAGACCGGCACCACCGGGATGTCCGTCGTGCACGAAGACCGTGGGCAGCCCGGTCTGCGGGTGCAGCGCGGTCGACATGCCCCCGATGTCCCAGCGGTCGCAGATCGCGAACAGCGGCAGCAGACCTATGGCCGCGTGCTCGGCGGCGTGCAGCGCGCCGGGTATCCGGGCCGTCCGGATCCCCGCGTCGGCCAGCGCCTGTTCGTCGATCGAATACCAGACCGCGCGGGTGTCGAGCTCCTGCGCGGGCAGCTCCAGCGGCACCGTCTCCAGCACCGTCCCGTCCGGGGCGCGCCGCTGGTAGGCCACCACCTGGCTGGTCACCCTGGTGTCACCGAAGCAGACCTGCACAGGGCCGAGCTGCCGGTGGCCGCGCACCGCGACGATCTCGACGTCGGAGGTCGAGCGGGCATCGGTCCGCCAGTCGGGGGCCTCCGCCCGGACCATGGCCACCCCGGCCTCGAGGTCCAGCGACTCGACCACGTAGCTCTCCCCACGGTGCAGGTACACCGCGCCGGGGTGGGCCGTGGCCGGTGCCGAGCCCGCCTCCACCGTCCCGAGCATCCGGCAGGTGTCGCTCTCCACGACCGCCACCTGTCCGAGGCCGGAACCGCGGATGTCGACCGACGCGGCCGGCTGCTCCCTGGTCGAGGGCCAGAACCAGCCGGCGGGCCGGCGGCGCAGCACGCCGTCCTCCACCAACTCGTCGAGCACCGCACGTGCCGGTTCCCCACCGAACACCGTCTCCACGTCGTGCCCGGTCAAGGGCAGCTCGGCGGCCGCGCAGACCAACTGGGGGGCGAGCACGTAGGGATTGCTCGGGTCGAGCACGCAGCTCTCCACCGGGGCGCCGAGCAGCGCTTGCGGATGGTTCACGAGGTAGGTGTCCATCGGGTCGTCGCGGGCCACCAGCACGACGAGCGCTTCGTCACGCGCCCGACCGGCCCGGCCGGCCTGCTGCCAGAACGATGCGCGGGTGCCGGGGAACCCGGCCACCACGACCGCGTCCAACCCGGCGACGTCGACGCCGAGCTCGAGCGCGTTGGTCGTCGCCACCCCGAGCAATTCGCCGGCGGCCAGCGCCGACTCGAGCGCGCGGCGCTCCTCAGGCAGGTAGCCGCCGCGATAGGCGGCGATGCGGGGCACCAGTTCCGGGTCGACGTCGACGACCGCTCGCTGGGCACCCAGCGCGGTCAGCTCCGCCCCCCGGCGGGAACGGACGAACGCGAGCGTGCGTGCACCCTCGACGACCAGGTCGGCCAGCATCCGTGCCGACTCGGCCGCCGCCGGTCGACGCACCGGCGCCCCGTTCTCACCCATCAGCTCGGGCAGCAGCGGCGGCTCCCACAGGGCGACGGTGCGGCCCGCACTGGGCGAACCGTCCCGGGTGACGGCGACGACGTCGCGGCCGGTCAGCCTGCTGGCGAAGGCGGCGGGCTCAGCGACCGTGGCCGAGGCGAGCACCAAGGTGGGTCGCGCGCCGTACCGCGTGGCCACCCGCAGCAGCCGGCGCAGCAGCAGCGCAACGTGGGATCCGAACACACCCCGGTAGGTGTGGCACTCGTCGAGCACTACGTAGCTCAGCCGACGCAGGAAGCCCGCCCACCGCCCGTGCCGCGGCAGCAGCGAGCGGTGCAGCATGTCGGGATTGCTGAAGATCCAGCGCGCGTTGCGGCGGGCCCAGTCGCGCTCCTCCTTCGGGGTGTCGCCGTCGAACGCCGCGGGCCGCACCCCGTCCAGCCCCAGGGCGGTCAGCGCGCGAAGCTGGTCGGCAGCCAGCGCCTTGGTCGGCGAGAGGTAGAGCGCCGTCGCCCGCGGATCCGTCGCGAACCGGGAGAGCACCGGCAGCTGGTAGACCAGCGACTTGCCCGATGCAGTCCCGGTGGCCACGACGACGTCGTGTCCGGCATGGGCCAGCTCCGCGCCTTCCGCCTGATGCGTCCACGGGGCCTGCACCCCGGCCCCGCGCAACGATTCAGCGACACTCTCAGGCACCCACGAGGGCCACGCCACGGAAAGACCTGGCCGGGGCGGCAGCCGCACGGCATGCCGCAGCGGACCGCCGTCCGGAACGCCGTCCCCGTCCGTGTCGTCCGGGAAGCCGTTGTCAGGTGTCCCCACTGCGCATCCGGCGCTCAGCGCCGCGGCGGGGTCGGCCCCCGAGCCGGCCAGCACTCGACGCAGGAGCAGCTCGCCCCGACCCGTCGCGTCGGCCGACAGACCGCCTCGGCCAGGACCACCTGCGTCCGTCAACCTGCCCACACCATCGAGACTGACACACCGCGCCGACGGTCAGCCCAGCGCCGCGCCACCTCCGTCGCGATGGTGCTCGACGACGAGGCCGCAACCGCCGCCGGGGCCACCGCGGCACAGGCCCGGGCCGACCGCCTCGGGCCCGGGCCCGGCTGAAGCCGGTGCCGTCATGCAAGAGAGTCGGCAGGCTCGTGGTGGTCCTCGCGCCCGACGCCGGCTCGGGACGGCTCGGCTGCCGGCTCGGGACCGCCCGCACGGCGGGTAGGCCACCGGACAGCTGCGAGCGCGCGGCTAGCCGCTGCCGGTTCGGGACCGATGGCGTCGACGAGCAGCCCGTTCAGTCACTGTTCGTGGTGATCATCAGGCCCGCCCGCAGTGCGGCCACGACACACGTGATGATCGCCACGTACCGGCACCTCGATGCGACGCCTGTCATCACGGACCAGTCACGAATCAGACATTGCCCGAGTTCAACAGCTTGACCTCCGTGCAGGATTCGTGACGATATCGTTATCTGTCCCCCGGCGGCCCCGGCCGGTGCTATGAAAATCACATCTCGCTTCTAGACTGCATCCGCCCGCATCTCGCCTACCAGCGGTGACAGGCGGGTTGACGCCAGGGGTGCCGTCACTTCCTGGTGAGAGAAGTCCCACTGAACCAGGAGGACGGATGTCCGTGTCCACCCTCGCGCAGGGCCTCGAGCTCACGGCGAGTGACCGCGTCGTCGTCGGCGTGGTCGCGGTGGTCGCGCTCGCTGCCCTGGCCATCGGCTACATGCTGCTGCGGGAGGTGCTGGCCGCAGGCCAGGGCACCTCGAAGATGCAGGAGATCGGTCGAGCGGTCCAGGAAGGCGCCGCGGCGTACCTCAACCGCCAGTTCCGCACGCTCGGCATCTTCGTCGTGATCGTGTTCGTGCTGCTGTTCGCGCTCCCCGCGGACGACCTCGGCGAACGGATCGGGCGGTCCATCTTCTTCGTGATCGGCGCGGTGTTCTCCGCGACGATCGGCTACCTGGGCATGTGGCTGGCCACCCGCGCCAACATCCGGGTCGCCTCGGCGGCCCGCGAGCCGGGGGGCCGTGAGAAGGCCACCCGCATCGCGTTCCGGACCGGAGGCGTCGTCGGCATGTTCACCGTCGGCCTCGGCCTGTTCGGGGCCGCGCTGGTCGTGCTGGTCTACGCCGGCCAGGCCCCGAAGGTGCTCGAGGGCTTCGGCTTCGGTGCCGCGCTGCTCGCGATGTTCATGCGGGTCGGCGGCGGCATCTTCACCAAGGCCGCCGACGTGGGCGCCGACCTGGTCGGCAAGGTCGAGCAGGGCATCCCCGAGGACGACCCCCGCAACGCCGCCACCATCGCCGACAACGTGGGCGACAACGTCGGTGACTGCGCCGGCATGGCCGCGGACCTCTTCGAGTCCTACGCCGTCACCCTGGTCGCGGCCCTCATCCTGGGCACCGCGGCGTTCGGCCTGCAGGGCCTGCTGTTCCCGCTCATCGTGCCCGCCATCGGCGTGATCACCGCGGTCATCGGCGTCTACATCACCCGCACGCGCCAGGGCGAGAGCAGCCTGACGACGATCAACCGCAGCTTCTACATCTCCGCGGTGGTCTCTGCGATCCTCTGCGTCGTCGCGGCCTACCTCTACCTGCCGAGCACGTTCGGCGATCTGAACCCGACCGACACCGGCGTGCTCGCCGACGTCGCCGAGGGCGGGCTCCAGGACCCGCGCCTCATCGCCTCGATCGCCGTGATCATCGGGATCGTGCTGGCCGGCCTCATCCTGTGGCTCACCGGCTACTTCACCGGAACCGAGGACAAGCCGGTCAAGACCGTCGGCGAATCCTCCCTGACGGGTCCGGCCACGGTCATCCTGGCCGGGATCTCGATCGGCTTCGAGTCCGCCGTGTACACCGCGTTGGTGATCAGCGCGGCCGTCTACGGCGCCTTCGTGCTGTCCGGCTCGATCACCGTGGCGCTGTTCGCGGTGGCCCTGGCCGGCACCGGCCTGCTCACCACCGTCGGCGTCATCGTCGCGATGGACACCTTCGGGCCGGTCTCGGACAACGCGCAGGGCATCGCGGAGATGTCCGGCGACGTCGAGGGCGAGGGCGTGGACATCCTCACCGAGCTCGACGCGGTCGGGAACACCACCAAGGCCATCACGAAGGGCATCGCGATCGCGACGGCGGTACTCGCCGCCACCGCGCTGTTCGGCTCCTACCGCGACGCCTTCACCCAGGCGCTGGCCAAGGCCGGCGTGGCGCTGCAGGACGCGGGCACCGCGTTCGCCACCGAGGTGTTCGCCCCGAACACCCTGGTCGGCGTGATCATCGGCGCTTCGGTCGTGTTCATGTTCTCCGGTCTGGCGATCAACGCCGTGACCCGGGCCGCGGGCGCGATCGTGTTCGAGGTGCGGCGCCAGTTCCGCGACAACCCGGGGATCATGGAGGGCACGGTCCGCCCCGAGTACGGCCGCGTCGTCGACATCTGCACCCGCGACTCGCTGCGTGAGCTGGCCACCCCCGGCCTGCTGGCGATCTTCGCCCCGATCGCCGTCGGCTTCGGCCTCGGCATCGGCCCGCTCGCCGGCTACCTGGCCGGCGCCATCGCGTGCGGCACCCTGATGGCCATCTTCCTCGCCAACTCCGGTGGCGCCTGGGACAACGCGAAGAAGCTCGTCGAGGACGGCAACCACGGCGGCAAGGGCTCGCCGGCGCACGAGGCGACCGTCATCGGCGACACCGTCGGCGACCCGTTCAAGGACACCGCCGGCCCCGCGATCAACCCACTGATCAAGGTGATGAACCTGGTCTCCGTGCTGATCGCCCCGGCTGTCGTGGCCTTCTCCGTCGGCGACACGGCGTCGACCCCGGTCCGGATCGTCATCGCGCTGGTCGCCGTGGGGATCATCGTGGCGGCGGTCATGGTCTCCAAGCGGCGTTCCACCGCCATCGCCGACACCCCCGCGGAGAAGCCGGTCGGCTGATCGGAGCATCCGCGCGGTCCGTTCGGAGGCCGCCCGTTCCCCTGGGACGGGCGGCCTCCGCCGTACCCGGGTACTTCAGTAGGGTCCATGGGCCCGAGGCGCCGGCCGAGTGCCGCGCCCTCCGCCGTCGCTGCTCGCCGGAAGGGGACAGATGAGGCTTCCCAGGTCCGTCGGTGCGATCGGCGCGAGCCTGACGGTTCTCCTCGTCGCCGGGTGCGGCGGTGACGCCGAAGCCGTCACGTGGTCGGACCAGGTGTGCGGTGCGATGGTCGCCTTCCGGGACACGGTCTCCAGCGCCGCCGCGAAGGTGACGGCCACCGACACCCCCGCCAAGGTGCAGGAACTCGCCGACTTCACGGGCAACGCCGTCACCGCCGCGCAGGGTGCCATCGCCGACCTCGACGCCGTCGGCGATCCGCCGGTCGAGGGCGGCGACACCGTCGTCACCACGCTGAAGCAGCGGATGACCGTCGTCCGGACGACCTTCGCGACCGCGAAGTCCCAGATCGACGTCGTCGACGTCGGCGGTCCCGACGCCGAGGCCGCGCTGCGGTCCGCTGTCGCGCCCCTGCAGAACCTCACGAGCCTGCCCGACCCGGCCGCGACCCTGGAGGCCAATCCCGATCTCCGGGAGGCGCTGAGCGCCGCGCCGAGGTGCCGGGATCTACGGCAGGACGGAGCCGGCGGCTGATCGATGATCACGATCAGGCGAACGCGCGCCGGTGCCGGGTTCGGACCCGGCAGACTGAGGCACCCCACCCCGAACTGGAGCCGGCCCATGCCCTGCGCCACCCGTCCTGCTCGCCTCGCCACGCTGCTCGGGGCACTGTTCGTCGCCGCGGGCTGTTCCTCGGGCGTCGGCTCCGCGGCACAGGGCGACGCCGTGCAGTGGACCGACGACGTGTGCGGGGCGGTCCTGCAGTTCACCGAGGCCGCCTCCACCCAGCCGAGTCTCGACGCCGCCGACCCGGCCGGGGCGCTGCGGTCCTTCTCCACGTACCTCGGCAGCACCGGCGCGGCCGTGCAGGGCTCGATCGACGCGCTGGGCCGGGTCGGGCCGTCGCCCGTGGCGGGCGGTGACGCGGTCGTCGCCGACCTCACCGAGACCCTGACCCGGTTCAAGTCCTCGTTCGAGTCCGCCCGCACCCAGATCGACGCGGCCGACTCCGCCGATCCGCAGGCCCTGTCTGCCGCCTTCGCCCCGTTGCAGGAGCTCGAGAACCTCCCCAGCCCCGCGACCGGGCTGGAGGCCAACCCCGAGCTGAACAGTGCCGCCGAACAGGCGCCGAACTGCCAGAAGGTACGCAGCGCGACCGGCGGCTGAGCGGCCGCGACCCCGGCGGCCCGCCACGCGGGCTCCGGGCCGGCCGGTGTCCGCGCGGTGCGCGAGCGGCGCGTCCCGACGGGCCGGTTGCTGCAACCGGGATGCGGCGCAGGCAGACTGTCGGGCGATCAGGTCCCTTCCCCCGAACCGGGAGCCGGCACATGTCCCGCACGACCCGCCTCGCCGTCGTCGCGGCCGTGCTGAGCACACTGCTGCTCGGCGCCGGTTGCACCAGCGTCGTCGCCGGCTCACCGGCCGCCGACCCGGGGCCCGTGCCCACCGAGGGCCCCGGTAGCGACCCGGTGGCGTGGGCCGACCGCGTGTGCGGCTCGCTGCTCACGTTCACCCGGCCGGCCTTGAACGAGCCCGACTTCACCTCCTCGTCGGACCTCCCGGCCATCAAGCAGGTGCTCAGCGAGTATCTGGGGAGCATCGTCACCGGCATCCAGCAGAGCCTCAGCGAGCTCGGCGGAGTCGGCCGTTCCCCGGTCACCGGCGGCGACGAGGCGGTGACCCGGATCGACGGCGTGCTGCGCCAGTTGGAGCTCGACATCAGCACCGCCAAGGGCAAGGTCGATGCGGCCGATCCGAACGACCCGAACGGATTCCAGGCCGCCCTGTCCGAGGCGGAGGCCACCCTGAACGAGATCACGGCGCCGGATGCACTGGGCGATCTCGGGGCGCTCCCCCGGCTGGACAAGGCGGCCGAGCGGTCGGCGAACTGCCAGCAACTGGGCGCCCTCGGAACCGGCGGCTGATCCGTCCGGCGCACGGGAGCGTCTCCCGGTCGGGTTCGCCCGGCGCGTCCCCGCACCATGATCGAACAACTGTTCTACCGTACGGAGCGTGTCCCAGCTCTCGCTGTTCTCCGCGGAGGCGCGCCCGGTGCGGGTGAGCGACCTGGCCGGCCTGCTCTGCGGCCCCGGTCAGATCGTGCGCTTCGGGACCGGGGACACCGCTCGGCTCACGACGGTCCTTCCCGATCCGGACCGGGCGCCCGCCGTGCGCGCCGTCGCGGCCACGACGGGTATCCGCCTGGAGCCGGCGACCACCGAGAGCGGCGCCGCGGCGCTGCGGACGGCATTCCGCTGCGACCTGGTCGCGCTCGCCCGGCAGTGGACGCGCGGCGCCGTGAAGGCGGTGCCCGACCGCTTCCAGCTCGACGGGCCGCTCCTGCGGCTGTGGGCCCTGGCCGCGGGCCGGCCCGACCATCGGGGCGGTTTCCTGCTGTTCCTGGACCCGCACGCCCCCGAGACGCACCAGCCGCTGATCGCCGCGGCCACCCGGGCCGGGCTCCCGCCTGCCCGGGTCGAGCCGGTGGACGGGGAATGCGGACCGAGCGGGCCGGCGTTGCGTATCAGTGGAACCCGGCGTATGCAGCGGCTCGTCGAGCTGGTGGGTCCGCCGCCGATCGGGGTACCCGCCGCCGCCTGGCCGCGGTACTGGGGTCGCAGCGAGGCTTGACGCCTGGTTAGGCTCCGCTCGTCGCGTCTACTCGGGCCGTGATGAATGCGACACACCGGGTGAGTGTGCGAACGTGAGTTCCAGACCCCGCCGTACAGGGATACTGACGGCCCCGCCTCCGGACGGGTAAGGGGTGACTCGACAGGCCGGGTCCGGCGCGATGAACGCGCGGTCTCCCGGCCAGGGCGTGCCGATGGGCGACGCTCCCGGCGACGATGGAGTAGGACCAAGGTGGCAACCGGAACGACGAGCTCGAAGGCGGCAGCGGCCACCCGCAGCAGTGCGGGCGGGAGCCGCCGCAACGGCACGCCCGCCTCGACCGAGGCCGGGCGCCCGACACGTCGGCTCGTGATCGTCGAGTCGCCGACCAAGGCGAAGAAGATCGCGCCTTACCTGGGCAGGGACTACGTGGTCGAGTCCTCGGTCGGGCACATCCGCGACCTGCCCCGCGGTGCGGCCGACGTGCCGGCGAAGTACAAGGGTGAGTCCTGGGCCCGGCTCGGTGTCGACGTCGACAACTCCTTCGCGCCGCTCTACATCGTGACGCCGGAGAAGAAGGGCAAGGTCACCGAGCTCAAGGACGCGCTGAAGGGTGTCGACGAGCTGCTGCTCGCGACGGACCCCGACCGCGAGGGCGAGGCGATCGCCTGGCACCTGCTCGACACGCTCAAGCCCAAGATCCCGGTGCGCCGGATGGTCTTCCACGAGATCACCGAGCCCGCGATCCGGGCCGCCGCGGAGAACACCCGCGAGCTCGACCAGGATCTCGTCGACGCGCAGGAGACGCGGCGCATCCTCGACCGGCTCTACGGCTACGAGGTCTCCCCCGTGCTGTGGAAGAAGGTCATGCCGAAGCTCTCGGCGGGCCGCGTGCAGTCGGTGGCGACGCGGCTCATCGTGCAGCGCGAGCGCGAGCGGATGGCGTTCGTCTCGGCGGAGTACTGGGACATCGCGGCCACGCTCGATGCGGGTGCCGACGCGAGCCCCCGCCGGTTCGGCGCCCGGCTCGTGTCCGTCGACGGCACGAAGGTGGCCACCGGCCGCGACTTCGGACCCGACGGGCAGCTGAAGACCACCGACGGCTCCGTCCGCGTGCTGGACGAGGCGAGCGCCCGCCGGCTGGCGGAGGCGCTCGACGGCCGCGACCTGACCGTGTCGAGCGTCGAGTCGAAGCCGTACACCCGCAAGCCGTACGCGCCGTTCATGACCTCGACGCTGCAGCAGGAGGCCGGGCGCAAGCTGCGGTTCTCCGCCGAGCGGACGATGCGCAGCGCGCAGCGGCTGTACGAGAACGGCTACATCACCTACATGCGGACCGACTCGACGACGCTGTCGGAGTCGGCGATCCAGGCGGCCCGCTCCCAGGCCCGCGAGCTCTATGGCGACGCCTACGTCTCGCCTTCGCCGCGGCAGTACACCCGCAAGGTGAAGAACGCGCAGGAGGCCCACGAGGCCATCCGGCCTGCAGGCGAGACGTTCCGGACCCCGGGTGAGATCGCCCGCGAGGTCGAGGGCGACGACTTCCGGCTCTACGAGCTCATCTGGCAGCGCACGGTGGCCTCGCAGATGGCCGACGCGCGCGGTACCACGATGAGCGTGCGGGTCACCGGCACCGCGGCCACCGGCGAGGAGACCACGTTCGCCGCGTCGGGCCGCACCATCACCTTCCCCGGCTTCCTCAAGGCCTACGTCGAGACGGTCGACGACCAGACCGGCGGCCTGGCCGACGACGCCGAGTCGCGGCTGCCGGAGCTGACCCAGGGCCAGGCCGTCACCGCGACCGAGCTGAACCCCGACGGGCACTCCACCAACCCGCCCGCCCGCTACACCGAGCCGAGCCTGGTCAAGGCCCTCGAGGAGCTGGGTATCGGACGGCCGTCGACCTACGCGTCGATCATCAAGACCATCCAGGACCGCGGCTACGTCTGGAAGAAGGGCAGCGCCCTGGTCCCGTCGTGGGTCGCGTTCTCCGTGGTCGGGCTGCTCGAGCACCACTTCGGCCGGCTGGTCGACTACGACTTCACCGCCGCCATGGAGGACGAGCTCGACGCCATCGCGTCCGGGACGCAGGCCCGCACGGACTGGCTGTCGGGCTTCTACTTCGGCGCCGCCCAGGGCACCGAGGGCTCGGTGGCCCGGGCCGGCGGGCTGAAGAAGCTGGTCGGGGTGAACCTCGAGGAGATCGACGCCCGCGAGATCAACTCGATCCCGATGTTCGGCGACGTCGTGGTCCGGGTCGGCCGTTACGGGCCGTACCTGGAGCGCGTCGTCGACGGGACGTCGCAGCGGGCCAACCTGCCCGATGACCTGCCGCCGGACGAGCTGACCGCGGAGATCGCCGAGCAGCTGTTCGCAGTGCCCGCCGAGGGCCGTGTGCTGGGCACCGACCCGGTGACCGGGAACGAGATCGTCGCCAAGGAGGGCCGCTACGGGCCCTACGTGACCGAGATCCTCCCCGAGCCCGCCGAGGCCGAGTCGAGCAACGGGACCAAGAAGAAGGCCGCCGCCAAGCCCAAGCCGCGCACGGGGTCGCTGTTCAAGACCATGACCGTGGAGACGGTGACCCTGGAGGAGGCGCTGCGGCTGCTGTCGTTGCCGCGTCTGGTGGGCATCGACCCGGAGAGCGGTGAGGAGATCACCGCGCAGAACGGCCGCTACGGCCCGTACCTGAAGAAGGGCACCGACTCACGGTCGCTGACCAGCGAGGATCAGCTGTTCACGGTCACGCTCGACGAGGCCGTCGAGATCTACAAGCAGCCGAAGCAGCGGGGACGTCGCACGGCCGCGGCCACCCCGCCGCTGCGCGAGCTGGGCAAGGACTCCGCGACGGGCAAACCGATGGTGATCAAGGACGGGCGGTTCGGGCCGTACGTCACCGACGGTGAGACCAACGCGTCGCTGCGCAAGGGCGACAGCGTCGAGGAGATCACCGACGAGCGCGCCTCCGAGCTGCTGGCGGACCGGCGGGCGCGGGGAACGGCGCCGAAGAAGACGACCGCGCGAAAGGCCCCGGCCCGCAGGAAGGCCCCTGCCAAGTAGCGCGGGCCGCCACCGTTGCAGGAGGGCCGCTTTCACGCCATCTCATGGCCTGGAAGCGGCCCTTCCTGCATTGCCGGGTCAGCTGGGCTGGAGCAGTGCCTTCACCGCAGCCGCGACCCGGCCGCCGTCGGCGCGACCGGCCACGGCGGCGTTCGCGCGCTTCATGACCTGACCCATCTGTCGCGGACCGGGCTGCTCCCCGGTCTCCGCCGCGACGTCGGTGACGGCCTGACGGGCCAGTTCGGCGAGTTCGCCGTCGGAGAGCTGCGCGGGCAGGTAGCGGGCCAGCACCTCGCCCTCGGCGCGCTCCTGCGCGGCGAGCTCCTCGCGGCCGGCGGCGGCGAAGGCCTCGGCCGACTCGGCCCGCTTCTTCGCCTCTTTGGTGATCACCTTCAGCACCTCGGCGTCGTCGAGCTCGCGAGCCTCGGTACCCGCGACCTCGGCGTTGCCGATGGCGGT
This sequence comes from Pseudonocardia bannensis, assembly GCF_012911875.1. GTDB lineage: Bacteria > Actinomycetota > Actinomycetes > Mycobacteriales > Pseudonocardiaceae > Pseudonocardia > Pseudonocardia bannensis. The sequence goes on along the minus strand of NZ_JAAXKZ010000007.1, from coordinate 35,182 downwards.
CAGCGTCATGCGCAGGGTGCCCTTGACCAGCTCGTCGCGCGCCTTCATGGCGGCGGTCAGATCGGCGCGGAGCCGGTCCTTCAATTCGCTCACGGGCGTGAACGCTAGTCCACCCCGGCGCCGACGTACCCTCCAGTCGTGAACAGCTGGGCTCGGTTCGTGGTGGGTGCGACGACGACGGGAGTGGCGACGATCGCGTACGCGGCCGGCGTCGAGCGGCGCCGCTGGACGCTCCGGGAGGCGACCCTGCCGGTTCTCCCGGTGGGTTCGCGGCCGTTGCGGATCCTGCACATCTCCGACCTGCACATGACGCCCGGGCAGGCGAGCAAGCAGAGGTGGGTGGCCGAGCTGGCCGCGCTGAAGCCCGACCTCGTCGTCAACACCGGGGACAACCTCTCCCACGCCCGCGCCGTGCCGAACGTGGTGGCCGCGCTGGGACCGCTGCTCGAACGGCCCGGGCTGTTCGTGTTCGGCAGCAACGACTACTTCGGCCCGACGCCGAAGAACCCGCTGCGTTACCTGCGCCGGACCGAGCGCCGGATCCACGGCGAGCCGTTGCCCTGGCGCGACCTGCGGGCGGCGCTCGTGGAGCGGGGTTGGGAGGACGCGACGCACAGCCGGGTCACGCTCGACGTCGACGGGATCCGGGTCGCCGCTGCCGGTGTCGACGACCCGCACCTGAGCCTGGATCGGTACGACCGGATCGCGGGCGGGCCCGGCACGAACGCCGACCTGCGGCTCGGCCTCACCCACTCCCCCGAGCCGCGGGTACTCGACGCGTTCGCCGCCGACGGCTACGACCTCGTGCTCGCCGGACACACCCACGGCGGGCAGCTGCGGGTGCCGGGCATCGGCGCGCTGGTCACCAATTGCGGGCTCGACCGCTCGCGGGCCCGGGGCGCGTCCCGGTGGGGCGCCCACACCTGGCTGCACGTGTCGGCCGGCCTGGGCACCTCGCCGTTCGCCCCGGTGCGGTTCGCGTGCCCGCCCGAGGCCAGTCTGCTGACCCTCGTGCCACCTCCGATCGGGTCCCAGGGGCAGAAGACCACCCCCGCGTCGGCCGCTGCGGACGTCGGCTAGACTTCTCCACGGCCGCCGGGAAGCAAGGCGGTCATCGGGGTGTGGCGCAGCTTGGTAGCGCGCTTCGTTCGGGACGAAGAGGTCGCAGGTTCAAATCCTGTCACCCCGACCACACGAAGGCCCTGGTCACAGCCTCCCTCGGGAGAGCCGGACCAGGGCCTTCGTCGTTGCATGCGATGAGCAGCGGGAGCGCGCCGCCGGCCGCCGTGCCAGGCCGTAACGGGCTCAAAATCCACTACGAGCCCCTTCGCGTGGCGCACCGGCCATCCTGATCGGTGGGCGCCTCGAACCCCGGCGGAGTCCACGGACGAGAGGTCAGATCATGTCCACCATCGCGGACACCAAGGACCTGATGCGACGCTTCGAGAGCGCCATGAACACGCGTCGGCTGGACCTCCTCGACGAGATCATCTCGCCGGACGTCGTGCGCCGCTGCGAGGCGACGCCGGCGTTCGAGGTCACCAACCTCGATCAGCTCAAGGACTTCCTGCGGGCCGACGCCTCGGTGTTCCCTGACAACAAGCAGACGTTCGAACACATCCTCGTGGACGGGGACATGGTCGCCATATGGGCGACCTACGAGGGCACGCAGAGGGGCTGGATGGGCCCGTTCCCGCCGTCCGACAAATACGCGAAATTCAGCTTCTCCGGGGTCTTCCGCATGGAGAACGGAAAGATCGCGGAATGGTGGGTGACCTGGGACAACATGTCAATTCTGGGACAGCTCGGACATCTCCCCGGCTAGCCTTTCGGTGAACTAGACGGCCAATCGAACGGTCGCCGTGTCCTGGCCCAGTACGACCTCGATACCGGAGAGAAGCCCATCGAACGGCGGTGGATCGCGCTCGCCGGCCTGCTCGAGGCGCGTGCGGCCGCGCCGGTCGCGGCCGCACGCGGGGTCGATGGCGCCGCGGGCGATGTGGCAGACCAGCGCACCGGGCTCCTCCCACATGTTCAACGTCGCTTCGACCGTTTCCACCATGATCGCCGCGACCGCCTTCGCAGTTCCGCTGAACTGGCGGGCCACCTCTTCCGATGCCAGTCGCTTCGCCAACGCGTAGGCGAGGAGGGTGACGTGACTGAGGCCGCTGTGGTCGATGCGGGTACGGACCCAGAAGGGGCGCTCACCTGCTCCGGCATGGTCGTGGCTCGGGGATGGCCGATCGGCCACGTGGCTGCCCTCCCGTCCAGCACCGGTCGGTCATGGCCGGGGGCGGGCGGCGTTCCGATCAGACACCCCTGATGGGTCAGGAGCCGGTGAGCGCCACGAACTCAACCCCCCAGATTTCTCACCTGCCGGCGGATCGGATCTCGTCGGCGAGGAGGTACTCGTTGTCCAGGTAGTGGGGGCTCTCCAACACGATGCCGTCGTACCGGGCCAGGTCCGCGATGAAGTCGGGAGCGATGAGCGGCTCGGTCCAACTCATGTCCGCCCCGATCCGGGCGAAGGTCCGGCGCTGCCGCTCGTAGGTCGTGGTCGCCCAGTCGTCCCAGAACTTGAGCATCACCTCCGAAGCGGATCCCCCCGCCTGCAGGTGGCTACCGCTCGGCCCGGTGATGGTGGCCACCGGCCCCGGCGCAGACCTGTCGCCTTCAGACGTCATCGGGACGACCCCTTCCAGGTGAAAGCGAGCACGCTAGCCACCACCCGGCACCCGCACCTGGGCCCGTTGGATCGGTGTCACGGGCCGGCTTCGTCCTGGAAGGGCTACCCGCGGCCGGCCGCCGCCGGTGGCTGGCCGACGCCTCGGAGGCCCGCATCGAGTCCTCGTCGGTCGCGACGATCTTCCCAGCGGCGCTGGTCGCCGCGGGCGGGTGGCTGTGGGTCCGGCTGGCGCTGTTCGGCCCGGACCATGTAACGGGCGTCCTGCGGCGGGACTGCAGGCGAGCCCGTGCGTGCCGGTCTGCGCGGACCTGGCCGGCGCCGCCGTCCAGGTACGGGAGCGGCCACCGATGGTGGTTCGGGAGCTGAACCTGCCGCTCAGCCCACGGACGCCTGCGGTGGCCCGGCGCGCGACCCATGAAGCGTGCCGGGCACGGGATGTCCCGGACGTGGGCGAGGCCGCCTTGGTGGCCGGGGAACCAGGCTCTTGACGTGGGGAACTGGTGGCCGACGTGGTGACGCACGCGCTGACACCGACCCGCCTGCTGCTCGAACTGGACGGCGACGAGCTGCGGGTCATCGCGCAGCGGGGGTTCGAACGACCGCTCCTGGAGTTCTTCGACCTCGTCGCCGACGAGGGATCCGCGTGTGGCATCGCGATGAACCGCACCAGACGGGTCGTCGTCCGGGACGTCGAACAGAGCTCGGTCTTCCGCGGCATCCCCGCCGGGGCGATCATGCTGGATGCGGGCGTGCGCGCCGTCCGGCCCATCCCGTTGATCGGCTCGTCCGGTCGTCGTCCGCTCGGTGTGTTCTCGACGCACCACCGCCGCCCCGGCAGCCGAACACCCGCGAACCGGGTGCTGTCCCTGCTCGCGCACCGGGCCGCCGCGTGGCTGGAGTCGGTCGACGGTACCCGCCCCGACGACACGCTCGGCCCTGCATGAGGTCCGCCGCGAGGTCTGCCGCTCAGGAGTGACCGCGACCGCCCGGCTCGACCACGCCCCGCCCCGGTTCGACGACGTCCGCAGACCGCCGCCGGTCGGCCAGTCCGTGCAGCGTGTCGCGCAGGCCGGTGAGCTCGTCCAGCAACGGACGGTATCGGCCCGTCATGGCGCGTGAAGCGGCATAGAGGGCGAAGCACAGCTGCCCGTCCACCGTGAGGTCCGGTCGCGCCTGCCCGGTCACCCCGTGAGCCTAGGGCGCCCGGGCCGGAGCGGGCCCGCGGCCGGTGGCCCCGACGCACACGTCGGGGCCACCGGGACCGCTGCGGCGGGTCAGCCCTTGTTCGCGAGCTCCTGCTGGTACCGCTCGGTCATCAGCGCCACCGCGGTGTTCTGCGTCTCGGCGTGCGCCTCCCGGGTGTCGCTGGCCCGCTTCTTCGCCGCCAACGTCCCCTCCGCCTGGCCCTGGAAGTGCGGGAACACCTGCTGGGCGATGAGCTCGTAGGAGCGCTTGGTGGCCTCCGGGTTGGCCCAGTCGTGACCCATGAGCAGCATCGCCCCGAAGCCGCCGTTGGACTGGTCGACGAGCTTCTGCACCTGCGCCCGGGCGTCCTCGACGGTGCCGATCGCGCCGATGCCGGCCTCGTTGACGAAGTCGATCATCTCCTTGAGGTTGCCGCCCTGGACCGCCATCTGCGGGAACGCGGCGACCTTCTGGAAGTAGTTGAACCACTGCTCGATGCCGAACTCGACATCCCGGTAGGCCTGCTCGCGGGTCTCGGCGATGTGCATGAGCCCGACCAGGCGCCACCCGGACCGGTCGGGCTTCGGCTGCCCGTGGTGCGCGGCCCGCTCCTCGACGACGCCCCAGTGGTGGGCCAGCGCGTCGAACCCGTCCTGGGTCAGGGTCGCGCCGATCGACAGGAGGCCGGTGCCGTGCTGGCCGGCCAGTCGCGGTCCGGTCGGCGAGGCGACCGCGGCGACGGCGATGTCGAAGCACGGGTCGCTGTAGGGGCGCAGCTGCAGCTGGGCCTCGACGAGGTTGTGCGTGCGGGTCTGCTGGGTGACGACCTCACCGCGCAGCAACCGCATGATGATGTCGAGGTTCTCGGGCAGCAGCTCGCGGGTGTCGGTCGGGTTCAGCCCGATCATCGCCGAGTCGGTGGGCAGCGAGCCCGGGCCGACGCCGAGCATCGCGCGGCCGCGGGTGAGGTGGTCGAGCATGACCATGCGATCGGCGACCCACAGGGGGTTGTGGTAGCTGATCGACGTGACGCCGGTGCCGAGCTTGATGTGGCGGGTCCGCTCGGCGGCGGCCGCGATGAAGATCTCCGGCGAGGCGATGATCTCGCTGCCGGCCGAGTGGTGCTCACCGATCCAGGCCTCGTCGTACCCCAGCCGGTCCAGGTGCTCGACCAGCTCGAGATCGCGTTGCATCGCCAGGGTGGGGTTCTGCCCGGCGGCATGGAAGGGGGCGAGGAAGGTGCCGAACCGCAGTCTGCTCATGGTGGTGCTCCTGGCTCGTCGCTGATCGTCGATGGGCGTGCGGCGCACGTGGGCCCGCCGCCAGTGCCCCGATCATGACGTGCATCACGGCGCACGGAGTGTGCGGAAAGTTGACACCGGCCGGCCGCCCGATCGTCCACAACGGACACGCGGCCGCCGGACGGCCGTCTGGGACGGATGTCTAGAGTCGATCACATGGGGCATCGCGAGGACCTGCTGGCCGGCGCCAAGGAGTGCTTGTACGACAAGGGGTTCGGACGCACGACCGCCCGCGACATCGTCGCCGCCTCGAAGACCAACCTGGCCTCCATCGGTTACCACTTCGGATCCAAGGAAGCCCTGCTCACCGAAGCGCTGGTGCAGGCGACCGCCGAGTGGGGCGAGGAGCTCGAACGGGCCCTGACCGTCGATCCCGATCCGGCCGACGGCCCGATGGAACGGTTCGAGCGGACGTGGACGCGGGTCATCGACCTGTACGCGACGCACCACCGGCTGTGGTCCATCGCCGTAGAGGGCATCGCGCAGGTCGGGCGGATCCCCGAGATGCGCAAGGTGCTGGCCGAGGCCCAGGACATCGCCCGCGAGGAGCTGGCGCTGACGTTCCACACCAGCGGCGACGACGACGAACGGACCCGGGTCCTCGGCGCCGTCTACCAGGCGCTGCTCACCGGGGTCATGGTCCAGTGGCTGGTCGACCCGGGGACCGCCCCGTCCGGGCGTGACCTGGCCCAGGCCCTCCGCATGATCGCCGGGGCCGGTGAGCTGCGCGGGTGAGCGCCGGAGGGCCCCGGCTCAGCCGGCGCGGTCCAGGCGGTGCCTGCTCAGGAAGTCCAGCACGACGCGGGTCGCCTCGGCCTCGAACTCGAACGGGTAGCCGTGCCCGGCCCCGGGCAGCATCCGCAGTTCGGCGCCCGGGATGCGACCGGCCAGCAGTTCGGCGTTGCCCGGCAGGTTGAGGACGTCCTCGTCGCCGTGCAGGACCAGCGTCGGGACGCCGATCCGTGGCAGCTCCGCCCACGAGTCGTGGCCCTCGCTCGCGCCGTAGTGCAGCCTGCGCGCCGACGCCGAGAGCGGGTTGTCCACGAAGAGCGCCCGCACCAGGTCGGCGTGCGCCGCCGCCCATTCCGACGTGAAGAACAGCGGCCCCCACTTGGCGAGCGCATCCTCCTCGTCCCGGGGCGGGCGGACGAACGCCGCGGTCACCGCGGCCGGCCGCCGCACGCCGTGCGCCTTGCCCGGGGTCGTCCCGCCGAGCACCAGCCCGCCCAGCCGGTCGCCGTGGTCGATGCCCAGCCACTGCGCGATCCGCCCACCCATCGAGTGCCCGTAGACGTGCGCCCGTGGGATGCCCAGATGATCGAGCACGGCGACGGCGTCGGCGGCCATGCCGCGGGTCGTGTAGGGCGGGTCGTGCGGGACGTCGCTGCGGCCGGTGCCGCGGTGGTCGTAGACGACCACCCGGTGCGCCGCCGCGAACCCGTCGCGGATCGGGTCCCAGAACCCGTGGTCCAGCCCCTGCCCGCTGACCAGCAGCAGCGGCTCACCCTCCCCGATCTCCTCGAAGTACAGGCGGGTGCCGTCGGGGGTCACGGCGAAGGGCACGGGCGGACTCCGGGAGTGGCGGACGGGATGGGATGTCGGCTCAGCGGTCGTCCGGCCGGCCGATGCCGGAGAAGTACAGCAGGAGCAGCACCGCTGCCGGCGGGGCGGCCACCCAGACCCACCACGGGTGGATCCACTCGCCCGTGGTCAGCACGAGCAGGCCCCAGATGACGAGGTTGACCGCGGCGATGCTGCCGAAGACGATGCTGAGCACCCGCATCGCGGTGCCGCCACCGGTCGCGGAGAACACGGTCCCGCGACCTTTGGCCGGGGTCGGCGCCGGCAGGTCGGCCGCCGGCCCGGCGAGCTCGCCGCGGGTCTTGGCCGCCCACACGGCCTGCACCCGGGAGTCGAACTCGGTGAGATCGATCAGCCCCTCGGCGTGAGCCTGGCGCAGCCGTTCCTGCACGGCTTCGCGGTCGGCGTTCGAGACTCGCAGCTCCTCGGGGCGCACAGGCTCGCTCACGCCGCCATCGTGCCACGATGATCGAGTCCGTCGACGGGGATGAACACGCTGCTCCACCCGGAGCAGCATGGGTCGCTATTGCATCTATGCGAATGTTTGCATAGATTGGGCGCGTGGGTGCAGGACACGGTCATGGGCACGGGCACGGCGGCCTGGCAGCGGGCAGCGCGTCGGGACGGCACGTGCGGCGGCTCTGGATATCGCTCGGCGTGCTGTCCGTCTTCCTCGTCCTCGAGGTCGTCGTCGGGCTGGCCACGTCGTCGTTGGCCCTGCTCTCCGACGCCGGGCACATGTTCACCGACGTCCTCGGTGTCGGCATGGCGCTGGCGGCGATCACCGCCGCCCACCGGACCACGGCCTCGGACAGCCGCACGTTCGGGCTCTACCGGGCCGAGGTGCTCGCCGCGCTGGCCAACGCGGTCCTGCTGTTCGGGGTGGCCGGCTGGGTGATCGTCGAGGCCGTCCAGCGCTTCGACGACGCCCCCGAGATCCCCGGGCTCCCCCTGATGCTCACCGCCGCTGCCGGCCTGGCCGCGAACCTCGTCGTCTTCGGCCTGCTCCGGCAGGGCGCGAAGGAGAGCCTCAACCTCCGCGGCGCCTACCTCGAGGTGCTGGCCGACACCCTCGGCTCGGTCGGCGTGCTGCTGGCCGGTGCGGTGGTACTGCTGTTCGGCTGGCACTGGGCCGACCCGGCGGTCGCCGTGGCGATCGGCCTGTTCGTGCTGCCGCGCACCTGGAACCTCGCCCGCCAGGCGGTGCGGATCCTGGTGCAGGCCGCCCCCGCGCACGTCGACGTCGCCGCGATCCGCAGCGAACTGGGCGAGCTTCCCGGGGTCGAGGACGTGCACGACGTGCACGTGTGGACGCTGACCTCGGGCATGGAGGTCGGCTCGGCGCACCTGAGCGTCGACGCGGCCTGCGACCCGGCCGTCGTGCTGTCCTCGGCGCGCGACCTGCTCGCCGACCGGCACGGGATGGCCCACTTCACGGTGCAGGTCGAGCCGCCGGGCGCCCGGACCCGCTGCTCCGAGCTGAGCTGGTAGGGCCCTAGCCGCGCGGGGCGTACATGATGATCCCGACGCCGATGAGGCAGATGGCCGCGCCCAGGTAGTCGAAGCGGTCGGGGCGGAAACCGTCGGCGACGATCCCCCAGGCCAGCGAGCCGGCCACGAAGACCCCGCCGTACGCGGCCAGGATCCGGCCGAAGTTCGGGTCCGGCTGCAGCGTCGCGACGAAGCCGTACGCCCCGAGCGCGAGCACCCCGACGCCGACCCACAACGGCCCACGGTGCTCGCGGACTCCCTGCCAGACCAGCCACGCCCCACCGATCTCGGCCAGCGCGGCGAGCAGGAACAGCAGGACCGAGCGGGCCACCGACCAGACCGTCACGAGGGTCAGGAGATCACGAGCAGGAACAGCCCGACCATCGTGTAGGCCACCATGAGCAGCACCAGCGGGATCTGGTCGGCGAGCCGGCGGTGCTCGGGCAGCAAAGCGACGCTGCGGTCGTGCGCGGCCACGACCGCGACGACGTGCCCGAGCAGGATCGCGCCGATCTGGATCCCGGCGATCAGCCCGGGGGCCGGGACCGAGGTGACCGCGCCCAGCTGCGCCCCGGCGAACTGCGACAGCCCCCGCGGACCCTCGACCAGGAGCAACGTCGCGTAATGCGCGAGGGTGTACCCCGCCGCGATGGGGATCAAGGTTCCGGCCAGCGCCCCGGCCAGCGACCCGGTGGCCACCCGGTAGGCCGCGCCGACCAGCACCATCAGGCCGAGCAGCACGACGGAGTCGAGCAGGACCCCGGGTACCGGGACCGACTGCCGCACGCTCGACCACCCGACCCAGCCCGACACCCCGTCGAAGACGGTCGACCCCCACCACACGGCCAGCAGCGCGACGAGCCCCGGCGCGACCGTCACGGCGGCCAGACCGCGCAGCGGGTTGCGCCACCCCAACCGGCCGTCGTCGAGCCGGCCGACCGGGGCGAGGGCGCCGGTCAGCGTGGAGTAGGCCTCGAACGCGTCCGCCCGGTCGAACCACCCGGAACCGAACCGCACCGCGGCCGCGGTGTGCACGACGGCGTAGAGCAGCAAGAACGCCGCGACCACCGCCGGGGAGTCCCGCACCGGGACGACGAGCTCCAGCCAGGTGAACACGACGAGCCCCACGGCCGCCGGCCGGTACCCGAGACGGGCGGGCAGTTGTGCGGTGCCCTCCGGCGGCACCCGCAGCGCCACCGCGACCAGCCGGTGCAGCGCCCGCAACGGGTTGAGCACCCGCCACACCGGGCCGAGCAGCAGCGACGCCGGCACGATCCCGACCCAGAGCAGCACGTAGAGCGCGCGCGGCGCAGGGTTGTCGTCAGGGTCCTGCGGACCCACGAAGCCGATCACCACGATCCCTGCGGCGACCAGCAGCACGAGAAGCCGGACCACCCAGCGCAACGCGGGTGCGTCGAGCGTTCGCTCCACCGCGGCCGGTAGCGGGCGGCCGCGCACGGGGCCGCCGAAGCGCGGGTGCCGCCACAGCAGCGCAACGGCCAGGAAGGACACCAGGACGACGACCCCACCGGTCTGCAGCACCAGCTCGCCGTCCAGTGGGAGGCCCTCGACGCTGCCGATCCCGTGGGCGAGGACCAGGTCGTTCCCGCCGGGCACGCTCAGACCGCCGGTTCTTCGCGGACCGTGCCGCGGCGCAGCAGGGCCACCCCGGCCGCCGCGACACCGAGCCCGCCGCCCAGCGTCAGCGCGACCAGCACACGATCCAGGCTCGCGCCCCAGGCGAACGGCACCACGGCGTCGACGAGGGTGAATGCATCGACCGGGGCGATCACGATCGCGAACAGCCCGCCGGCCGCGCAGCAGAGCAGTGGCCCGGCCGGGCGGCCGCGCAGCGTCAACACCATGCCGAACGCGCCGAGGGGCCAGCCGAGCAGCGCGTAGCCGGCCGCACTGAGCACCATCGCCACGATGTTCCGGTCCTCGGGGACGACGGCCGAACCCAGCACGTGCACCAGGTGCGCGAGGAGCACGACACCGGTGGCGGACGCCAGCACCATCCGGCCCCAGCGGCGGCCCGCGCCGATCAGTCCCGCCGCCGCGGGGAGGACGAGGGCGGTCAGCGCCGCGCCCCACCACAGGGCCGCTGACGGCGGCGCCGGCCAGTGCTGCTCGCCGCGGACCGTCACGACCTGGTCGCCGACGCGCAGCGGGATGGCCCACCCGACGCGGTCGCCGTCCGGCCGGGGCCCGGCCGCGGCCATCGTGATCCGCGGGTCGGTCCAGTAGGCCCGGGCACCGGGGGCGACGGTCGGCAGTCCGGAGAGTTGTGAGCCGGGCAGCGGTTCGACGACGACCGGCGCACCGGTGCCGTTGTCCAGCCGCATCCGGGCCCCGAACTCGACCACACGCAGGTCCAGCCCCGGGACCGGCGGGTCGATGCCGAGGACCCGCGGCTCGCTGGACGAGGACGACAGCCCGCCCGCGTGCGCCGACGCCACCCCGGCCGCGCCCGGGAACAGGATCGCCACGAGGACGACGAGCAGCAGACCCCGGGCGAGCACGCGGTCACCTTATGCGGCGGGCCGGGCACCTCGGTGCGGCCGGGGCCCCCGGCACCCGTTCACCCCGACCGTCCGCCCGATCGTCCGCAGGGCGCCGCTCACGAGACCTCGAGCTGGGCGAGCGGGTGGCCCCGCTGCTCCAGCTCCACCTCGAACACGCCCGGCAGGTCGGCCACGAAGCGCAGGGTCGTGGTGGCCCCGGCGGTGACGAAGCTGCTGCGGTCGTAGCCGTGCAGGTGCACCTCGTCGGCCACGTCGCTGGCGACGACCAGCTCGACCGTCGATCCGGCCGGGATCGCGATCCGCGCCACCCCGCCCTCGACCACGCCGCCCGCGTAGCGCAGCTCGACGCGCTGCGCGCCCTCGACGGTGACGGTCGGAGTGACCGCACCGGCCTGCCCGCCGGAACAGCCGGTGACGGTCAGGACGGTCGCGGCGAGGGCGACCAGGAGCGCGCCGGCGCGGCCGTCCCGGAGTCGTCTGGTGGTCATGATCGTGCCCTTCTGCATCGGTGCCGGCCCCACTCTCGACCGGATCGGCGGCGGCGGCCCCACCGGGGTGCGGCACCCGCCAGGTCCCGGAAGCGTCGATCATGGTCGGGCGGTCCCGGCCGCCGGGCGCACCATTCGCCGGCCGCGACCATGGCCGCGCGCCCGGCCACATCGGGTGAACGCGACCCGGCCCGTCGCGTGCGGTTGGGGGAGGATCGACACCGTGACGACCGAGCACCCTGCCGCCGCCGTCCCGGACCGGCTCTTCGACGACGACGAGCGGGAACAGCGCTGGCGGACCCGATTCACCGCGGTGCGGATCTCGCGCCCGGACTGGGCCCGCGACGCCCCGGACCGCAGCGCGTACACCTCGAACGCCAGCGGCACCACCGAGGTCTATGCCTGGGACCGTGCCACCGACCTGCACCGCCAGGTCACCTCCCGGCGCAGTGGCACGCACTCGGTGGCGCTGCCGCCCGACGGCGAGACGCTGTGGTGGTTCGACGACACCGACGGCGACGAGTTCGGCCGCTGGGTGGCCGAGCCGTTCGCGGGGCTGGCCGACGGCGCCCGGCCCGAGCCGGCCGTGCCCGGCGTCGAGGACGGCTACCCGGCCGGCCTGGAGATCGGCCGGTCGCTGACCGCCGTCGGCACGTCCACCGACGAGGGCTCGCGGATCTGGGTGCACCGCAAGGGCGACGACGCCGCAACCGTCGTCTACTTCCATCCCGAGGACGCGGGTGTCGGGGCCCTGTCCGAGGACGAGACCCTGCTCGCGATCAGCCACTCCGAGCACGGCGACTCCCGGCACCCGGCGGTGCGCGTGGTGCGGCTGGGCGACGGCACCGGCGACGGAGCCCTGGTGGCCGAGAAGTCCGACGGTGAGGGCAAGGGCCTCACCCCGCTGGTCTTCTCGCCGGTGGCGGGTGACAACCGGCTGTTGCTGCTGCACGAGCGCCGCGGCCGCGAGGAGCTGCTGATCTGGGACCCGGTCGCGGACACCGAGACCGAGCTGGAGCTGGACCTGCCCGGCGAGCTGATCGCCGACTTCTACCCCGACGCGAGCGCGCTGCTGGTGTGGCACACCCACGCCGCCCGCACCCGGCTGCACCGCTACGACCTGACCACGGGCGAGCTCACCGAGCTGGACGCGGCGCCCGGCTGCATCGGGTCCGCCGAGGTCCGCCCGGACGGGACCGTCGAGTACACGAGCTCGTCGGCGGCGGACCCCTCGTCGGTGCGGGCGCTGCATCCCGAGGGCACCGACCGCGAACTGCTGACCCCGCCCGGGGAGCGGGCGCCCGGTTCGGTCGCCGTGCAGGACGTCTGGGTCGACGGCCCGGGGGGCCGGGTGCACGCGCTCGTCGCGCGGCCCGGCGGCGGCACCGCCGACGGCCCACTGCCCACCGTGTTCAGCCTGCACGGCGGGCCGCACGCGGCCGATGAGGACCGGTTCAGCGCGGTCCGGGCGGCATGGGTGGATGCCGGGTTCGCCGTCGTGGAGGTCAACTACCGGGGTTCGACGGGGTACGGCTCCGCGTGGCGCGACGCCATCGAGGGCCGGCCGGGGCTGACCGAGCTGGCCGACGTGGCCGCGGTGCACGACTGGGCGGTGGCCGAGGGCCTGGCGGATCCGGCGCGCACCGTCGTCGAGGGCTGGTCGTGGGGTGGCTACCTGGCGCTGCTCGCGGCGGGCACCCAGCCGGAGCGGTGGGCGGCGGCGATCGGAGGGGTCCCGGTGGCCGACTACCTGACCGCGTACGCCGACGAGATGGAGCAGCTACGGGCGTTCGACCGGGCGCTGTTCGGCGGCTCCCCGGAGCAGGTGCCGGAGATCTACCGCGCCGCGTCGCCGCTCACCTACGTGGACCGGGTGCGGGCGCCGGTGCTGGTGCTGGCCGGGGAGAACGACCCGCGCTGCCCGATCCGGCAGGTGGACAACTATCTGGACGCGCTGGCCGCGGCCGGGGCCCGCTACGAGGTCAGCCGGTTCGACGCGGGGCACGGGTCGCTGGTCGTCGAGGAGACCCTGCGCCACGTCTCCACCGAGATCGACTTCGCACGCCGCATGGTGGGCTGACACCGTGAGGGGCGATGGTCGCGACGGCCACCATCGCCCCTCACGGACCTTCAGACGGTGGCGGTCAGAGCCACGTCGACGTTGCCGGCGGTCGCCTTGGAGTAGGGGCAGACCTTGTGCGCGGCCGCGACCAGGTCGTCGGCCTGGGCCTGGTCCAGGCCCGGCAGGTGCGCGGTGATCGCCGCGCTGATGGCGAAGCTGGTCTCGTCGGGCGCCAGGCTCACCGCCGCGTCGACGGTGGCGTCGTCGCTGATCGCGACGCCCTGGTTGCGCGCGACCAGGCGCAGCGCACCGTGGAAACAGGTGGCGTAGGCCGCGGCGAACAGCTGTTCGGGGTTGGTCGCACCGCCCGGGCCGCCGAGGGCCGGGGGCATCTTGAGGTCCTGGTCGATGATGCCGTCGGAGGAACGGACCCTGCCGTCCCGCCCGCCGCCCGACGATGTCGCCTGCGCCGTGTAGATCGCGTCAGCCATGCGTCCGCCCTTCCAGGGCGTCGAAGCCCCTGAGTCGAATGGATCGTGCACAACGTACTTCGGGGCGGGCGGCCACGCGGTTCGATCATGGGTGATCCCGCTGTTCCACCGGGCGTCACGTGGACGTAGCCGGCCGGTAACACCGGACGTCGACGATGGGAGTTCCCGAGGAGGTGATGGCGTGGTGCTCTGGCGCATGCACGTGGAGCTGGAGGATCGGCCGGGCCGGCTCGGCGAGCTGGCCACGGTGGTCGGTGACGCGGGGTGCAACATCATCTCGCTGCACGTCGTCGGCGAGCCCTCCGACGACGGCTCGGTGATCGACGAACTGCTGGTCGAGGTTCCCGACGACGCCGACACCTCGGCAGTGGTCCACGCCGTGGAACGAGCCGGGATCCCGTGCACGCTGCTCGTCCGGGCCGACGCGACCGAGCTCTCCGACCCGGTGACCACGGCGCTCGCGCTCGCGCGGATGGTGGCGGCCGACCCGGGCAGCGCGCCGCGCGCAGTCGCGACCATGCTGCGGGCCCGTCTGGCCGACCCGGCCGCCCCGCCCAGGAACGGCCACACCCACACCCTGCGGGTGGGCGCCCAGCAGGTGCACCTGCGCCGGGCCTGGCCGTTCACCGCGACCGAGCTGTCCCGGGCCGCGGCCCTGATGGAGCTCGCCGGCCAGCTCGGGATGCGTCTGCACGGCGCGGCAGAGCCCGACGGGCGGCGGGTGTTGCTGCACGACGGCTCCGAGGTTCGGCTGCGCACGGCACGCCCCTCCGACGGACCGCTGATCGCCGCGCTGCACGCCCGGTGCTCGCCGGAGTCACGGCGGTCCCGCTTCCTCAGCCCGACCCCGCGGCTGTCGCCGGACCGGCTCGCCGACCTGGTCGGCGACGGGCCGGGGGCCGGCCGGGCGGTACTGGCGTTGACCGTCGACGGCGGCAGCGCGGTGGGGCTGGCCAACCTCGGCGGAGTAGCCACGCCCTCCGGGGTGGCGGTGCTGGTCGAGGACTCCTGGCACGGACGGGGCCTCGGTACGGCACTGATCCGCCGCATCGTCGAGCTGGCCCAGGAGCACGGGCACGCGGAGCTCACCGCCGTCGCGCCCACCGACAACGTGCGGCTCACCCGGCTGCTGCGCCGGGCCGGGCTGCGCCCCACCGCCGAGATCGTGGCCGGGCAGCTGTTCGTCCGCGCGCCCCTCGCCCGCCCGGCGCCGGCGGCCTGAGCAGGCCACGCGAGCGGAAAAGCGCCGGCTCACCCGTCGAAAAGTGCCGACTCGCGGGGCGGGGAACGGACGGACGGCCTCAGCCGCCGAACAGTTCGAGCAGCCGCTCCGGCGGGCGGGCGACCACCGCGCGGTCACCCACCAGCACGATCGGGCGTTCGATGAGGATCGGGTTCGCGGCCAGCGCGTCGAGCAGCGCGTCCCGGTCGGCGTCGGCCAGTCCCAGCTCGCGGTAGCGCGCCTCCCCGGTGCGGGTGATCGCACGCGGGTCGTCGGTGCCGAGCCGGCGCAGCACGTCCTCGATCTCGGCACGCCCGGGCGCCTCGTCGAGATAGCGGACGACGTCCGCCTCCACCCCCTGTGCGGCGAGCAGGGCGAGCGCGCCGCGGCTCTTGGAGCAGCGCGGGTTGTGCCAGACGGTGGCCCGGTCCTCGTTCGTCACGACGGAATCGTAGGAGAGACGGGATGCTGACGGGTATGAACGTCACCGGCGGAACGCTCGTCTTCGACGGCGACTGCGGCTTCTGCACCCGCAGCCTGGGCTGGCTGCGGCTGCTGGACACGAAGCACCGGGTGACCACGGCACCGTTCCAGCGCCCGGATGCGCCGATGATGGTCGACGCCACACCCGAGCAGTGCGCGGCCGCCCTGCGCTGGAAGGGGTCGGACGGTACGACCGCCGAAGGGGCGGCCGCGATCAACGCGGCGCTGTCGGCCGCGTTGCACACCGACCTGCCGCTGCGGGTGTACCGGCACACCCAGGCCGTCCAGGAGCGGCTCTACGACTGGGTGGCGCGCCACCGCGGGCGGCTACCGGGCATGACGCCCTGGTGCGAGCGCTTCCCGGCCGACTGCGGCCGGTCAGGATGACCCGGTGGCTCGCACGGGGATCGCAACCTACCGCCGGGTGCTCGCACAGCCGGGTGTCGGCGCGCTGGCCGTGATCGCCTTCGCGACCAGGGTGCCCGCCTCGGCCGCCGCGACCGGCTGACCCTGCACGTCGTGATCGGCCTGGGCCACGGATACGCGGCGGCCGGCGCGGTCGGCGCCGCCGGCACGATCGGGACGGCGGTGGGAGCGCCGCTGCTGGGCCGGCTCGTCGATCACCGCGGCCTGCGCACGATGATCGTGCTGACGCTCTGCGCGGAGGTCGTGTTCTGAGGAGCGCACCGTGGCTGCCCTACCCCGCACTGCTGGCCGGTGCCGCCGCGCTCGTGGCCCGGCGGCCGGCCTCCGCGGTCACCCCGCTGCGAGTCCCGGGCTGGCCGGCTGATCGACGAAGACCTCGTCGAGCGCGAAGGTCTCGATGTCGAGCACGAACCCACGCACCCTGGTCTCCGGCACGAGGAACGGGTCGTGGCGCAGCTGCGCCATGTCCCGCCGCACGCTGACGGACGGGTCGCGGAACGCGTGCGTCCGCCACGGCGGGCGCATCCCGACCTCGTGCGCGAGTTCCTCGGAGAAGTCGTCGTCGGTGAACGTGGCCAAACCGCAGCCGCTGTGCTGCACGAGCAGCACGTCGCGGGTCCCGAGCTTGCGCTGGCTGATCGTCAGGGACCGGATCACGTCGTCGGTGACCACCCCGCCCGCATTCCGCAGCACGTGCACCTCGCCGAGCTTCAGCCCGAACAGGGCGAAGACGTCGATGCGTGAGTCCATGCAGGTGAGCACCGCAGTGTGGAGTGCAGGGGGGACGGCCAGGCCCTCCGCATTGGCCGCGGCGAGCGTCCCTCCCCCAGCCTCGTACCGGTGCAGCAGTTCGTCGTTGCTCACGCACTCACAGTAACCCCGCGCGGCCCCCACGCGCGCACTGTGACGCGGCCCGACGCGGATGGCGAGGCAGCTCACCCGGACCGGCGGGGATAGGCTCCCGCCACCATCGTCGGGCCCCGGGAGCGCTTCGATAACCACCGTTCAGTTCGATTCGGGTTCGGTCGTAGCGCCGGCGGGCCGCCGGGCGCGGATCGGGGCCGTCCTCGCACCCGGCGCGGTCTACCTCGGGATGCGCCTGATCGGCGTCCTCGGCCTGGCCTGGCTGGCCGGGCGCAACGGTTCGGCCCTCCTCGACGAGCTGCACACCTGGGACGGTTCCTGGCTGCTCGCGATCGCCGGCGACGGGTACGCCGGCGTGCCGGCGGAGATGGTCGACGCGTTCGGCCGGCGGGCCCCGGACACCCCACTCGGGTTCTTCCCCGGATACCCGGCCGCTGTCGCCGTGGTCGGGTGGTTCACCGGCGGGAACCTGGTCGCCGCCGGTCTCGTGGTCTCGCTACTGGCCGGCGTGGCCGCGGCGTACGGGCTGACCCGCATCGGGGAGCTGGTGCCGGGTGGGTCGCGGCGGGCAGGCCTGCTGCTGACCGGCCTGTTCGCCGCGACCCCCATGGGCGTCGTACTGAGCATGACCTACACCGAGGCGCTGTTCTGCGCGCTGGCCGCCTGGTCGCTGGTCTGGGTGCTGCAGCGGCAGTGGCTGGCAGCCGGCACCGCGTGCGCGCTGGCCGGGCTGGTCCGGCCCACGGCCAACGCGCTGGTGCTCGCGGTGGGCCTCGCCGCGCTGGTCGCCGTGGTGCGGCGTCGCGACGGGGTACGGCCCTGGCTCGGCGGGCTGCTCGCGGTGTCGGGGTTGGTCGGCTACCTGGCCTACGTCGCAGGCCGCACCGGCGCACTCGGCGGCTGGTTCGCGATCCAGCGCACCGGCTGGGGCTGGTACGTCGACGGCGGCGCCGAGACGGTGACCTACCTGCGTGACGTGCTGGTCGCCGGGGAACGTGTGTACGACGTGGCCACCCTGATCGTGCTCGTCGGCGCAGTGGTCCTGCTCGGGATCGCCATCACGATGCGGTTGCCGTGGCCCCTGCTGGTCTACGGCTCCGGGGTGCTGCTCACCGTGTGGGCCACCGCAGGGCTGATGAACACCAAGATCCGGCTGTTGATCCCGGCGTTCGTGCTGCTGCTGCCGATCGCGCTCGGCCTGTCCCGGTGCCGGCGGGCAACCGCGATCGGGATGCTGGCCGCGGTAGCGCTGAGCTCGGCCTGGTTCGGCGGGTATGCACTCACGATCTGGAACTACGGGATCTGACCCCGCGTCCCGCCGTTCGCGGACCCGGTTCGGGATTCACGGCGCGTGACCACGGCAGCGCCGACCACACCGACGCACAGCAGCCTCGTTGCCGCTCGCTCACGGCAACGAGGCTGCTGAGGTGGGGAGGGGTGCGGCGGCTACAGGCCGGCGGCCACCGTCTCGGCGATCTCGTAGGTGTTCAGCGCGGCGCCCTTGCGCAGGTTGTCCCCGCACACGAACAGCTCGAGGGTGTTCGGGAAGTCCAGCGCCTGCCGGATCCGGCCGACCCACGTCGGGTCGTCACCGACGACCGCGGCGGGGGTCGGCCACTCGCCGGCGGCGGGATCGTCGCGCAGCACGATGGTCGGCTGGGCGGCCAGCACCTTGCGCGCGGCGTCCACCGACACCTCGCGGCCGAACGTCGCGTGAACTGCGAGCGCGTGCGTGGTCACCACCGGGACCCGGACGCAGGTCGCCGACACCTTCAGGTCCGGGATGCCCAGGATCTTCCGCGACTCGTTGCGGACCTTGAGCTCCTCGGACGACCAGCCGTCGTCCTTGAGCGAACCGGCCCACGGCACGACGTTGAGCGCGAGCGGCGCGGGGAATGGCGAGTCCGAATCGGGACCGACGCCGAGCCCGGCCTCCGCGAGGGCCTCGGCGACGTCGCCACCGCGCACCCCGACGTCCTTGCCGGCCACGGCGGCGAGCTCGGCGTAGAGCCGGTCGATGCCGGGCTGCCCGGCACCGGACGCCGCCTGGTAGGAGGACACGACGAGCTCGCGCAGCTCGAACTCGCGGTGCAGCGCGCCCATCGCGGCCATCATCGACAGTGTCGTGCAGTTGGGGTTCGCGATGATCCCCTTGGGCCGGTCGGCGGCCTTGTCGGCGTTGACCTCGGGTACCACGAGCGGGACCTCGGGGTCCATCCGGAACGCGCCGGAGTTGTCGACCGCGACGGCCCCGCGGGCCGCGGCGATCGGCGCCCACTCCGCGCTGACCTCGTCGGGCACGTCGAACAGCGCGACGTCGACGCCGTCGAAGACCTCGGGGGCGAGCTCGAGCACAGTGATGTCCTCACCGCGCACACGCAGCACCTTGCCCGCCGAACGGGCCGACGCCACGAGCCGGATCTCGCTCCACGGCACGGTCTCCCGCGCGTCGATGATCTCGATCATGGTCGAACCGACGGCCCCGGTGGCACCGACGATCGCGACGACCGGCCCCTGCCGGTGCGCGCCGCTCATCGCTCGTCCTCGCTGTGCTCGGCCGACCGCTGCGCGGCGGCGCTGTGCTGGATCATTCGCTCGCTCCGCTCGCTCATCGCCCGGTCCCCGCGTGCACGACGGCCTGCTCGTCGCCGCCGAGCTCGAACGCCCCGTGCAGCGCGCGCACCGCGTCGTCGAGCTGGTCCGCCCGGCAGATCACCGAGATCCGGATCTCCGAGGTGTTCATGGTCTCGATGTTGATCCCCGCGTCGGACAGTGCCTCGCAGAACGTGGCCGTGACCCCGGGGTGGTTGCGCATGCCCGCGCCGACCAGCGAGACCTTGCCGACCTCGGGGTCGTAGATGACCTCGGAGAAGCCGATCTCGGACTTCGCCTTCTCCAGCGCGGCGACCGCGGTCGGCCCGTCGGTGCGCGGCAGCGAGAAGGTGATGTCGGTGCGGCGGTCGTCGGAGTGCGACACGTTCTGCAGCACCATGTCGATGTTGATCTCGGCGTCCGCGACGGTCCGGAAGATGCGGGCGGCCATGCCCGGGGTGTCGGGGACCCCGGTGATCGTGATCTTGCCTTCGGACCGGTCGTGCGCGACCCCGGTGATGATCGCCTGTTCCACGGGAATCTCCTCGATCGAGCCGGCGACGAGGGTCCCCGGCTTGTCGTTGTACGAGCTGCGGACGCGGAGCGGCACGTTGTAGCGCCGGGCGTACTCCACCGCGCGCAGGTGCAGCACCTTCGCGCCGCACGCCGCCATCTCGAGCATCTCCTCATAGGTGATGGTGTCGAGGTGCTGGGCGTCGGACACGATCCGCGGATCGGCGCTGAAGATGCCGTCAACGTCGGTGTAGATCTCGCAGACGTCGGCCTCCAGGGCGGCGGCGAGCGCCACCGCCGTGGTGTCCGAGCCGCCGCGGCCGAGCGTGGTGATGTCCTTCGAGTCCTCGCTCATCCCCTGGAAACCGGCAACGAGCACGATCGAGCCCTCGTCCAGCGCGTTGCGCAGCCGGCCGGGGTTGACCTGCACGATCCGGGCGTCGCCGTGCTTCGAGGTGGTGAGCATCCCGGCCTGCGAGCCGGTGAACGAGCGGGCGTCGGCACCGAGGGCGTGGATGGCCATCGCGACGAGGGCGTTGGAGATCCGCTCCCCCGCGGTGAGCAGCATGTCCATCTCGCGCGCCGGAGGTGCCGGGCAGACCTGCTCGGCGAGATCGGTCAGCTCATCGGTGGTGTCTCCCATCGCGGAGACCACGACCACGACGTCGTGACCCTCTTTGCGGGTCCGGACGATCCGCTCAGCGACCTTCTTGATGCGGTCTGCGTCCTGAACCGATGAGCCGCCGTACTTCTGCACGACGAGGGCCACGCCGACCTCCTGTCCTGACGCCGTGACCACAGTGCGGACGGCGTCGTGGGGGTTTCGAGGCCCGGGCGCGGTCCACTCGTGGTGACGCGCCGGCCCGGGCGCTGGTCGGGAGCCCACCCTACCGGGGGTCCGGCGGCCTCGTTAACCTCAATGATGGATGCCACTGAGGCCGGCGTCACACCGCGTCCACGGTCTCCTCATCACGGGGGTGAACCCGATCGACACCGTGCGCGGTGCCTCGCCGCCGGTCCGCCGCGGCCCCGAACCGGGGCCCGGCCTGCAGGGGGACCGGTTCTCCCGGGTGGCGGTCGCGCTCGCCCCGGCGGCGGTCTTCGCGCTCGTCCGCGGGCTCGGGTTGCTGGTGCTGGCCGTGCTGGCTGCGGCGAACGACACCCGGCTGGGCGACGCCCTGGGTGCCTGGGACGGGCGGTGGTTCCTCGGTCTCGCCCAGGGTGGCTACGACGGCGTGCCGGCCGGGCTGGCCGACGCCAACGGGGTGCGCACCGCGGAGACCCCGCTGGCGTTCTTCCCCGGGTATCCGGCGACGGCGGCCACCGTCCGCTTCCTCACCGCGCTGCCACTGTCCGCCGCCGGTGTGGTGGCCGCCGCGCTGGCCGGGATGGTGGCCGCCTACGGGGTGTGCCGGATCGGCGAGCTCGTCCCGGGCGGGTCCCGACGGACCGGGCTCGTCATGGTCGCGCTGTTCGCCGCGTCGCCCATGGGCGTCGTGCTGACCATGGCCTACTCCGAGTCGCTTTTCTGCGCTCTCGCCGCCTGGTCGCTGGTCGGGGTGCTGTCCCGGCGCTGGCTGTTCGCGGGCGTGATGTGCGCGCTGGCCGGGCTCGTCCGCCCGGCGGCGGCGGCCCTGGTGCTGGCGGTCGGGGTGGCGGCGCTGGTCGCTGTACTGCAGGGACGCGACGGCTGGCGGCCGTGGCTGGGTGCGGCGCTGGCCCCGCTCGGGCTGGTGGGCTACCTGGGGTGGGTGGCCGCGCGCACCGGTTCGCTCACCGGCTGGTTCGAGCTGCAGGAACGCGGGTGGGGCTCCCGGTTCGACGGCGGCGCCGCGACGCTGGAGTTCGCCGCGTCGGTGCTGGTCAGCGGACAGTCGGTGCTCGAGGTCGCGACGGTGGCGGTGCTGGCGGGCGGGTTGTGGCTGCTCGTGGTGAGCGCGGCCCGGTCCGTCCGCGGACAGCTGCCCTGGCCGTTGGTCGTGTACGGGGCAGGTGTGCTGATCATGGATCTCGGCAGCAACGGCCTGATGAACTCCAAGGCGCGGCTGTTGGTCCCGGCGTTCGTCCTGCTGATCCCGGTGGCCCTCGAACTGGCCCGCCGCCACCCGCGGACGACGGTGCCGGTGCTGGTCGCGGTCGGGCTGGGTTCGGCCTGGTTCGGCGGCTACGCGCTCACCGCCTGGCCGTACGCGATCTGATCGGGCCCAGTCCGGCCGCGACCGTGGTCGGATCTCAGCAGGCGACTCGCGACGCGGGCGTCCACCGTCGGGAGAACACCAGCAGCACGACCGTCAGCAGGAACAGCATGATCAGCGCGCGGTGCTCGACGGCGACGACCTGAGCCGTGCCGAGTTCACCACCCGCGGTGCCGGGACCTGAAGCCTTGAGGATCGATCAGCCGAGACGGCGCACGATCCGCACGACGACGGCGGTGATGGCGAACCAGATGGCCGCGGCCACCCCGTAGTTCAGCGTGACCGCGAGCTTGGGCTCGTCGGGCAGGAACAGGTCGTCCAGGCCGAGGTTGAACTGGGCGGCCAGGTTGGCGACGAAGATGGTCAACCCGTTCGCCGGGTTGGCGTCGAGCAGGGTGAGCACGATGTGCAGGACGAGGACGAGCGCGATCGCCGTCCCTATGACCCGCGCCACGGTTCCCAGCAGGCCCGCGCCCCGACGTGCAGTGGTTCCCACGCTCACCCGTCCTCCTCGCTGCCGCTCGCCGCCCCTCGACGGACAGCCATACTCGCAGGTAGGTTCGAACCCGGCCGCGACACGACGTAGCCCGATCGGGTGTCACCGCCGACCCGCCTCCCGTGGGTTCCGAAGGCCACCTTGCCCCGACCCCGGCCGCCGGGGTTATGGTGACCGCGTGGTGCACCTGCTCCTTCGCCGCCGCGGCGGGGTCTGACCGACCGGCCCCTCGTCGCGGGTTGGCGCACGCGCCGGTCACGTCCTCCCATTGACGCACCGGCCGACACCCCAGGAGCACCCCCGCGATGACAACCTCGCCCGACGCCTACACCTCCGCGTCCAGCAGCCGGCTACGCACTCCGTCGCGCCCGGCCCCGGACGATCAGCCGGCCTGGAATCCCCAACGGGGCTCCCATCTGCCGGTCCACCGCTACCGCCCCTTCCATGAGCAGGTCGAGCCGGTATCGCTGCCCGACCGCACCTGGCCGGACAAGCGCATCACCAAGGCCCCCCTGTGGTGCGCGGTCGACCTGCGGGACGGCAACCAGGCGCTGATCGACC
Source organism: Pseudonocardia bannensis (assembly GCF_012911875.1). Classification (GTDB taxonomy): domain Bacteria; phylum Actinomycetota; class Actinomycetes; order Mycobacteriales; family Pseudonocardiaceae; genus Pseudonocardia; species Pseudonocardia bannensis. The sequence goes on along the minus strand of NZ_JAAXKZ010000007.1, from coordinate 12,020 downwards.
CGATGAGCCCCGCCCGTAAACGGCGCATGTTCGACCTGCTCGTCCGCATGGGCTACAAGGAGATCGAGGTCGGCTTCCCGGCGGCCAGCCAGACCGACTTCGACTTCGTCCGCGAGATCATCGAGGGCGACGCGATCCCCGACGACGTCACCATCCAGGTGCTGACCCAGGCCCGCCCGGAACTCATCGAACGCACCTACGAGGCCTGCGAGGGCGCGCCCCGGGCGATCGTGCACCTCTACAACTCCACCTCGATCCTGCAGCGCCGGGTCGTCTTCCGGGCCGACCGCCAGGGCATCGCCAAGATCGCCACGGACGGCGCCGAGGAGGTGCTGCGGTTCAGCGAGAAGTACCCGAACACCGACTGGCGGTTCGAGTACTCCCCGGAGTCCTACACCGGCACCGAACTGCAGTACGCCGTGGACGTGTGCAACGCGGTCAGCGAGATCTGGCAGCCCACGCCGGAGTCGCCGATGATCGTCAACCTGCCGGCGACCGTCGAGATGGCCACCCCGAACGTCTACGCCGACTCCATCGAGTGGATGCATCGCAATCTGGCGCGTCGCGAGGGGATCGTGCTGAGCCTGCACCCGCACAACGACCGCGGCACCGGAGTCGCCGCCGCCGAGCTGGGCTACCAGGCCGGTGCCGACCGCATCGAGGGGTGCCTGTTCGGCAACGGCGAGCGCACCGGCAACGTCGACCTGGTCACGCTGGGGATGAACCTGTTCACCCAGGGCATCGACCCGCAGATCGACTTCTCCGACATCGACGAGATCCGCCGCACCGTCGAGTACTGCAACCAGCTGCCCGTGGCCGAGCGCCACCCGTGGGGCGGCGACCTGGTCTACACCGCGTTCTCCGGAAGCCACCAGGACGCGATCAACAAGGGCTTCGACGCGATGCGGGCCGACGCCGCCGCGGCGGGCGTGGAGGTCGACGAGTACCGCTGGGAGGTCCCGTACCTGCCGGTGGACCCGAAGGACATCGGCCGCACGTATGAGGCCGTGATCCGGGTGAACTCGCAGTCCGGCAAGGGCGGCGTCGCCTACATCATGAAGGCCGAGCACCAGCTGGAGCTGCCCCGGCGGCTGCAGATGGAGTTCTCGAAGGTGATCCAGGAGGTCACCGACTCCGAGGGCGGCGAGGTCTCGCCCAAGGAGATGCGCGACGTCTTCGAGGACGAGTACCTGGAGCGGGTCACCCCGCTGAAGCTGATCCGGCACCGGCTGACCAGCGACGGCGAGGGCCGTGACGAGATCGTCGCGACCGTGCGCGTGGAGAACGACATCCACGAGATCACCGGCAGCGGCAACGGCCCGATAGCGGCTTTCGTCGACGCGCTGGCCGGGATCGGCTTCGACGTCCGGGTGCTGGACTACCACGAGCACGCGATGGCGGCCGGCGACGACGCCCGTGCCGCGGCCTACGTCGAGTGCGCCGTCGAGGACACCGTGCTCTGGGGCGTCGGCGTCAACGGCTCGATCGTGAGCGCCTCGCTCAAGGCGGTCGTGTCGGCGATCAACCGCGCGATGCGCTGATACACCCGTGAGTGGCGGGTGGTGCCAGGGCACCACCCGCCACTTGCGCGGCCGCTAGGCCATCTTGCGACCCTCCACGAAGAACGCCATGATCGCGGACGTCGCGAGGTGGCCGGCCGGCACCTCGTCCTGTCGGCGGATCGCACCGAACGGTGCGTTCCAGAAGGGGCCGTGGCACGGCGTCCACGGCGCGACGTAGGCGTAAGGCCGGGTGTTGGCCGCGTCGCCCGCGGAGACCCCGTAGTCGATCTCATCGAGCTGGATACCGAGGTCGAAGTGCTCGGGCCACAGCACGGGTTCGCAGCCGGGGACGAAGTTCCGCAGGGCGTGGTCCCCTGTCGCGAACCAGTCGGCCATCAGCTCGGCCGCGGCCGGGTCGACGACGAGTTGCTCGTTGGGCCCGACCCCCGAGGTGTCGGTGTACAGCCCCTCGGGCGGGCCCGGCTCGACACCGGCGGCGGCGCCCAGCTCACGGCAGGTGCCGCGCAGCGGGACCCGGCCGGCATCGTCGCCGTCCCACACCAGCTCGGTGCCCTCCACCCGCAGCGGGCCGGCCACCTGACCGAACCCGCCGGGGGTGACCCGCAGCCGGATGGTGCCGTGCTCCCGGTACTGCGGCCCGGCCAGCACCATCTCCGCGATTCCGTGCAGGGACCGCCGCGTCGCGGTGAGCACCTGTTCGTCCATGTTCTACGGATACCCCATGCGGGTCCGGGAGTGCGCACCGTTCGGCGGCAACGAGCCTCGGGCCGGTAGCGGCGGCGAGACGGGCGTCAGCTCTCCCCGGCCGTCGCCGTCCGTTCGACGCAGCGTCGGCATACGCACGGGCGACACCCACCCTTCCGGCGGTACGGGCCGCGGTGATCACAACGAACCGGTAACGTCGTGACCGTGCCGTTACCGGTGGCCCCGATCGCCGCGTACCTGGCCCTGCTGGTCTGGTCCAGCGTGCCGTTCGCGCCCGCCGAGCCCTTCCTCCTCGCCGCAGGTTCCTACGCCGCCTCGGGCCCGCTCTCACTCTGGATCGCGATCGTCGCGGCCGCCGCCGGGTCCTTCGCCAGCGACCTCGCGAAGTACGCCCTGGGCCGGGTGGCGGGCGCCGCCCTGCTCCGCCGGTTGCGACGTCGGCCGGCGGGCGCGCGGGCGGTGGCCTGGATCGAGGCCCGGGTGCTGCGGGCCGGTCCTGCGGCCATCGCACCGTCCTACTTCGTGCCGTTCGGAGTCGTCGCCGCGACGGTCCTGTGCGGCGCGCTGCGGATGCCCGTGCGCGGTGTGGCCCTGGCGTCGGCGTGTGGGGCGGTGCTGTGGTCGTCGGCGTTCCTGCTGCTCGGCTACGCGGGGGGTGCGCTGACCGGGAACCCGTTGATCGGGTCGGCCGTCGCGGTGCCGGCCGCGGTGCTGATCGGCCTGCTCGTGCGCAAGCGCACCACCGACCGGGTCGGGCCGACGACCGGCTCGCCCGAACCCGCCCTGACCGGCGGCGTCAGCGGCCCAGGACCTCGGTGACCGAACCCGGCAGCTCCGGCGGCAGGCCGGGAGCCAAGGGGTCGTCACCGGCGATCACGGGTTCGACCCGGTGCGGTCGCAACCGGCCGTCGCGGATCGCCTCGGCGTGATGGCAGGCCACCCGATGGCCCGGGTCACCACCCGGGATCACCCGCAGCTGCGGGCGCTCGTCGGCACAGCGGTCGGGCCGGCGCCACGGGCAGCGGGTGTGGAAGCGACACCCGCTCGGGGGTGACGCCGGCGAGGGCAGATCGCCGGTGAGCAGGATCCGCTCGCGGCGGTCCTCGAGCACCGGATCGGGCACCGGGACCGCGGAGAGCAGGGCCCGCGTGTACGGGTGCAGCGGATCGCCGTAGAGGGCCGGCGACGGCGCCTCCTCGACGATCCCGCCCAGGTACATCACGCCGACCCGGTCACTGACGTGGCGGACCACGGCCAGGTCGTGCGCGATCACCAGGTAGGTCAGGCCGAGCCGGTCCTGCAGCCGCCCGAGCAGGTTGAGCACCTGCGCCTGGACCGAGACGTCGAGCGCGGAGACCGGCTCGTCGGCGACGATCAGGTCGGGCTCGACGCACAGCGCCCGGGCGATCCCGATGCGCTGGCGCTGACCGCCGGAGAACTCGTGCGGGTATCGGCGCAGCGCTCCGATCGGCAGCCCCACGGCGTCGACGAGCTCGTGGAGCCGGGCTGCGTCGGCTTCCGCGCCCTTGCTGAGCCCGTGCGCCCGGATCCCCTCCATCAGCAGGGACCCGACCGACTGGCGCGGATCCAGGCTGGACAGCGGGTCCTGGAACACCATCTGGAACCGGCGACGCATCCGGCGCAGCGGCTCACCGGACAGGCCGGCGACGTCGGTGCCGTCGAACCGGACGGCCCCACCCGTCGGGTCGACGAGCCGCAGGATCGCCCGCCCCAGCGTGGACTTCCCGCAGCCCGACTCCCCGACCAGCCCGTAGGTCTCGCCGCGGCGGATCATCAGCGAGACGCCGTCGACCGCACGGATGTGGCCCACGGTGCGGTCGACGAGCACCCCACGCCTGATCGGGAAGTGCACGGCCAGGTCGGAGACCTCGAGCAGCGTGTCCGTCATCCTCGCTCCGTGCTCATCGGGCGGCTCATCCGGCGCTCGCCGGAACCGGGTTGTGGCAGCGCAACAGCCGCCCGCCGATCTCCTCGGGGGCCGGGGTGCGCTGCTCGCACGCCTCCATCGCCCGCGGGCAGCGCGGCGCGAACGCGCACCCGTGCGCCCACGGAAGGTTGTCGTTGACCGAGCCGGGGATCGCGACCAACTCCTCCCCCGGCGCGGAGTCCAGCCGGGGGATCGAGCTCAGCAGCCCGTGCGTGTACGGGTGGCGCGGGGTGGCGAACAGCCGGTGCCGCTGCGACCGCTCCACGATCCGCCCGCCGTAGAGGACGTTCACCGTGTCGCACAGCCCCGCGACCACGCCGAGGTCGTGCGTGATCATGATCAGCGCGGCGCCCGTCTCGGCGACCAGCTCGGCGAGCAGCCCGAGGATCTGCGCCTGGATGGTCACGTCCAGCGCGGTGGTCGGCTCATCGGCGATGAGCAGCCGCGGTCGGCAGGCCAGCGCGATGGCGATCAGCGCCCGCTGGCGCATCCCGCCCGAGAGCTGGTGCGGGTACGAGCCGAGCCGGCGGCGGGGGTCGGGGATGCCCACCCGGTCCAGCAGCTCGGCGGCCTCCCGGCGCGCCGGCTCCTTGCGCATACCGCGGTGCCGGCGCAGCACCTCGGTGACCTGCACTCCGATCGGGACGACGGGGTTGAGCGAGGACAGCGGGTCCTGGAAGACCATGCTCAGGTCGCGACCGCGCCGCTCGCGCATGGCCGCGTCGGAGAGCCCGAGCAGGTCGATGCCGTCCATCCGCACCTCGCCGGCGACCCGGTTCCCGCGTTCGGGTAACAGCCGCATGATCGCCAGCGAGGTCACCGACTTCCCGCAGCCCGACTCCCCGACCAGGCCGACGATCTCCCCCGGCGCCACGGCGAAGTCGACCCCGTCGACGGCGACGGTGTCCGGTCCCCCGCGCCGGGCGAAGGTCACCCGCAGGTCCCGCACCTCCAGCAACGGCGCCCCGATCCCCCGCTCGGCACCCGCGGCAGCACTCATCGGCGTCCCTTCGGGTCGAGGGCCTCACGGAGCGACTCTCCCAGCAGTGTGAAGCCCAGAGCCACCGCGATGATCGCGACCGCCGGGTAGACCGCCAGCGCGGGCCGGACGTCGAGGTAGGCCTGCGCCTGCGCCAGCATGAGCCCCCATTCGGCCCGGGCCGGGTCGGCATCGCCGAGGCCCAGGAAGGACAGCGCGGCGGCGTCCAGGATGGACGTCGCGAGGGTGAGCGTCGCCTGGACGATCACCGGGCCGATCGCGTTGGGCAGCATGTGCCGCAGCACGACGGCCCGGCGGCGCACCCCGAGCGCCGTGGCGGCCACGACGTGGTCGCTCTCCCGCTGCGCGAGCATCGACCCGCGCAGCAGCCGTGCGAAGATCGGCACGCTGACGATGGACACCGCGATGATCACGGTGGTCTGGCTGGGCCGGGCGGCCAGCGCGGCGATCGAGACGGCCAGCAGCAGGCTCGGCACCGACAGCAGCACGTCGGTGACACGCATCAGGACCGTGTCGGCCCAGCCACCGAACGCGCCGGCGACCGCCCCGATCACGATCCCCGCCGCCAGCCCGATCAGGGTGGCCAGCACCCCGACCAGCAGCGTCTGCTGCGCGGCCAGGATCATCCGGGAGAGGAAGTCCCGGCCCAGTTGGTCGCTGCCCAGCGGGAAGCCGGTCCGCGGGCCGGGGATCGAACCCGGCCGCAGGTCCTGCTGCAGCTCCGGGAAGCTCTGCGCGGCCGGGTGCGGGGCGAGCATCGGCGCCAGCACGGCGACGATCACGAACAGGCCGACGAGCACGGCGCCGCTGATCGCGACCGGGTCGCGACGCAGCCGCCGCCACGCCTCCGAGCCGAGGCTGCGGCCGGCCGCCAGATCGTCGATGCGGGCCTTGCGCCGCTGCGTCCAGGTCGTGGTCACGACAACCTCACCCGCGGGTCGATGATCGCGTAGGAGAGGTCGACCAACAGGTTGACCAGCACGTACACCAGCGCGCCGAGCAGCAGCAACGCCTGCAGCCGGGGGTAGTCGCGCTGCTCGATGCCCTGGGCCAGCAGGGTGCCGATACCACCCCAGACGAAGACCTTCTCGGTGAGTACCGCCCCCGCGAGCAGCAACCCGGTCTGCAACCCGATGGTGGTCGACACCGGGAGCAGCGCGTTCCGCAGCACGTGCCGGCCGCGCACGGTGCTCGGCGCGAGCCCCTTGGCGTTGGCGGTGCGCACGAAGTCCGACCCCAGCACGTCGAGGACCGAGGCCCGGGTGATGCGGACGATCACGGCGAGCGGGATGGTGGCCAGCGCGACGGCCGGCAGCACCAGGTGCGTGAGCGCGTCCCAGCTCGCGTCGAGCTCCCGGGTCAGCAGCCCGTCGAGCACCGCGAAACCGGTGACGTTCGTGGCGTCGATCCCGACCGACTGCCGGCCCGACGGCGGGAAGAGTCCCAGCTCGACGGCGAAGACCGCCTTGAGCAGGTAGCCCAGGAAGAACACCGGCACGGCGACCCCGACCAGGGTTCCGATCACCGTGGCGACGTCGAGCGGACGGCCCCGGTGGCGGGCGGACAGGTAGCCCAGCGGAATCCCCAGCGTCACGGCGATCAGCAGCGCGGCCACCGACAGCTCGACGGTCGCCGGTAGCGCGCGGCCGATCTCGCTGAGCACCGGCTCCCCGGTGATCTGCGAGTTGCCCAGGTCCCCGGTGAACGCGCGGCCGAGGAAACGCAGGTACTGGACCCACACGGGCTGGTCCAGGCCGAGCACCCGGTTGAGCTCGGCGACCCGCTCGGGCGTGGCGCGGTCACCGAGGAAGGCGCTGGCCGGACCGCCGGGCAGCGACCTCAGCCAGGCGAAGACCAGCACCGACAGCAGCAGCAGGGTCGGAACGACCTGCAGCAACCGGCGCACGACGAAACGCAGCATCGTTCCCCTTCGTACCGTCCCGACCCCGGTGGCACCGCGCGGGAGCGGCGCCACCGGGCGCGTTCAGCCCTTGCTGACCGTGTAGAACCGCTCGTCGGTCAGCGGGGACGGGACCACTCCGGAGATGTTGTTGCGGACGACCAGGGCCGCCGCCGAGCTGCTGACCGGCACCGCCGGCAGGTACTTCGCCATGATGTCGCGGTTGACCTGCTCGTAGGCCGCGGCGTGGGCCGCCGGGTCGACGGTGGCGTCGGCCGCCGCGATCTGCGCGGACAGCGCCGGGTCGTCGAAACCGAACTCGGGCTTGGGCCGCCCGAAGAAGGTGCCCACGAAGTTCCCGGCATCGTTGTAGTCACCGGTCCAGCCCAGCAGGTGCAGGTCGTGGTTGCCGCTGACCGTCACCGAGTCGAGGTAGCCGCCGTTCCACGGCTGCGGCACCGGGTTCACGGTGATCCCCACCTGCCGCAGGTTCTCCGCCAGAGCGGTGAAGATGTTGGTCGGGTTCGGCATGTACGGCCGGGTGACCTCGGTCGGGTAGTAGAAGTTCAGCGTCAGGTTCGACTGGCCGGCCTCGGCGAGCAGCTGCCGGGCTCGGTCCGGGTCGTAGGCGTAGGCCTGGGTGTCGGGCGCGTAGCCGTCCACCGTCTCGGGCATGAACTGCGTCGCGACCACCGCGCCCTCGGGCAGCTGGTTGCGCACCAGCGCCTCGCGGTCCAGCGCGTAGGCGATGGCCTGGCGGATCCGCAGGTCCTTCAGCGCCGGGTTGTTCTTGCCGTTGATCCCCAGGTACAGGATGTTGAACGGCGGCCGGACCAGGACGTTGAAGCCCTCGCTCTTCAGCGAGTCCCAGTCGGCCGGCGAGGGCAGGTCGTACCCGTCGATCGTGCCCGCCCGCAGTTCCTGCTTGCGCGCGTTCTCGTCCGGGATCACCTTGAAGATCAGCCGGTCGAGCTTGGCCTTCTCGCCCCAGTAGTCGTCGTTGCGGACCAGCGTGATCGTGTTCGCCGTCCGGTCGAAGCTCTCGAACTTGAACGGCCCTGTGCCGGTCGGGTGCGCGGTGGCGTACTCGCTGTAGGTGAACGCGTCGCCGGACTGCTCGATCTGGTCGGCGTTGTACTGGCGCAGCGCGGTCGGGCTGGAGATCGACAGCGAGGTGAGGCCGAAGGCGGCGGGGAAGGCCCCCTTGGCCTTGTTCAGCTTGAGGACCGCGGTGCTCGGGTTCTGCGCGGTGCAGGAGTTGTAGACCGGCTCGCCCGCCGTCTCACCCTGGTTGTTCGCGAAGCCCTCGAAGGTGTCGGCGTAGTAGATGGCCTGGCTCTGGGCGGCGGCGTTGGGGAGGTTGAACCAGCGGTCGAAGTTGAAACAGACCGCCTCGGCGTTGAGGTCGGTGCCGTCGTGGAACTTCACGCCCTCACGCAGGGTGAACGTCCAGACGGTGCCGTTCTCACTCGGCGTCCACGCGGTCGCCAGCCCCGGGGCCAGGTCGCTCGTGCCCTGCTTGTAGGTGATCAGGGTGTCGAACATCTGCCGCGCGGGCCGGAAGGTCTCGCCGTCCTGCGCGAAGATCGGGTCGAAGTTGTCGGGCGCGCCGGGAGCTCCGAAGACCATCGTCCCACCGGTGGCGCCCGACCCGACCGCGCCGGCGTCGCGCCCGGATTCGGCGCAGGCGGCGAGGGAGAGCGTGAGCGCGCCGGCGGCGATGGCGGCGAGCAGACGTCGGGAGGATGGCATGCGGGCACCTCGAGATCGTCGGTGTGCGTAGGTGACGCCAGACGGTAATGCCCTTGACTACCGATAGGTAGCTTATTGAGTCACGGTTGGGCTACGGGTAGCTCAAATCGACCTCAAGCTCACGCAGCGTAATGTCCACACTGGTCCGGCTTCACGCCGAACCATCTCGCCGAGCATTCGCCGGCCCCCGCGGCGGCATCAGCCGAGGTCGAACTCGCCGTTCTTCACACCGGCGACGAATGCCGCCCACTCGTCGGCAGTGAAGACGAGCGGCCGACGCTCGCGGTCCTTGCTGTCGCGGACCGCGACTTGCCCCTCCGGGGTCCGGCCGACCTCGACGCAGTCGCCCCAGCTGCAGAAACTGCTGACCTTGAACTCGATCACCGCAGGCCCTTCTCGGAAGTCAGGCGGTGACGGTACCGGCTGATCAACTCGATCGACGCCGCGGGGCCGAGAGCACGCCCGACCACATCGGAATGCACGTCCTGATAGAGCTTCACGTCGGCGTCACCGTCGAGATAGGAGTCGCCCGCGTGCCCTTCGATGTAGACGATGTCGTGGAGTGCGCCGGAGAACTCCAGGATCGTGAACTGCCCGGCCAGCGCGCGGTGGAAACCGGCGTCGAACGGGAGGACCCGGACCTCGACGTTCGACAGCGCGGCGAGTTCGAGGATGTGCCCGAGTTGCCCGGCCATCACCTCCGGACCGCCGACGAGCCGGTTCAGCAGCCCCTCGTCGAGGACGACGGACAGGTACAGCGGGGACTCGCGGCGCCGCAGCGCGCGTTGTCGGTGGGCCCGGAGCTCGACCAGGCGCTCGATCTCGGCCGGCCCGTTGTGCTGCAGGAACTCGGTCATGATCTCGCGCGCGTACTCCGGGGTCTGCACCAGGCCGTGAAGCGCGGTCGCATTGAACGCCCGGACCCTGGCCGCCTCGGTCTCCAGGGCGGGGTATCGACCCGGCGAGTCCATCACGAACCGCTCCGGCTGCACGCCCTCCGTGTACGGCTCCCACCAGCCCTGCTCCCGGCTGTCCCGGACCAGCCGGATGAGCATGTCGCGTTCGGTGTCGGACGTGACGCCGTAGATCCGCATCAGCTCGCGGACGTCGGGAAGCTTGGGGATCCCCTTGCCCGTCTCCAGCCTGCTGATCTTCGACGTCGAGCAGGTCAGCTGCTCGGCGACGTCATCGAGGTGCAACCCGGCCTTCGTGCGGAGTCGGCGCAGTTCGGCGCCGAGGCGACGCCTCGGGCCGGCCGGACCCTGCGCAGCAACCATGCGAACTTCCTGTCACCGGAGCGGTTGATTGTCACGCAATGGCGGTTACGCATCGAGGTCATGCACTGGCCCGAATGGGTGAACCAGGCAATCCCACCGCCATGCAATTGCATCGTGCGATCCCGTCGGGCAATCTAAGCACAGGTCGACCCGAGTGGTCAGCACCATCTCCGCCCGGGGCCCACCGGAGAGGAGGCCGCCGTGATCAGCATCCGGCTCGCGCCGTCCTCCCGCCCGCGCCACCGGCCCGCCGGGCCCGCGTCCGGGGCCCGGACCGCCTCGATCCACCACCCCGCCCCGGCCGGCGCCGGGGTCCACAGCCTCCCGGCGACCGCCGGTCAGGACACCACAGGAAGGGGAACCACGATGGTCACCACACGCAGCACGCACCGCAGCGCGCCCGCCGGGAAGGCGGTCCGCCGGCGTCGGGGCAGGTGGTCGCCATGATCGCCGTCATCGCCATCGGCTTCGCCCTGTTGATCGTCATCGCCGTCGTCGTCGGCGTTCTCGACGCGGCCCGGGCGGACGCCTGGCGGCGCGTCGCCGCCGAGCGCCGTCGCGTCTGGGAGCTGCGTCAGCAGTTGCAGCACCACCATGTCGCCGACCACGACACCTGGGACGACGACTGACCGAACATGGAGGACGGCGCGCCCCACGGGGAGGGGCACGCCGGACGGCGCCGACTACAGCGCGCGGCGGCCGGACAACGCCCGGCCCAGGGTCAGCTCGTCGGCGAACTCCAGGTCGCCGCCCATGGGCAGGCCCGAGGCCAGCCGGGTCACCGACAGGCCGGGAAAGTCCCGCAGCAGCCGGACCAGGTACGTCGCGGTCGCCTCACCCTCGGTGTTGGGGTCGGTCGCGATGATGACCTCGGCGATCTCGGTCTCGTCCGATGCGGGGCCGGTGCCACCCAGCCGGGCCAGCAGTTCACGGATCCGCAGCCCGTCGGGGCCGATTCCGGCCAGCGGGTCCAGCGCTCCACCCAACACGTGATAGCGGCCCTTGAACTCGCGGGTCCGCTCGACCGCCTGCACATCCTTCGGCTCCTCGACCACGCAGACGACCGTCGGGTCCCGGCGGGCGTCCGAGCAGTACCGGCAGCGCTCCTTCTCCGAGACGTTGCCGCACACGTCGCAGAACCGCACTCCCTGCTTGACCCGCTGGAGCACGTCCTGAAGCCGTGACACGTCGGCCGGATCGGCCGCCAGCAGGTGGAACGCGATGCGCTGCGCGCTCTTCGGGCCGACGCCGGGCAACCGGCCCAGCTCGTCGATCAGGTCCTGGACCGGTCCTTCGAACACGTCAGACGCCGGGCAGGCCCAGGCCGCCGGCCGCGTCGCCCAGACCGCCGGCGAGCGGTCCCATCTTCTCCGCCTGCAGCCGCTGCGCGGCCCGGGTGGCGTCGTGAATGGCACCGACCACGAGGTCCTGCAGCGTCTCCACGTCGTCCGGGTCGACCACCTGCGGGTCGATGCGGACACCGCGCACGTCACCGGCGGCGGTCATCGTCACCTGCACGAGGCCGTTCCCGGCCTGACCGGTCACCTCGGCCTCGGCCAGCTCGGCCTGTGCGGCCATGAGCTGCTCCTGCATCTTCTGCGCCTGCTGCAGAATCATCGCCATGTCCGGCTGACCCTGACCCGGTTGCACCAGCGCTCTCCTCAGGCTCGCCCCCGCGTCGCCCCGGGGGTGTCTCCCGCGCGTGTCCCACGCGCGGACTACTCCGTCGCCAGGGTAACCGTGTCAGGCTGGGTGCCGTGTTCGCCCCGCGCCGCGCTGTGACGGTACTGCTGTCCGGGCTCGTACTGGCCGGCGCGCTGGGCAGTTGCGCCGCCGGCGGCGCGCCCACCGCCCAGGAGCCGGCGCCGGCCCCGAGCGCGGCCGCCACCTCGAGCCCACCGCCCACTCCCCGCTC
>NZ_JAAXKZ010000079.1 GCF_012911875.1 Pseudonocardia bannensis | reverse complement strand
GGGCGGGGGTCGCCCGGGCCTGGGCGCCGGTCCGGTTCCCCCGCGCGAGCCACTCCTTCTGCCGCTGGTTGAGCAGCGTCCGCACCTGATCGGGCTCCAGCAGGCCGGGCAGCCCGAGATAGTCCTCCTCGTCGGCGCTGAACGACGTGCCCTCGTAGATCAGCTGGTCGAGCTCGGCCTCGGCACCGAGCGCGGTGAACGACGGCTCGTCCTCCCCCGGCTCGTCGTCCTGGCGCTGCGCGGCGGCGAGCTCCTCGTCGTTCCACTTCTCCTCGGCCCGGTGCGGCTTGCCGAGGACGTGGTCCCGCTGGGCCTCCAGCTCGCTGGCCAGCCCGAGCAGCACCGGGACGCTGGGCACGAACACGCTCGCGGTCTCCCCCGGCCGCCGCGACCGCACGAACCGGCCGATGGCCTGGGCGAAGAACAACGGCGTCGACGCGCTCGTCGCGTACACCCCGACGGCCAGCCGCGGGACGTCGACGCCCTCGGACACCATCCGGACCGCGACCATCCACCGGTCGTCCGAGGTGGCGAACTTCGCGATCCGGTCCGACGCGCCCGCCTCGTCCGAGAGCACCACCACCGGCGGGGTCCCGGTGATGTCGGTCAGGATCGCGGCGTAGGCCCGCGCGGCGGTCTGGTCGGAGGCGATGACGAGCCCGCCCGCGTCGGGCATGCCGCCCGCCCGGTGGCCGGTCAGCCGCTTGTCCGCCGCGGCCAGCACCGCCGGGATCCACTCCCCGCCCGGGTCGAGCGCGGTCCGCCAGGCCCGCGCCGTCTGCTCCGCGGTCAGCGGCTCGCCCAGCCGGGCGGTCATCTCCTCGCCCGCGCTGGTCCGCCAGCTCGACACGCCCGAGTACGCGAGGAACACCACGGGCCGCACGACCCCGTCGGCGAGTGCCTCGGCGTAGCCGTAGGAGTGGTCGGCGCGGCTGCGCAGCGCCCCCTCGGCGTCGGGCAGGTAGTCGACGAACGGGATCGGGTTGTCGTCGCTGCGGAACGGCGTCCCGGTCAGCGTGAGCCGCCGCGCCGCGGGGTCGAACGCCTCCTTGACCGCATCGCCCCACGACTTGGCGTCACCGGCGTGGTGCACCTCGTCGAGGATCACCAACATCCGCCGGTTCTCGGTGCGCGCCCGGTGCAGCATCGGGTGTGCCGCGACGCCTGCGTACGTCACCGCGATGCCGGTGTAGTCCGACGACGTGCCGCCCGCGGAGTTGCGGAACTCGGGGTCCAGGGCGATGCCGGCCTGCGCCGCCGACTGCGCCCACTGGTACTTGAGGTGCTCGGTCGGCGTCACGACCGTCACCGCGTTGATCGTGCGGTCGGCGAGGAGCTCACTCGCGACGCGCAGCGCGAACGCGGTCTTACCGGCCCCGGGGGTCGCGACGGCGAGGAAGTCCTGCGGCTTCGCGGCCAGGTAGCGGGCCAGGGCGCTGCGCTGCCACGCGCGCAACGGCCGCTGGGACGGGCTCACTTCAGGCGGAGTGATGGCCTGCGACACACGACTCCCCAGGTCGGATGAGTACGGCTGCGGCCGGCGCATGGGCGGACCGAGCCGGCCACGCGACGCCGCGAGGCACGACTGACACCCCGCAGTGGCCGGACGACCCCACCACCGTGCGGGCGTCGATCAGGGTAACCGGGACCGATCGTGCGGCGAGTCGTGACCCGCCGCCGTAGGACGATCTCGGCGTCGTGGTCCATCCTGGGACGGCCATGGCCAGTGAGACGAGCGTGTCCCCCACCGGGAACGGCACCCCCGCGCACGATCCGGAGCGGTCCCACGCGCGGTCCGGCGACCCCGGCCGGCCGCGCCGTCGACGGCGTGGCATCCGGCGGGTGATCGGGCGCACCCTGGACAAGGCCTGGGGAGACAGCATCTTCTCGATGGCCGCGCAGGCCGCGTTCTGGCAGGCGCTGTCGCTGCCACCGCTGTTCCTCGCGCTGCTCGGCTCGCTGGGCTACGTGGGCGGGTGGTTCGGCCCGGACACGGTCCGGATCGTCGAAGGGAAGATCGTCCAGTTCTCCCGCCAGGTGTTCACGCCGGAGGTCGTCGACCAGATCATCGCGCCGACCGCGGCCAGCATCCTGACCATCGGGCGGGCCGACCTCGTCTCGACCGGGTTCGTGATCTCGCTGTGGGCGGGCTCGTCGGCGATCTCCTCGCTCGTCGACTCGATCACCGAGGCGCACAGCCAGTACGACGTCCGCCACCCCGTCTGGCAACGCGTCTTCTCGCTGCTCATCTACCTGTTCGCGCTGGTCGCCGCGGTGTTCACGCTGCCGATCGTGGCGCTGGGCCCGGACCTGCTGCCGGAGGTGCTCCCGGAGGCCTGGCGCCCCACCGCGACCTCGATCATCGGCGCCTTCTACTACCCGGGTGCCGGGCTGCTCCTCGTGCTGGTGCTGACCGCGCTGTACAAGGTCGCGCTGCCGCACAGCCTGCCGTGGCGGCGGCTGCTGCCGGGTGCACTGCTGGCGATGCTGGTCTTCATCGTCTCGACGACCGGGCTGCGGGTGTACATGGCCGTCATCACCACCACCGGCTACACCTACGGCGCGCTGGCCACCCCGATCGCGTTCCTGCTGTTCGCGTTCCTGCTCGGGTTCTCGATCGTGCTGGGCGCGCAGTTGAACAACGCCGTCGAGGAGGTGTGGCCGTCCCGCCCGACCCGGCGTCAGCGCCGGTTGCGCCGGATGCTGTCGATGCGCCGCATCGCCGCTCGCGCACTGTCGCCGGCTGGTCCGGACGGTGCCGGGAACACCGGTCCCTCCGGGCCGGTCACGGGGTCCGGGGCGGCGGCACCGGACAGCGACCGGGTGACGCCCGACTTGCCCGCGAACGGCCTTTCCGCCCATGCTGCTGCCGGTCCCCGTCCCGCGCGAAGGAGAGCACGTGACCGCGCAGTCAGCCGCCGGCAGCACGGCGGATGATCGACCCGACGACGGCGACGACGTCGTCGCCGCCGGGCTCGACATGCTGCTCACCGACGCCGCGCTCGGCCCGCTGCGCCGGATGCTGCCCGGGGCGTCCGGGCTGAAGCTGGCCGCGGCGCTCGCGACGAAGCCGGCCTCGCTCGTCCGTCGCGGGGTCTCCCTCGCCACCGAGCTCGGCAGGATCGGGCTGGGCCGCTCGGAGATCGCCCCGGACGCGGAGGACCGCCGTTTCACCGATCCCGCGTGGACCGGCAACGGCCTGCTGCGGCGGCTCGTCCAGACCCACATCGCCGCCACCGGTGCCGCAACCGACCTGGTCGACGACGCCGACCTGGACCGGGTCGACGACGAGCGGGTGCGATTCGCGGTCGCCAACATCTCCGACGCCCTGGCCCCGAGCAACAACCCGCTGCTCAACCCGGTGGCCTGGCGGGCCGCGCTCGACACCCGCGGGCGCAGTGCCGTCGAGGGACTGCGCCGGCTGGCCGACGACCTGTCGAGCCCACCGCGGGTGCCGTCGATGGTCGAACCCGACGCGTTCGAGATCGGCGAGGACCTGGCCGCCACCCCGGGCGCGGTCGTGCTGCGCACCCCGGTGTTCGAGCTGATCCAGTACCTGCCGCAGACCCGCGAGGTCCGCGACGTGCCGGTGCTGATCGTCCCGCCGATGATCAACAAGTACTACCTGGCCGACCTCGCCCCCGGGCGCAGCATCGTCGAGCACCTCGTCCAGGGCGGCCAGCAGGTGTTCCTGATCAGCTGGCGCAACCCCGAGGCCGAGCACGCCGAGTGGGACCTCGACACCTACGGGCAGGCCGTCCTCGACGCGATGGACGCCTGCGAGCGGATCACCCGGGTCACACGCACGGCGCTCATGGGGTTCTGTTCCGGCGGCCTGATCACCGCGATGCTGCTGGCCCACCTGGCGGCGATCGGCCTCCAGGACCGCGTCGCCGCGGTGGCGTTCGCGGCGACCGTCCTGGACCAGGACGGGGCCGGGACGACCGGCGCAACGCTCGACGAGGCCACCGCGCGTGCCGCGACCGAGGCGTCGGCGGCGAAGGGCTACCTCGACGGCCGCACGCTGACCGAGGTGTTCGCCTGGTTGCGGCCGGGTGACCTGATCTGGAGCCACTGGGTCGGCAACTACCTGCAGGGCAAGCCGCCGAAGCCGTCCCACATCCGCTACTGGAACACCGACACCGCCCGGATGACCGCGGGGCTGCACCGCGATCTCATCGGCATCGCTCTGACCAACGCGCTCCTCACCCCGGGCGCGGCGGTCATGCTCGGCACGCCGCTGGACCTGTCCAAGATCGACCGAGATGCCTACGTCGTCGCCGGTGGCACCGACCGCCTGTGCGCCTGGCAGTCCTGCTACCGCACCACGCAGCTCATCGGGGGAAAGAGCCGTTTCGTCCTGTCCACGAGCGGGCACATCGCGTCCATGGTGAACCCGCCGGGCACCGCGGACACGAGCTTCCGGGTCACCGCGGACCCGGTCACGCCCGGTGGACCGGCCGACGCGCAGACCTGGCTGGAGACGGCCGGCACCGAGGACGGTTCCTGGTGGCCGGACCTGCTCGGCTGGCTGGGCGAGCGGTCGGGAGGCCTGCGCGACGCGCCGCCGGGGCTCGGGGGCCGCGGGCTGCACGCCGTGCACCCCGCCCCCGGCGAGTACGTGTACGCCCGGTGAGCGCCCCGCCGCAGGGTCCGCGGCCGCGGGCCGCCGACGACATGTTCGAGGCGACCGTCCGCGGCCGCACGCTGCGGGTGTCGATCCGCCGCGCCACCGGAGGGCGGGGACCGGCGCGGACCCCGCTGTTGCTGCTCAACGGCATCGGCGCCGGCCTGGAGCTGTTGCAGCCGTTCGTCGACCGGCTACCCCGTGAGCTCGAGGTCGTCCGGTTCGACGTGCCGGGCATCGGCGGGTCGCCGCTGCCCGTGCTGCCCTACCACATGTCGACGTTCGCACCGCTGGTCGGCGAGCTGGTCACCCGCCTCGGCTACCGCGAGGTCGACGTCATGGGCTTCTCCTGGGGCGGGGGGCTCGCCCAGCAGTTCGCGGTGGCGCAGCGCCGGCAGACCCGCCGCCTCGTACTCGCCGCGACCGGGACCGGTTCGCTGATGGTCCCGGGGCGCCCGCAGGTGCTCGGCCGGATGCTCACCCCGCGCCGCCACCGCGACCCGGAGTACACCCGCCGGATCGCCGGGGAGATCTACGGCGGCACGATGCGCACGCACCCGGAACGCGCCGCGGACGTCCTGCACGCCTACACCCGCACGGGCCCCCGGCGCGGCTACTACTACCAGCTGCTGGCCGGCGCGGGTTGGACCAGCCTGCCGTTCCTCGGCCTGATCCGCCGGCCCACGCTGATCGTCGCCGGCGACGACGACCCGATCGTCCCGGTGATCAACGCCAAGATCATGCGCCGGGGCATCCCGAACTCCCGGCTGCACATCTACTCCGGCGGGCACCTGGCCCTGCTCACCGAGGCCGACGAGCTCGCTCCGGTGATCGACGGCTTCCTCGCGGAGCCGGATCGGTCCTGATCACCGCCACATGGCGGCGGCTCCGGCCGGGATCGACCGGTGAGCAGCGACCGACGGCGCGAGGACCCCGGCCGCCCCGGGGCCGGGGTCCTCGGACGCGGAGGTCAGTCGTCGCCGCCGGGTCGAAGCGACTCGTAGATCTTCTTGCAGTCCGGGCAGACCGGGGAGCCGGGCTTCGGCGACTTGGTCACCGGGAAGGTCTCGCCACACAGCGCGACCACGAGATTCCCGAGCACCGCGCTCTCCGCGATCTTGTTCTTCTTGACGTAGTGGAACATCGTGGGCTCGTCGTTGCCCGTCGTGTCGGTGCCCTCGGGGCGGGTCTCGACGTCGGGAAGCACCTGGGTGGCCATGTCGTCCATGATGCCGCACGTGCATGAATCCGTCCGCTCCCCCGTCACCTCCCCCGACGTCGCGGCCGCTCTCGCCGACGGGCGCGGCGTCGTCGCGTTGGAGAGCACGCTGCTCGCCCACGGTCTGCCCGCCCCGCAGAACCGGGCCGCCGCCGAGGAACTGGAGGCCGCGGTCCGGGCGCACGGCGCGGTACCGGCGACGGTCGCGGTGCTGGACGGGGTGCCCCGGGTGGGGCTGAGCGCGGCCGAGCTGGACCGGGTCTGCGCCGGCGGCCTGGACAAGCTGTCGGTCCGTGACCTCGGCGTGGCCGTCGGCCTGGGCGGTGACGGCGCCACGACCGTCGCCGCCACCGCGGCGCTCGCGCGGGCTGCCGGCGTGCAGGTGTTCGCCACCGGCGGGCTCGGCGGGGTGCACCGTGGCGCCCGGGATTCCTGGGACGTCTCCGCCGACCTGGCCGCGCTGGCCGGCACCGGCATCGTCGTCGTGTGCTCCGGGGTGAAGTCGATCCTCGACGTGGCCGCGACGCTGGAGGTGCTGGAGACCGAGTCGGTGCCGGTGCTGGGCTACCGCACCGACGCCTTCCCCGGGTTCTACCGCCGCGACTCCGGCCACCCGGTCCCGTGGCGGGTCGACGAGCCGGCGCAGGTCGCCGCGATCTGGCGGGCGCACCGCGGGCTCGGCTCGGCCTCAGGGCTGGTGCTCGCCCAGCCGGTGCCGGTCGCCGACGAACTCGACGGCGCTCTGCACGACCGGTTGCTCGCCGGGGGCCTCACGCTGCTGGCCGAGCGCGGCGTGACCGGCAAGGACGTCACGCCGGCCCTGCTGGAGCACTTCCACGCCGGCAGCGGCGGCGCGAGCCTCGCGACGAACCTCGCGCTCGTGAAGGCCAACGCCGGGCTCGCCGCGCAGGTGGCCGTCGAGCTGGCCCGGTGAGCGCGCCGGCCGGGGTCCTGGTCGTCGGCGACCTCGGCGTCGACCTGCTGCTGCCCAACTCCGACGAGCTGCGTGTGCTGACCGGCTCGGCCGACCCGGCGTCGGCCACGGACCTGCTCGACGACGTCGGCGCGGTCGTCGTCACCGCGGGTGCGGCCGGGGCGAGCTGGTGGGAGGCACCGGCAGCACCCACGCCGGGGCGACCCGGGCCGGAGCGCCGGGCCCGACCGGGGCCGGGGACGCGTTCGACGCCGGCCTGCTCGTCGCGTGGCTGGGCGGGGCGGGCCCGGCCGCGGCCCGGTGTGCGGGCTGCGACGCGGGGGCGCGGGCGGTCGCCGGGTGAGGCGGGCGCCCGGTCAGCTCTCGATGACGGGGTGCGGCCGGGCCTCCAGTTCGGGGCGCTCGCCGCGGAACCGGTTGGCGTTCTCCGCCTTCTTGGGAAGCCGGTCGTTCGCGATCAGGACGGCGATCCACGGCAGCGGCACGGAGATCAGCAACAACGCGACCGCCAGCCAGGGGATCTGATAGAAGACGCCGGCCAGGATCATGCACGGGACCCGGAGGCCCATCATGATCTTGTATCGGCGTTTGCGAACCGCCAGCTCCTCCTCGTAGGAGAGAGCCGCGTCCGTGATGAGGACGGGAGCGGGCTCGCGCTGCGGGTCGGTCACCGGACCACCTCCGCGATCCATGGTGTCACTCGGCGCCGGTGCGCGCGCGCCGACCCTCGGCCCGTTCGCCAGGGTCCTCGGTCCCGCCGTCGCCCAGAACGGCGTACAGCTCCGCCGCCGTGCGCGGCCGAGCTCCGGGGTCGAGGCCCGCACGGTTCAGGAGCCGGTGCGCCGCGGGCGCCCAGGCGGGCCCGAGCCGCGCCGATCGCAGCAGCTCGGGGTCACCGAGCACGGCGTCGACGCCGGCCACCCGGACCCGCCCGTCGGCCACCACCGCGACCTCGTCGGCCCACCGGTAGGCCAGGTCGACGTCGTGGGTGGACAGCACCAGGGTGGTGCCGGTCGCGTGCAGCTCGGCGAGTGTGAGCAGCAACTCCTCGACGCCGGCGGGGTCGAGTCCGGCCGTGGGCTCGTCGAGGACCAGCAGCCGTGGACGCATGGCGACGGCGCCGGCGATCGCGGTGCGCTTCTTCTGTCCGAACGAGAGCAGGTGGGTGGGCCGGTCGGCGAGATCGGCGATGCCGAGCGCCTCGAGCGCCGCCGCGACGCGGGCGTGGACCTGCTCGCGCGGCAGCCCGAGGTTCACCGGCCCGAACGAGACGTCCTGGTGCACGCTGGCCGCGAACAGCTGGTCGTCGGGGTCCTGCAGCACCAGTTGGACCTGCGCCCGCAGCTCGACGAGACCGCGGCGGCTGCGCTTCACCGGCGCCCCGTCGAGGAGCACCTCCCCGGCGTCGGGCGCGAGCGCGCCGACCAGCAGCCGGAACAGCGTGGTCTTGCCGCCGCCGTTCGGGCCGAGCACCGCCAGCCGGCGACCGGCGTGCAGGGCCAGGTCGGCACCGGCGAGCACCGGGCGTCCGGGCTCGTAGCCGAAGTGCAGGCCGCGCGCGGCGAGGATCGGGGTCCTCACGCCAGGACCCGGCGCAGCGTCAGCGTCCCGACGACGACCACGACGAGCAGCACGCCCGTGGCCACCACGAACGGCTGTGAGACCGGCCGCTGCTCGACCTCGACCCGCAATGACCCGGTGTACCCGCGCAGCGCCAGCCCCTCCTCCATCCGCCGGGCCCGTTCGAAGGCCCGCACGAAGATCGCCCCGCCCTGCCCGGCGAGCGACCGGTACGACGTGGCCCAGGTCCGGAAGCCCAACCGGCTGGCCTGCGCCTCCCGCACGGTACGCACCGACTCCAGCAGCAGGAACAGCATCCGGTACATCAGCGCGGACACCTCGGTGATCGCCGGCGGCACCCCGAGCCGGTTCAGTCGCGGCAGCGTGTCGGCGAGCGGGGTGGTCGCGGCGAACAGCAGCAGGCACAGCAGGGCCGCGGTGGCCCGGCCGGCCAGTTGCAGCGCGAGGGGCACCCCGGTGGGTTCGAACCGGATCCACGGTGTCCCGCCGACCGCGACGAGCAGGGGCAGCGAGCCCACCGTGACGAAGCCCAGCGGCACCTTCATCGCCCGCCATACCTGCCGCGGCGCCACCCCGGCCGGACCGAGCAGCAGCATGGCCGCCACCACCCCGACAACGGGCGCCCCCGGCCACGGCGGCAGCGCGACCGCGCAGGTCAGCAACCCCAGAGACAGGAACGCCTTCTCGGCGGGATGCCGGGGTCGCCAGCGGTTGGTGTAGGCCACCGCGTCCAGCGGCAGCATCAGCGGGTGTCGTCCGCGGGTGGCGTGTCCGGCGTCGCGTCGTCGGTACCGGCCGCGGTCAGGCGCCGTTTCGTGCGCGCGACGCCGAAGTAGTAGCCGATGAAACCGGCCCCGATCGCGGCCTGCAGCGCGAACAGGCCCGAGGCCACCTCGGCGGACGGCTCGAACAGCGGCGCGAACCACGGCTGGTAGTCCGGGTGGTCGGCGGCGATCTGCTCGGCGGCGATGCCGTCGGCACCCCCGAACTCGCCCTCGACGAACAGCAGCGGCAGCCCGGCGAGGGCGACCACGGCGAGCACGATCAGCCAGTTGACCAGCGTCGAGCGCTTCACGCCCCGGCCTCCTTCACGGTCACCGGGGCGGCGGCGGGCCCCGGCTTCAGCACGCCGAGCCGGGTGAGCTCGGCGGGGCTGACCCGGATCAGCAGTCGCATGATCAGGACGGTGAGCAGGCCCTCGCTGATAGCCAGCGGGATCTGCGTGACGGCGAAGATGGAACCGAACTTCGCGATCGAGCCCGCCACGCCGGACGCCGCGTCGGGGAAGGCCAGCGCGAGCTGCACGCTGGTCACGCAGTACGTGGCCAGGTCCCCCAGCGCGGCGGCCAGGAACACCCCGAGGGCGAGTCCGCCGCCGAGCCGCCGGGTCAGCACGAACACCCCGTAGGCGACCCACGGCCCGACGACGGCCATCGAGAACACGTTGGCGCCCAGCGTCGTCAGCCCGCCGTGGGCGAGCAGCGTGGCCTGGAAGAAGAGCACGATCGTGCCGAGCAGGGCCATCACGGGTGGCCGGAACAGCACCGCCCCCAGCCCGGTGCCGGTGGGATGCGAGCAGGACCCGGTGACCGACGGGATCTTCAGCGCGGAGAGCACGAAGCTGAACGCCCCGGCCGCGCCGAGCAGCAGCTTGGAGTCGGGGTCCGTGCGCACCCGGCGGACCACCGCGCGAGCACCGTGGACCACGAACGGCGCCGCCGCGACCGTCCACGCTGCGGCGTGCAACGGGGGGAGATAGCCCTCGGCGATGTGCATCCCAGCTCCTCGCGCCGATCAGGGCGGGCGACCGGCAGAGGCCCCGCCGCGCTCACCGCCCGTTGTCCCGGGGACCCTACGACGGGCCGGGATTCGGGTTCAAGCCTGAACAGATAATCAATCTTTGACGCATATGCCGGGGGCGCGGAGGACCCGGCTGGACGGCGTTACTGCGAGACGACCGGACGGTCCTCGTGGTCCGTGCCGCCGTGGGCATGCAGCCGCATCGGGCGCACCACCTCCTCGGACACCACCTCGAGCAACCGGCGGGCGAGGCCGCCCGCGATGCGATAGCGGACCAGCCGGCCCTCGCGATGCGCGGTGACCATGCCGTGGGCGCGCAGCAGCCGCAGAGCGTGCGAGACGGCGCTGTCGCTCATCCCGACCGCGACGGCCAGGTCGGACACGCACAGGTCACCGGCATGGTGCAGCGCGAGCAGGATGCTCAACCGGTTGACCTCGCCGAGGGCGTCGAGCACCGTCGCCGAGTGCTGCAGCTGATCGCTGTCGGCCAGCACGGCGGTGGCGTCACACACCTGGTCCGGGTCGATCACCCGGAGCCCCTGGCGGGTTGCGGGGACCTTGTGCACGTCGCAGATGCTAGCCCGTACCGCTACGTGGCGGCCTTGGCCGCCACCTTCATCTGCTGCTTGTACTGCCGCACCCGGCTCAGCGAGTCACCGTCGACGACGTCGGCCACCGACCTGTGCACGCCCACCTCGCCGTACCCACCGGCGGCCTCCCGCCAGCCCTCCGGGGTGACGCCGCGCTGCTTGCCGAGCAGCGCGACGAAGATCTGCGCCTTCTGCTTGCCGAAGCCGGGCAGCTCGCCGAGCCGCCGCAGCAGCTCCCGGCCGGTCCCGGCGTCGGCCCACACCGCGGTGACGTCCCCGTCGTACCGGTCCACCAGCGCAGCCGCGAGCGCCTGCACCCGGCCCGCCATCGACTTCGGGAAGCGGTGCAGGGCCGGCGGCCGACTGAACAGCTCGACGAGCTCGTCCGGGTCGAACCCGGCGATCTGCCGCGCGTCGAGGGCGTGGCAGCCGAGGCGGCGGGCCAGTTCGGCCGGAGCGGCGAAGGCGCGTTCCATGGGGATCTGCTGATCGAGCAGCATGCCGACCAGCAGGGCCAGCGGGTCCCGGTCGAGCAGCGCGTCGGCGTCGGCGTCCTGGGCCAGGCTGAGGCTCACCCGGGCAGCCTAACGGTCGCGTCGAGAGGGAGGATGGTGTCGTGCTCCCCCACTTCCCGTCCGCCCTCACCGATGCACTGCGCACCGCGCTGCGCCGCGCCGGGTACACGACCGACGGCGTGCTCGGGCTGCTCGGCCACGACGCGCACGCCGCGCTCGGCCGCGGCGAACCCGAACCGGCGTACCGGGCCACCCGCGACGCCGGCGAGCTCGGCGTGCTGGTCCGGCTGCTGCTGCTCGGCTCGGCCGAGGCCGAGCCGGACGTGACCGCCGCGCTGGCCCCCGCGCCGGCGGACGAGCTGGTCGACGCCGGCCTGCTGCGCCGCGACGGGACGGAGCTCATCGCCACATTGGACCTGCGCCCCCATGCCGACGAGGACGGTGAGTGGTGGGTGCTCTCCGACCTCGACACCCCGGCCGCGCGGCAGGACCGGGACCACGTGACGGGAGTCGGCGGGGCCTCGCTGACCCTGGCCTCGGCGACGGTTCGCCGCCCGGTCGGTTCGGTGCTGGATCTCGGGACGGGCTGCGGCGTGCAGATCCTGCACGCGAGCCGGCACGCCGGCAGCCTCACCGCGACGGACCTGGCCCCCCGGGCGCTCGCCCTCGCGGCCGCCACCTTCGCGCTCAACGAGCTGGAGGTGGAGCTGCTCGACGGGCCGTGGCTCGAACCGGTCGCCGGACGGCGCTTCGACCAGATCGTCTCCAACCCCCCGTTCGTCCCCGGCCCGGCCCGGGTCGACTACATCTACCGCGACTCCGGGGAGGCCGGCGACGCCGCGCTGGCCGGGCTGTTGCACGCCCTGCCCGGACACCTCAATCCGGGCGGGGTGGCCCAGCTGCTCGGTTCGTGGCTGCACGTGCGGGGCCAGGACTGGCCCGACCGGGTCCGATCCTGGCTGCCCCCGGGGGTGGACGCCTGGATCGTGCAGCGCGAGGTGACCGACCCGGCCCTGCACGTGGGCACGTGGCAGCGCGACGCCGGGCTCGACGTCACCTCGCCCGAGGCACGGCGGCAGGCCGGGGAGTGGTTGGACTGGCTGGAGGCGCAGCAGGTCGAGGCCGTCGGCTTCGGACACATCCTGCTGCGACGCCTGCCCGAGGGGACCGACACGGAGCCGACGGTCGTGTTCGAGGACCTGCCCGGTGCGCTCGAGGACCCGTTGGGCCCGGAGATGGCGGGCTGGCTCGACCGGGTCGCCTGGCTGCGGGCCCACGCGAGCGACGACGCGTTGCTCGATGCCCGGCTCGCGGTGGCTCCGACCGTCGTTCTCGAGCGCTACGACGTTCCCGGCTCCGCCGAGGATGCGGGCTGGTCCGAGGCCGGCGCCGCGGTCGTCCGCGCGGACGGCCCGCGCTGGCGGCACGAGGTCGACGCGCCGGCCGCCGCGCTGCTGGCCGGCTGTCGTGGCGAGCTGCCGCTGTCGGAGCTGCTGGCGCTGCTCTCCTTCGCCCACGACCGGCCCGTCGACGAGCTGGTCGCGGCCACGCTGCCGGCCGTGCGCGAGTTCGTGCGGCACGGCATCCTGCTCCCGGTCGAGGGGTGGCCGGGGCCGAAGGAGGCCGGGCGGTGAGGGCGGTCGCGGCCCGGGTCAGCCGCGCGGCGGTGCGGGTGGACGGCGCGGTGGTCGGCTCGATCGGGGGGCCGGGGCTGCTGGTGCTGCTCGGCGTGCACCGCGACGACACGGCCGAGACGGCCGCGCAGATGGCCCGCAAGCTGCACGAGCTGCGCATCCTCGACGGCGAGCGATCCTGCGCCGAGGCGGGGGCACCGCTGTTGGTCGTCAGCCAGTTCACGCTCTACGGCGACACCCGCAAGGGCCGGCGCCCGTCGTGGTCGGCAGCGGCGCGCCCGGAGCAGGCCGAGCCGCTGGTGGACGCGGTGGTCGCCGAGCTGCGGGGGCGCGGTGCGCCCGTCGAGACCGGGGTGTTCGGTGCCGACATGGCCGTCGAGTCGGTGAACGACGGCCCGTTCACGGTGCTCGTCGAGGTCTGAGCCTCGCCGTGAACGGCGCCCTGCACCGCTCGCCGCGCACCGGATCAGCCGTGGACCTGCAGCAGGCCCATGACCTCCGTGCGCCAGTCCTCGTACTGCTTGGCCGTGATCTCCTCGGGCGGCTCGCCCATCGCGGAGCCGTTGGCCAGCCGCGCGGCCGGATCCTCGCCCCCGCGCAGTGCGAAGCGGACGAGCTCGAAGTCGGTCCGGGAGCCACTGGCCACGGTCACCTGCACGCCGCGGGTGGCCATCTCCGCACGGGTGGCGTGCGCGAGCACGTGCAGCAGCGCGAGCCGGGAGTGCTCGTCGTCCGGTAGCGAGGCGCCCGGGGTGTTGCCCGAGACCAGCACGACCGTGGCCGATTCGACGAGCACCGGCAGCACCCGCTCGACGAGGGCGAAGCGCCCGAGCAGGCCGTCGGACAGGAACGAGCGCACCCGTCCGACGAGGGTCTCCCCCAGCGGGCGGACGGCGACCGGAAGCTGTACGTAGTGGTCGATCCGGCCGAGATCGAGGTCGTCCAGTTCGTTCGCGGCGGCCGCGGTCACGACCTCCAGTCCCTCCGCGTACAGCCGCTCGGCCACCGCCGCCACCCGTTCCCCGGACCCCGTCACCAGTGCGCGCGCCATGGCGCAGACAGTAGGTGATCCAGGCCACTCCCGGCAGCGCGTGGCGGCGCCCGGAAGCCGGAGACGGGCGACGGCCCCGCCCGGCGGAGCCGGACGGGGCCGTCGCGTCGATCCCCCGGAGCGGTCAGCTCTTGGCGGCGTTGCGCGCAGCGCGCGCCGTGGAGGCGACCTTCTCGCCGGCGCTCTCGCCGGCCTCGGCGGCACGGTCCGCCGCGGCCTCGGTGGCGTTGACCGTGTGCGCGGTCACCGACTCGGCGGCGCGGGCGGCCTGGTCGGTGACGGCCTCGACGGCCTGTGCACCCGCGGAGAAGAAGGTCTTGGTGATCTGACGCTGGTTCTCCAGCACCTGCTCGGCGAAGTCGAACGTGCGGTCGACGAGCGCGGACGTGTCGGGCAGCTTGGGCTGGTTGCCGGTGAGGCTGCCGGCGTAGGTCTGCACGGTGTCGGCCCAGGTGCGGACGGCGGCGGTGACCGCCTCCTGGCTGCGCTTGGCGATGTCGACGAACTGGTCGGTAGGCGCGGTCATCAACTCGTCCCTTCTGACTCGGGTGGATGTCCGCTAACCAAACTAAGCACCTCCGTTAAGTATGTCAAGCAGACCCGGGGTCCCGAGCCTGTGAGCCCGGTCCCTCCACGAAGCTGCGGTACACCCCCAGCAGCGCGATGCGCTGCTCCTCGCTCAGCCGTGGGTCCGAACGGATAGCCTCCTCCGTACTACCGGGAGGCGTCGACCCGTTGCCGTCGCCTTCCCGTTCCGCGGGACCCGTGACCGGGGCGCCGGACGCCCAGCCGGCCTGCTTGAGCAACTGCTCGGTCGACAATTGCAGCGCATCGGCGATGGAGTGCAGCACCTTGAGCGAGGGCTGGTGCAGGCCACGCTCGACCTGGCTCAGGTAGGCGTTCGACACGCTGGTCAGCGAGGCCATCTCGCGCAGCGACAGCTTCGCCATCTGCCGCTGCGCGCGGATGAACCCGCCCAGTGCGTTGATCTGCGCCGACCAGCCCTGATCTCGACTGTCGGGCTCATCCGACCGCGCGGTGCTCATGATCCGACCCTGGCACGCCCGTTCCGTGGACTCATGCGGCCATTGTCCCCTGATCCGTTCCATGGTCACCGGTCGCGTCGCCGCGGGCTCCGGGTCGCTCGGGAACGCTCACCCGCGCAGGACGTAGCCGCCCGGCGCGGACTCGAGCACCGGATGCTCGGCGTTGCCCATCGACGGCGGCGTGCGCAGCTCGCCGGCCCGAGCCTCGATCCACGGCGTCCAGTCCTCCCACCAGCTCTTCTTGTGCTCGCCGGCGTCGTCGCGCCAGTCCTGAGCACTGTCCGGCAGATGGTCGGACTCGCCGAACCAGTGCTTCGACTTCGGCGAGGGCGGGTTCACCACGCCCGCGATGTGGCCGGAGTTCGACAGCACGAACCGGACGGTGCCGCCGAGCAGCCGAGCGCCGGAGTAGACCGACGTCCACGGCGCGATGTGGTCGGCCTCGGCACTGACGACGTAGGCGTCCTGGCGCACCGAGGCCAGGTCCAGACGCTCGCCGGCCAGCTCCATCTTGCCCTCGGCCAGCTGGTTCTCCAGGTAGCAGGTCCGCAGGTACTCGGTCTGCATCGCCGCAGGCATGCGGGTGGAGTCGGAGTTCCAGGTCAGCATGTCGAACGGAGCCGGGTCGTCGCCGAGCATCCAGTTGTTGACCACGTAGTTCCACACCAGGTCACGCGCCCGGAGCAGGTCGAACGTCGTCTTCATGCTGGAGGCGGGCAGGTAGCCCTCGCGGTCCATGGTCCGCTCCAGCCGGTCGATCGTCTTCTCGTCGGTGAAGACGCCGAGCTGGCCAGGGGTGGAGAAGTCCAGCAGCGTGTTCATCAACGTGAGCGAGTTGATCCGCTCCTGGTCCCGGGCGGCGAGCCAGGCCGCGGTGGCGGTGGCCAGCGTCCCGCCGAGGCAGAGCGCGGCCACGTTGACCTTCGGCGCGCCGGTGATGTCCTGGACGACATCCATCGCGGCGATCGGACCCTCGCGGAGGTAGTCGCTCATGGTCACGTCGCGCAACCCGCTGTCCGGGTTCCGATAACTGATCATGAAGGCGGTGTGCCCGTGCTGCACCGCCCATTCCACGAGGCTCTTCCCGGGCGCGAGATCCATGATGTAGTACTTGTTGATCCACGGCGGGCTGAGCAGCAACGGGATCTCGTGCACCTGCTCGGTCTGCGGCTCGTACTGGATCAGCTCCATCAGCCGGTTGCGGAAGACCACCTCCCCCGGCGTGGCCGCGAGGTCCTTGCCGACCTCGAACGTGCCGGGGTTGATCTGGCGCGGCATACCCCGGTTCGTGGCGGTGTCACGCAACAGGTTGCGGGCACCGCGGACGAGGCTCTGACCACCGGTCTCGAGTGCCCGCTTGAGCAGTGCCGGGTTCGACCACGGCCAGTTGACCGGGGCCGTGGCGTCGATCATCTGCTGGACGAGGAAGTCGATCTTGCGTCGAGCCGACGGGCTCAGCTCCAGATCCTCCGCGACCGCGTGCAGGTAGTCCGCGAAGAGGGTGTGCTCCTGGCGGCACAGGTAGTACCAGGCGTTCTGCTCCCATGCCGGGTCGGTGTACCGGCGATCCTTGACCGGCAGTTCGGCCGGGCCCTCCGCGGTGGCGCCGAGACCGCGCTGCAACGCGGCCAGCGCGGCCCGCCTGGTCTGGGCGCCGAACTCGGCGGTGGCGCGAACGGCCTCGAACGGGCTCGCGGCGAGGGCGCGGGCGGCCTCGCCCAGCGCGCCGCCGAGGCCGACGGGGTCCACCCGGGCCATGGTCGCCTCGGGGTTCAGCAGGTCGCGCAGGTTCGTCACCAGTTCCGTGGCGGCCTGGCGCACCGGCGCCGTGAGTTCCTGGGTGTCTCTCGACTGGGTCACGATCTCGCCTCCCTGGTCGATGTGACTCTCCCCGGCCGTTGTCCGGCCGGAGGTCGACAGAGCGATGTGGACTCACCATGACGGAGTACCCGCGAGTAGGCAGAGCGAGCGGTCCCACGACACGTGCGTGCCCGTCACCTGCGCTTGATAAAGCAAGCGCTACCGAGGGATAACCCCGTAGTGCTTGGGATGTTCACCACAGCTTACCGTTGGATCTCCGAGTTTCGGACATCAGTGTTGATGGGAGACCAATATGACCACCGTGGTGGATTCCCCCGCGGGGAACGACGTTCCCCCGCGCCGCCCGTCGTCATCGAGTGACCCCCTGCGCTTCCTGGCCGGCTACAACGCGACCAATTCGGCGCGCGTCATGGCCGAGTTCACCCGAGCCGCAGGGACCGCCTGGATCGACACGCTGAGCCGCCGCGCCGGCCCGGTCGACCTCGCCACGCGCGGCCTGCTCTGGTGGAACGCCATGCGCGACCGCCGGGTCCCGCAGTGGCACCAGCCCAACGAGATCGTGCTGAGCACCCCGTTCGCACACCTGCGCGACTTCACCGCCGAGGCCCACCGCTCCGATGAGGTCGTGCCCACCCTGGTGCTCCCGCCCCAGGCCGGCCACTCCTCCACCGTCGTGGACTTCTCCCCCGCGCAGAGCCAGATCTCGGTCATCCGGGCGGCCGGCCTCACCCGGGTCTATGCGCTCGAGTGGCGCCCGGCGACCGCCACCACCCGGCACGTCACCATCACCGACTACCTCGACATGATCGACCGCTCGATCCGCCGCATGGGCGGCCGGGCCAACCTCATCGGCGACTGCCAGGGCGGCTGGCTGGCGGCCATCTACGCCTCGCTGCACCCGGAGCGGGTGCACACCCTGACCCTGGCCGGCGCCCCGATCGACTTCCACGCGGGTGAGTCGGTGATCGCGGCCTCGACGATCGCGCTGACCCGCGCGTTCGGTCTGGCCCCCTACCGCGCACTGGTGGCCCTGGGTGGAGGCAACATGCCCGGCCGCGCCGTGCTGGGCAACTTCATCGGCATCCAGCCGCAGTCCGAGGTGTCCCGGCAACTGCAGTTGCTGGAGAACATCCACGACGACGGCCACGTCGAGCGCTACCGGGTCTTCGAGGACTGGTTCAAGTACACCCAGGACATCCCCGGCGCCTTCTACCTGTGGCTCGTCGAGAACCTGTTCTGGCGCAACCTGCTCATCTCCGGGAAGTTGACGGTCGACGGTCGGCGCGCCGACATGGCGGCCATCACGTCGCCGCTGTTCCTGCTGGCCGGCTCGACCGACCACATCACCCCGCCCGCGCAGGTGTTCGCCGCGGCGGACGCCGTCTCCACCCCGCGCGAGCACATCACCCAGCGCACCGCACAGGGCGGCCACCTGGGGCTGTTCATGGGTCGCGACGCGCTGCGCGAGGACTGGCCGCCGCTGCTGGAGGCCATCTACGAGCACTCGGTGCAGCGGCCGGACCCGACCTCCAACGGGGCCGGGGCGACCAAGCGGAAGCGGGCCGCGACCAAGGCGGTGTCCGCCCCGCGCGACACGCCGCGGGTTCCCGCGCCCTGAACGCGAGCGCCGGCCGGGCGTACGTGACCCACGTTCACCCGGCCGGCGGATGCGCTCGCCCGGGAACGTTCTCCGGTGCGGATGCGTTCAACCTATGAGAGCCCCGGCGGCAGGCGACACGACCGCCCCGCCCGGGTCGCGTAGGGGAGGAACGCACATGACAGCGCCGCAGACCATTCCCGGGCAGCGAATCGCGCCCGACGAGGCGACACCCGCCACGGCCGTCGAGCTGTCCGCCGAGGACCTCGACGCCCAGAGCCCTGCAGCCGACCTCGTTCGGGTCTACCTCAACGGTATCGGAAAGACCGCACTGCTGACGGCGGCGCAGGAAGTCGAGCTGGCCAAGCGCATCGAGGCCGGCGTGTTCGCGAAGCACGTCCTCGACACTCACGGCGCCGACGAGGAAGCCGAACCGCTGGACGCCCGGTACGCCGCCGACCTGCGCGCGATCGTGCGCGACGGCGAGCGGGCCCGCAACCACCTGCTCGAGGCCAACCTCCGGCTGGTGGTGTCGCTGGCGAAGCGTTACACCGGTCGCGGGATGCCGCTGCTGGACCTGATCCAGGAGGGCAACCTGGGGCTGATCCGCGCGGTGGAGAAGTTCGACTATGCCAAGGGCTTCAAGTTCTCCACCTATGCCACGTGGTGGATCCGCCAGGCGATCACCCGTGGCATGGCCGACCAGGCCCGCACCATCCGGCTGCCCGTCCACCTGGTGGAGCAGGTGAACAAGCTGGCCCGGATCAAGCGGGACCTGCACCAGCGACTCGGCCGCGAGGCCACCCACGAGGAGCTGGCCGAGGAGTCCGGGCTGCCGGAGGAGAAGATCGCCGATCTGCTCGACCACGCCCGTGACCCGGTGAGCCTGGACATGCCGGTGGGTTCGGAGGAGGAGGCGCCGCTCGGTGACTTCATCGAGGACGCCGAGGCCACCGACGCCGAGAACACGGTGATCTCGCACCTGCTGCACGACGACCTGCGCCGGGTGCTGGCCACCCTGGAGGACCGCGAGCAGCACGTGATCCGGATGCGCTACGGCCTGGACGACGGCCAGCCGCGCACGCTCGACCAGATCGGCCGCCGTTTCGGGCTGTCCCGCGAGCGGGTCCGCCAGATCGAGCGCGAGGTGATGGCGAAGCTGCGCGTCGGTGAGCGGGCCGATCGGCTCCGCGCCTACGCCAGCTGACGTCGCCGGGCCGGCCGTACCGACCGGCCTACCCACCACACTGACCGGCGCCACCCCCGTGGGCTCCCCGTGAGTTCGGAGGCGGCGCCGGTCAGACCGTTTCTACCGGGGGCGCGGTTCCCGGCCGCGCGCGACAGGCTCCCTGATCGGCGGAACGGGGCTGATGTTGATCACATCAACCCAGGGTGAACGGGTCCCGCGTGCCGCCGGTCAGCTCGACCCACACCGACTTGTTCTCGGTGTACTCGTTGACGGCCTCGATGCCGTTCTCCCGGCCGAGTCCGCTCGCCCCGAACCCGCCGAACGGCACGCTCGGGCCGACGACGCGGTAGGCGTTGATCCACACCGTGCCGGCCCGCAGCTTCGCGGCGACCCGGTGAGCGCGGTGCACGTCCTTCGTCCACACCGCACCGGCCAGTCCGTACGGGGTGTCGTTGGCCAGTTTCAACGCTTCGGCCTCCTCGGTGAAGGTGTAGGCCGAGAGCACCGGCCCGAAGATCTCCTCCTGGACCACCGTCGAGTCGGGACCGACCCCGGTGAGCACGGTCGGCTTGACGAAGTAGCCACCCAGGCCCTCGTCCGCGGCGCCGCCGTAGGCCACCGTCGCCCCCTCGGCCTGCGCGGTCTCCAGGTAGCCGAGGACCTTCTCGTACTGCGGCTTGTTGGCCACCGGGCCCATCTCGGTCTCCGGGTCGTTCGGGTCGCCCAGCTTGATCTGTGCCGCGCGCTCCGCCACGAGCCGGACCAGCTCGTCGTGCACGCTCTCGTGCACGATCAGCCGCGACCCGGCCATGCAGGTCTGCCCCGTCGCCGCGAACACCCCCGCGACCAGGCCGTTCGCCGCGGCCTTCAGGTCGGCGTCGGGGAACACGATCTGCGGCGACTTGCCACCCAGCTCCAGGGTGACCTTGTTGATGTTCTCCGCGGCCGCCTTGGCCACGGCCCGCCCGGTGGCCGTCGAACCGGTGAACGCGACCTTGTCCACCCCGGGGTGCCCGGCCAGCGCCGCTCCGACCTCCCGGGACGACCCGGAGACGATGTTGACCACGCCCGGCGGGAACCCGGCCTGATCAATCAGCTCACCGAACCCGAGTGTCGAGGCCGGGGAGTGCTCCGACGGCTTGATCACGAAGGTACAGCCTGCGGCCAGCGCCGGCGCCAGCTTCCAGGTCATGAGCAGCAGCGGCGAGTTCCACGGGGTGATCGCCGCGACCACCCCGACCGGTTCGCGACGGGTGTAGACGAGGTAGTTCGGGTTCGGTGCCGGGATCTGACGCCCCTCCAGCTTGTCGGCCAGCCCGGCGTAGTAGTGGTACCAGGCACCCAGCCCGTTGAGCTGGCCGATCATCTCCCGGTACAGCTTGCCGGAGTCCTGGACCTCCAGCCGGGCGAGACGCTCGGCGTTCGCGGTCACGAGGTCGCCCAGCCGGCGCAGCAGCGCGGCCCGGGCGAACCCCGTCATCTCCCCCCACTCGCCGTCCAGCGCCGCCCGTGCCGCCGCGACCGCCGCGTCGACGTCCTCGGGCCCGCCGTCGGGCACCACGGCCCAGGACCGCCCGGTGTAGGGGTTCTGCGACTCGAAGGTCCTCCCCGAGATCGCGTCGGCGGCCTTGCCGCCGATCAGCATCCGGAACTGCTCGAGCTCGGCCATTCGTCCGTCCTCCTCGACTGACACGCATCCGCCCGCTCCGGCGGGCCACGCTACGAGCCGCACCCGCCCGGCGGCCATCCGTGTGCCGCATCGGGACAGCGGAGCCCCCGCCCGCCGACCAGCGGCCCGGGGCTCCGCCACCGGCCCCGGCGGGGCGTCCGCCCGTTCGATGGTCATCGGGAGCCGGGGGTGCCTAATCTGGATGCATGTCTGGTTCCCCGTCGAGTGCCAGCGCGCCTCCCGGTCCCCTCGACCCGGCGACGATGCGCGATGTCCTGGGCCACTTCGTCTCCGGTGTCGTCGTGATCACCGCGGACGGGCCCGACGGCCCGATCGGGTTCACCTGCCAGTCGTTCGCGTCGCTGTCGCTCGACCCGCCGCTGATCAGCTTCTCCCCGTCGCGCTCGTCGTCGACCTGGCCGCGCATCCGGGAGGTCGGGTCGTTCTGCGTCAACGTCCTCGCCGAGGACCACGAGCACCACAGCGCCGGGTTCGCCCGTTCCGGCACCGACAAGTTCGCCGGCGTGGACTGGACCCCCGCCCCGTCGGGCGCCCCCGTGCTGAACGGGGTCAGCGCCTGGATCGACTGCACGCTGTGGAACGAGTACGACGGCGGCGACCACACGATCGTCGTCGGCCGGGTGCACGACCTCGGAGCCGACTCCGACCGCCTGCCGCTGCTGTTCTACCGCGGCCGCTACGGCCTCGGCCGCGACTCCGCGGAGGAGGAGGCCCGGTGACCGCTGTGCTGGGTGTCGTCGGAGGCCCCGAACCGGGTGGGCGGACCAGCGCCGCCGTCGCCGGGGTGCTGGCCGGCGCGAAGGCGGCCGGGGCGAGCACGTCGCTGCTCGAGCTCAGCGGGGCCGAACCGGCCGACGTGGCCGCCGCCCTCGAGGCCGCCGACGCGGTGGTGTTCGGCAGCCCCGTCTACCGCGCCACCTACAGCGCCCTGCTCAAGGGCCTGCTGGAGCGCACCGAGCGCGGGAGATGGGGGGAGACGACCGCGCCGCTGCAGGGCAAGGCCGCGGCCACGGTGCTCACCGGTGCCAGCGGGCACCACTTCCTGGCGGTCGGCGACCTGCGCAACGTCCTCGCCGGATTCTTCGCCGTGCAGGTGCTCTCCCCCGGGCTCTATCTCGACCACGCCGGCTACGTCGACCGGTCCACGCTGACCGGGGACAGCGCCGCACTGGCCGCCGCGCACGGAGCCGCCCTGGTCGACCTGGCCGCGGCGGTCCGCGGCTCGAAGGCCCTCTCGGCGTTGACCCCGCAGGTCTGACCCCGCAGGCCCGCCGGGGCCCGCGCCATTCGTGCCAGCGGGTCGTATCGTCACCGGTGACTCGATCACCAGCATGGGGCGATGCCGAGCGTCGCGCTGAGTATCGGGCTGCTGGCGCCGCCCTGGGTGGCGGTCCCACCGCCCGCATACGGGGGCACCGAATCGGTCGTCGACCAGTTGGCCCGGGGACTGACCAGCGCCGGACATCGGGTCACGCTCTTCGCGACCGGGGACAGCACAGCACCCGTTCCGACCGCGTACGCGCTCGTCGAAGCAGCGGGCGATCGGATGGGGCTGGCCGAGATCGAGCTGCGGCACGTGATGCACGGGTACGAGGCCCTCGCCGGCTGTGACGTCGTGCACGACCACACCCTCGTCGGACCCGCGTGGGCCCTGGCGGCCGGACACGACCGCGTCGTCACCACCTGCCACGGCCCGCTCGAGGGCGACCTGCGGCACATCTACCGGTGCTACGGCAAACGGCTTCCGGTGGTCGCCATCTCGAACGACCAGGCCGCGCGGGCTCCGGACATCACCGTGGACCGGGTGATCCACCACGGGATCGACCCGGAACAGTTCCCCGTCGGGCAGGGAGAGGGCGGGTACCTGCTGTTCCTGGGCCGGATGACTCCCGAGAAGGGCGCCCGCGAGGCGGTGCACATCGCCCGCGCCGCCGGCCGCCCGCTGCTGATCGCAGCCAAGATGCGTGAGCCCGCGGAGCGGGCGTACTTCACCGAGCAGGTCGAGCCGCTGCTCGGCGGCGACGTCGTCTACGTGGGCGAGCCCGCGATCCGGCACAAGCTGGAGCTGCTCGGCGCCGCGACCGCACTGCTCAACCCGATCCGCTGGCCCGAGCCCTTCGGGCTGGTGATGGTCGAGGCGCTGGCCTGCGGCACCCCCGTGGTGACCTGCCCGATCGGGGCCGCGCCGGAGATCGTCACCGACGGGACGACGGGCTTCCTGCGCATGGACATCGGAGCCCTCGTCGCCGCCGTCCACCGGATCGACGAGATCGACCGGGCGGTCTGCCGGGAGACCGTCACGCAGCGCTTCTCCACCTCCCGGATGGTCGCCGACCACCTGGACCTCTACCTGGATGCGGTGAGCCGATGACCGTCGACGCCGAGGAGGCCGGGGGCGTCGCCTGGGCCTCCGGTGCAGGACCACCCCTGCCGACCGCGGAGGCCGGCACCGTCACCGTCGTCGAGGGCGCGACGTTCTGCGTCTCCGCCGTCTCCGGCGACCTGATGCGGGAGTTCCCGCACGGGTTGTTCGTCGCGGACACCCGGGTGCTGTCGTGCCACCGGCTGGCCGTCGACGGGCAGCCGGTGCAGACCCTGGCCGCGCTGGAGGACGATGCCGAGCCCTACCGGGTCACCTTCGTCGGACGCGTCACCCCGCGCAGCGGGCACGCCGACAGCACGCTGCTGGTGCTGCGCCATCGCTACGTGGGCGACGGTCTGCGCGAGGACGTCGTGCTGCGCAACCTGGGCCGGGAGGCCACGGGCATCATCCTCACGATCAGCGTGGGCGCCGACTTCGCCGACCTGTTCGAGGTGAAGGAGCAGCGGGTGCGTCCGGCGCCCGGAATCACCGTCGACGTCGACACGGATGCGCTGACCTATCACCTCGAGACCCCCGACGACGTCCGCGCCTCCCGGATCGCCACCACCGGCGACGCCACCGTGACCCCCGGCCGGTTCACCTTCCACGTGGTGGTCCCGGCCAAGTCGGAGTGGTCGACGTGCCTGTCGGTGGAGGCTTCGGTCGGCGGCAGGCGGATCCCGCCGCGGCACCGGTGCGGTCAGCCCGTCGAGTCGAGCCCGTCCGCGCGCCGGATGTCCGCGTGGCGGCTGGCCACCCCGCGCATCCAGACCCCGGACTCGGTCCTGGCCGCCGCGCTGGCCGCGAGCGCGCGCGACCTGGGGGCGCTGCAGATCGAGGACCCCATGCACCCCGACTGCCCGGTCGTCGCGGCCGGGGCGCCCTGGTTCATGGCGCTGTTCGGCCGGGACTCGCTGCTCACCGGCTGGATGACGCTGCCGCTGGACCCCCGGCTCGCACAGTGCACGCTGCGCACCCTGGCCCGGCTGCAGGGCACGAGGTACGACCTGCTCACCGAGGAGCAGCCCGGCCGCATCCTGCACGAGGTCCGCCTGGGCCGGCACGCCGCTCTCGCCCTCGGGGGCGGCAACGTCTACTACGGCACCGCCGATGCGACCCCGCTGTTCGTCATGCTGCTCGGCGAGCTGCACCGGTGGGGAGGGCTGCCCCGCGAGGACCTGGCGGCGCTGCTGCCGGCGGCGGACCGGGCCCTGGAGTGGATCCTCGGCGACGGGGATCCCGACGGCGACGGCTTCGTCGAGTACCGCAGGCACACCGACCGCGGGCTGGCCAACCAGGGCTGGAAGGACTCCTTCGACGGGGTCAACTACGCGGACGGGCGGCTGGCCGTACCCCCCATCGCCCTGTGCGAGGTGCAGGCCTACACCTATGCCGCGTTCCTCGCCCGGTCCTCGATCGCCGCGGCGCTCGACGACGACGCCACCGCGACGCTCTGGGAGTGCCGGGCGGCCCGCCTCAAGTCCGCGTTCAACGATGCCTTCTGGATGCCCGAGACCGAGGCGCTCGCCATAGCGCTGGACGGCGACAAGAACCAGGTCGACGCGATCACGTCCAACATGGGCCACTGCCTGTGGAGCGGCATCGTCGACGACGACAAGGCGCCCGCGGTGGCCCGCCACCTCGCCGGGAAGCAGCTGAACAGCGGCTTCGGCGTCCGCACCCTGGCCGCCGACATGGGCGCCTACAACCCGATGAGCTACCACAACGGCTCGGTCTGGCCGCACGACAGCGCGATCGCCGTCGCCGGGCTGGCCCGCTACGGCTTCACCACCGAGGCCCAGCAGATCGCGCTCGGGATCATCGACGCGTCCGCGGACTTCGGCGCCCGGCTGCCGGAGCTCTACTGCGGGTTCGACCGGCCCGAGTTCGCCGAGCCCGTCCCCTACCCGACGTCCTGTTCCCCGCAGGCGTGGGCGGCCGCCGCCCCGGTACTGATCACCCGCAGCCTGCTGCGCTTCGATCCGGACGTCCCGGCCGGCCGGGTGAGCGTCGCGCCGGCGCTGCCCGAGCGGATGCTCCCGCTGCGGCTCGACAACATCCCGCTGGCCGGGGCGCGGGTCACGGTGCAGGTCCACGCGGACGACTGGCACGTCGACGGGCTACCCGCCGGGGTGAGCGTGAAGTAGCCCTGACCCGCTGACGCCGTCACATCCCACTACCGCACGGTGGTCCGGGCCGTCCGCTGCGGTACCGGGTCGGCCAGTGCGGCGAGCAGGTCGTCGATCGCGGCGAGCCGGTGCGCGCTGACCACGGCGTCGCAGTGGGGCCAGGCCGCCGCCATGCCGCCGACCAGGGGCCGGTACCCCGGCTGCCGCGTCCGGGGGTTCGCCCAGACGATGCGGTGCGCCAACCGGGACAGCCGGGCCATCTGCTCACCGAGCAACGCGGGATCCCCGGTCTCCCAGCCGTCGGAGATGATCAGCACGACGGCACCGCGGGCCATCCCCCGCGCACCGTAGGAGTCGAGGAACCGCTTGAGCGCCTCCCCGATGCGGGTGCCGCCCGACCAGTCCGGCGCGAGCCGCGTGGCCCGGTGCAGTACATCCGCCGGGGTGCCGTGGGCCAGCGCCGGGGTCAGCCGCGTGAGCCGCGTGGCGAACGTGAACACCTCGGCACCCGCGCCCCCGCCCGCGCAGTAGAGCAGTTGCAGCAGGGCCCGCGCATGCGGCTCCATCGAGCCGGAGATGTCGCACAGCACGACGAGCCGGCGCGGCCGCCGCCGTGGGGCCAGCCGGATCATCTCGACCGGATCGCCCGCGGTCCGCCGGGCGGTGCGCAGGGTGGACCGCAGATCCGTCCGCCGGCCGTGCGGCGCCGTCCGGGTCCGGCGCGACCGGCGCGGCGGCGTCGCGACCCGGAACCGCCGCATGGCGGCGGCCAGCGCCAGTAGCTCCTCTGCGGACAGCTCGTCGAAGTCGCGCCCGGCCAGCCGTTCGGCGGCGCTGGCCACGCCAGGTACCGGGACCGCGGTGCCGGCGCCGGCCGCCGCCGGGCCGGGCTCGGCCTGCAGCACCCCGGCACCCCCGGCCTCCCCGGCCCGGGGCGCGACGGTGGCCGGTGGCGCGCCGGCGAGCGGCGGCGCGTTCGGGTCGCCGCGCGACTCGGCCGCGTCGACGAGCCCGCCGAACACGGCGGCGAAGACCTGGTCGAACACCGGGATCTGCGCCGGATCGGACACGAGCGTGGCCAGCGCACAGTGGCGGAGGCGCTGCGTCGTCCGCGGCGCGACGGTGACGACGGCCCGGGCCAGTCGCTCGGCGCGGTCGGGGCCGACGGGCAGCCCGGCGTCGTGGCAGGCCGCGGCGAACCGCGCCACCAGCGCCGGCAGGTCACCCGGAAGCCTTGACCCGCCCTCCCGGGACCGCCGGCTCGCGGGCTCAGGCACGGGAGATCAGGGTGGCGAGACCCGCGGCGCGGGCGGCGTCGGAGTCCTCGGCGTACTTCAGCACCGCCCCCAGGGTGCGCTCGGCCGCCGGAACGTCGAGCTCGGTGACCCCCAGCACGTGCAGCGCGGTCGTCCAGCTGATCGCCTCCGCCACGCCGGGGGGTTTGAGCAGGTCCAGGCCGCGGAACCGCTGCACCGCGTCGGCGACCCGGGCCGCCAGCCAGTCCGCCGCCCCGGGCACCCGGCGGCGGATGATCTCCTCCACCCGGCGCGGGTCCGGGTAGCCGATCCAGTGGTAGAGGCAGCGCCGCTTCAGCGCGTCGTGCAGGTCGCGGGTGCGGTTGGAGGTCAGCACCGCCACCGGCGGCACCACCGCGCGGCGGGTGCCGAGCTCGGGGATCGTCACGGCCGACTCGGCGAGCATCTCGAACAGGAAGGCCTCGAACTCGTCGTCGGCCCGGTCGATCTCGTCGATGAGCAGCACCGCCGGCCCCGGCCCGGGATGGGTGATGGCGGCGAGCAGCGGCCGGGCCAGCAGGTAGTCCTCGGTGAACAGGTCCGCGTCACCCAGCTCCACCCCACGGCTCTCGGCCAGCCGGATCGACAGCAGCTGCCGCGGGTAGTTCCACTCGTAGAGCGCCTCGCCGGCCGTCAGCCCCTCGTAGCACTGCAGCCGCAGCAGGGTGGTGCCGAGCGCTTCGGCGAGCGCGGTGGCGGCGCGGGTCTTGCCGACCCCCGGCTCGCCCTCGAGCAGCAGCGGCTGGCCCATCCGCAGCGCCAGGAACAGCGCGGTCGCGAGGGCATCGTCGGCGAGGTAGCCGACCCCGTCGAGGGCGGCGCGCAGCGCGTCGACGTCGGGGACATCCGATCCCCCGGGTGGCCCGGTCCCGCCCGGCGGCACGGCGGTCATCCCCGGAAGCGGGCCGGGTCGTCGAGGAACGCCTGCCGGCATCCCGTGCCGCAGAACCAGTACGCCCGGCCCGCGTGCTGGGCGGACACGCCGGAAGCGGTCACCGCGACCTCCATCCCGCACACCGGGTCGATCGCGACCTGCAGCACCGCCGGACCTGGCGAGGCCGGCGGTGCTGCAG
>NZ_JAAXKZ010000078.1 GCF_012911875.1 Pseudonocardia bannensis | reverse complement strand
GAGGGGGCCGGCGGGCGGGATCGACCGCATCGGTCTCCCGGCCGGATGGTTCCGCCGGCCGTGCCGGTCACGAGTGGCGCTCGATCAGCGCCGCGAGCCCGTCGAGGACGCGGGCGAGCCCGAAGTGCCAGGCGTGCTCCGGACTCCAGGCGCTGCCATGAGCGGATCCGGCGGCGGCCCCGACCCGGACCGCGGTGGGGTACGTGGACTCGTCGAGGACTCGGGCCAGCAGCGGCTCGTTGATCGACCACCACTGTTCGTCGTCCATTCCGGTGGCGTGCTGGGTGGCGCGCGCGTCGGCGGCGTCGCGAGCGTGCGAGCGGACGAAGCCGAGCAGGTGGGCGAGCCCGGCGTCGAGGTCGACATCGGACAGGCCCAGCCCGTCCAGGGCCCGCAGTTCGTGCTCGTACTTGGCCATCTGGCCCGGACCCAGCGGCGGGCGGCTGGTGGAGATCATCGCCGCCCACGGGTGTGCGGTGAACAGCGCGCGGTTCTCCTCGGCCACGGCCGTGACCCGCTCCCGCCACGGCCGCCCGGAGGTGTCGGTGCGCGGCATGGCCGCGTAGACGGCGTCGAGCATCAGGTCGAGCAGTTCGGCCTTGCCGGGGACATAGGTGTAGAGCGTCATCGGCGCGACGGCCAGGGCCTGGGCCACCCGGCGCATCGTGACGGCTGCGAGCCCTTCGGTGTCGGCCAGTCGGGTCGCCGCGTCGACCACGGCGTCGATGGTCAGCCCCTGCCGCGGGCCGCGGCGCGGGACCGCCGACGGGTCGCGCCACAGCAGTGCGAGGGTGCGGTCCGGGTCGCCGGCGCTGCTGCGGTCGGTGGGCATGGGAACAATCTTGACGCACTCGATGTCGTACGGCGTACGATGTACACCGTACAAATAACCCCGCCGAGGAGTACCCGTGAAGATCACCGCATCGGCCGTTTCGCTCAATGTGGAGGACGTGCCGGCCTCTGCGGCCTTCCTCGTGGACCACTTCGGCTTCCGCACCGAGATGGCCGCTGACGGGTTCGCCTCGCTCGCCCGTGACGACGCGGGCATGAACGTGGTCTTCCTGCGTCGCGGCCTGGCGACCTTGCCCGCCGATCAGCGCGACGACCACGCGTCGGGATTGATCCTGGCGTTCACCGTCGATGATCTCGAGGGTGAGCTGGCTCGGCTGCAGGCCGAAGGCGTCACCGTCACGATGCCGTTGACCAGCGAGGAGTGGGGCGAGCGGGCGTTCCAGGTGCGCGACCCCAACGGAGTGATCGTGCAGCTCGTGGACTGGAACGCGCCGACGGGCTGATCCAGCCTCCTCGGCACCTCACCCCGCCGGGCCCCGTGCTGGCGACCGGCCAGGTCGTCCAGCCGACGGCCTGGCCCGGAGGCAGGCCGTCGCGACGGCTCTCCATCCGTCCGAACAGGACGGCGGCCTCGCTGC
This sequence comes from Pseudonocardia bannensis, assembly GCF_012911875.1. Taxonomy (GTDB): domain Bacteria; phylum Actinomycetota; class Actinomycetes; order Mycobacteriales; family Pseudonocardiaceae; genus Pseudonocardia; species Pseudonocardia bannensis. The sequence continues at coordinate 26,839 of NZ_JAAXKZ010000078.1, read as the reverse complement.
TCGGCGGGACACCATCGGCTGTTTGCCCTCTTGTTGGCCGGGTACCGCCCTGCGTACGGTCGGAACGGTTCTGGCTGGCAGAACGGATCGAGGACGTCATGGCGACGAGGACGAGGAGCCCGAGCCAGTCGGCGGCGGGCACGCAGGAGACCCGCAAGACGACGCCCGCCCGGTCGGCAGAGCGGGCCGGCGAAGGCCGGGGCCGCGAATCCGAGGGGCCGGGCGGACGGCAGCACAACGGTGGCCGGAGAACGGCAACGGTCAACCTGCCGTTCATGACCGCACAGTTCCGGGCGCCGGACATGCACGTCCCCAGCGCCGGAGAGCTGGGCGGCGCGGCCCGGTCGCTGCTGCCCTCACCGGTGGCCACGCTGTACTACAGCGGTCTGGTGGTGACCGCGGCGCTCGGCGTGATCGAGTGGCCGGTCGCGGCGGCGATCGGTGTCGGAACGGCTCTCGCCAGCCGGGGAGAGCTCGATCCCCTGCCGCGTAGCGGCGGCACTTCGCGTGGCGCGCGGGCCGCGGATGAACGGGCGGCCGGCGAGGCCTGACTGACCCCGGCCGTGGCGGTGGCCGGCCAGGAACCGACGACTCGGCCCGCCCGGGGGTTGCATGGGCCTGCAGCAAATGCTCGGCGCGCCCACACGGGCGGCCGGAGCGGTGATCGGTGCATCCGTCGGGGCGGTGTCAGGTGCGATAGCGGGCGCGGTCGAGCTGGTCTCGATCGCAGCGTCCGGGGCGACGTACGCCGCAGCGGATCGAGCCCACATCCCGGTGCGCGGGGTGCACCGCGAGGACGCCGAGCCGGTCGCGGCGCAACTGGAACAGTGGCTGGTCGAGCACGACGGAGTGAGCAGGGCGGAGCTCAACGCCGTGCTGGGTCAGGTCGTGATCGAGTACGACCCGGGCCGGCTGAGCGTTCGGGAGCTCGCCGGGCTGGTGGGTGAGGCCGAACGGCGGTTCGGCCTCGCGGCCGAGCCGCGCGCTCCGGCCGGCCGGGCTCATCCCGGGGCCCCGGCCGCGGTGCTGTGGGAGGCCCTCGGGGTCGCGCTGAACCTCGGCGGCCTCGGTTACACCGCCGTGACCCGCCCGGTCCCGATGCGCACGCTGGGCTCGGTGCTCCCGCCCGTGTTGGGGATGGTCGACGCCACCCCCCGCTTGCGTTCCCTCGCGGAGCGGGTGCTCGGCCGGCCGGGCGCGTACCTGCTGCTGACCGTGGGGAGCTCGGTCTCCCAGGCGGTCACCCGGCGGCCGCTCGGCCTGGTCGTCGACACGTGCCAGCGGTTCAACCGGCATCAGGAGGCTCTCGCCCGGCGCAGGGCATGGGCGAGCTGGGACGCGGAACTGTCGGTGGTGCCCGGTGCGCATCGAGCGCCGCCCTTGCGCTGTCCGCCGCGTCCGGGTCCGATTCCCGGCGGGCCGGTCGAACGGGTGGCCGAACGATCGGCGCTGGCCGCGGTGGGTGGGGCCGCCGCACTTCTGGCCTCTCTCAGCTCCGTGCCGCTGGCGACCGCGGCGCTGGCGGCGGGCGTGCCGAAGGCGGCGGGTGCCGGGCGCGAAGGCTTCGCCGGTCAACTCGACCGCGACGCCGCGGCACGGGGCACGCTGGTCGTCGATGCAGATGTCCTGCGCCGGCTGGACCGGGTGGACACGGTGGTGGTGGACGCCCGTGTCCTGCTCAGCGGGCGGCGGGTGGTCGACGAGGTGCTACCGGTGGCGTCCGACGCCGATCCGGCCGAGGTGGTCGAGCGCGTGCACGACCTCGTCGACGTGCGTCGTCCGCGGCTTCGCCGAAAGCATGCACAGTGGACGGTGGAACCACTCGGCCGCGCCGTCCGCACGCTCCCGGCCGGGATCCGGGCGGCGGCCTGGGAGCGCGCCGCGAGCGGCGCCACCGTACTGGCGCTGCGCCGCGACGAGCAGGTGGTCGCGCTCGCGATCGTGTCCGACGAGCTCGACCCGCTGGCCGAGGCGGTGGTCGACGCGGCGGGCCGCGCGGGTTCGGTGCTCATCGCCGGTGCCACGCGGCGGCTCGAGCGCCGGCTGACGACCGACGGTGTCGTGCGGGGTGGTGACGCGGCGGTGGCCTCGGTGCGGGCCCTGCAGGGGAACGGGCACGTCGTCGCGCTCGTCGCGCCGCGCAACGGCTCGGCGCTCGCCGCCGCCGATGTCGGCATCGGCCTGGTCGACGCCCGGGGGGCGCCCCCGTGGGGCGCGCACGTGCTGTGTCGCAGTCGTTCGGAAGCGTGTTTCCTGCTCGAAGCGGTCGGGCCGGCGCGGCAGGCCAGCCGGCGCAGCGCACAGCTGTCGATCCTGGGGTCCGCGGTCGGCGCGCTGCTCGCGGGGCTGGGCCCGCGCCTCGGTGCGCCGGACCGCGCGACGATCACGGTGCAGATGGCAGCTCTACTCGCGCTCGGCCTCGGCACCTGGGCCGGGTTGTCCGCGGCGGGGCGCCCTCCGCCGGTACCCGTGGAGCGGACACCGTGGCACGCCATGTCCCCGGAGGCGGTGCTGTGCTCACTGGACAGCGGCCCAGGCGGGCTGGCCGACGACGAGCCGGGGCATCGCCGCGAGCACCGCGGGAACCCCGGCCACCAGGAGGTGGGGCTCGGTCGGGCCACCCTGGAGGAGCTGGCCAACCCGGTCACCCCCACCCTGGCCGCCGGGGCCGGCCTGTCCGCGAGCGCCGGATCGGTCCTCGATCCGCTGCTGATCACGACGGCGCTCGGGCTGAACGCGGTCATCGGCGGGGCGCAGCGGCTCGACGCGCAGCGAGCGCTGCGGGCCCTCACCCGGTCCAGCGCGACGCCGGTCAGCGTGCTCCGCCAGGGCAGACAGCACACCGTCCCCGCCGCCGAACTGGTGACCGGGGACGTGATCCAGTTGCAGGCCGGGGACGCCGTGCCCGCGGACTGCCGGCTGATAGACGTCCAGGGTGTGGAGATCGACGAGTCCTCGCTCACCGGGGAGTCCGCTCTGGTGGCGAAGTCGGTCCGAGCCACCAGCGCACCGGACGTGGCCGACCGGCGCAGCATGCTCTACGACGGGACCGTCGTCGCCGCCGGTCGAGCCGATGCGGTCGTCGTGGCCACCGGGGACCACACCGAGGCCGGCCGGACCCTCCGGCTGCACATCGGCGGCGTCCCGGAGAGCGGGGTCGAGACCCGGTTGCGGTCCCTGACGGCCCGCGCGCTGCCCTTCTCGGTGGGCGCCGGCGTCGGGTTGATCGCGGTGGACCTGCTGCGCCGCCGGCCGATGAGCCAGGCGTGGAGCCGGGCGGTCAGTCTGGCGGTGGCCGCGGTACCCGAGGGACTGCCGTTCGTGGCCACCGTGGCGGAGCTCGCCGCCGCGCGGCGGCTGTCGGCCCGGGGGGCGCTGGTCCGCAATCCGGCGACCGTCGAGGCCCTCGGGCGGGTCGACGTGCTGTGCTTCGACAAGACCGGCACGCTGACCGAGGGCCGGATCAGCCTGCGGCAGGTGTCGGACGGCACGGCGACGCACTCGGTGGACGACCTACCGCCGCACCTGCACGGGGTGCTGGCGTCCGCGGTCCGGGCGAGCCCCTTCCAGGCCGACGCGCATGAGGTGGTGCACCAGACGGACCGCGCCGTGCTGGGCGGGGCACGGCGGCTCGGGATCGTGGCCGGCCACGACCAGGACGAGATGGAGCACCTCGACGAGCTGCCGTTCGAGTCCAGCCGCAGCTATCACGCGACGCTGTGGCGAGGAGGCGACGGCGCGTCGGTGAGCGTGAAGGGCGCACCCGAGGTCGTGCTCCCGCTGTGCACGCACCGGCGCCGCACCGCCACCGAACCGTTGGACGGTGCGGCACGGTCGCAGATCGAGGAGGAGATCGACCGGCTGGCCCGGCGAGGTTACCGGGTGCTCGCGGTCGCGGAGCGCCAGGTGCCCCGGCTGTCGCGGCGGGCGGAGCCGGTGGTCGGCAGCCTCGAGTTCCGCGGGCTGCTGGCGTTGGCCGATCCGGTGCGGCCGACCGCAGCGGACGCGGTCGCGACACTGCGCGGCGCGGGCGTCGAGATCGTGATGATCACCGGTGACCACCCGAGCACCGCCGAGTCGATCGCCGCCGAACTCGATGTCCTCAACGGCCGGCAGGTGCTGACCGGGGCCGAGCTCGACGGCCTCGACGACGCCGCGCTCGACATCGCCCTGCCGCGCGTCGCGGTCTTCGCCCGGGTCACCCCGGTGCAGAAGGCGCGGATCGTGCAGCAGCTGCAGCGGTCCGGCCGGACGGTCGCGGTCACCGGGGACGGCACCAACGACGCGCCCGCCATCCGGCTCGCCGACGTCGGTCTCGCCCTCGGCGCCCGCGCCACGCCGGCCGCCCGTGAAGCCGCCGACGTGGTCATCACCGACGACCGCATCGAGACCATCACCGACGCGATCGTGGAGGGCCGGGCGATGTGGACCTCGGTCCGGGACTCGCTGTCGATCCTGCTCGGCGGCAACCTCGGCGAGATCGCCTACACCCTCGGGACCGGCCTGATGAGCGGGAGCGTGTCACTCAACGCGCGGCAGTTGCTGCTGGTCAACCTGCTGACCGATGTGTTGCCGGCGATGGCCGTCGCGGTGCGGCCACCCCCCGATGTGACCCCGGAGGAACTGCTCGCCGAGGGCCCGGACGCCTCCCTCGGCAGTGCGCTGAACCGTGACATCGGGGTGCGGGCGGCCATCACCGCGATCGCGGCGATCGTGGCCTGGCTGCTGGCCCGTCCCGTCAGCGGCCCGGGACAGGCCGGCACCACCGGGCTGGTCGCGCTGGTCGGTGCCCAGCTCGGGCAGACCATGGTGGTCCGCGGACGCACCCCGCTGGTCCTCGCCGGTGCGGCCGGTTCGCTGCTGGTCCTGGCTGCCGCCGTCCAGACACCCGGCATCAGCCGTGTCGTCGGCTCCCAGCCACTGCTGCCCCACCAGTGGGGCATCGCGCTGGCCACCACCGTCGCGGCCACCGCCGCCCAGCTGGTCGCCCAGCTCCTGGCCCGCCGCCGCTCGGTCGCAGGGTCGAAGCATCTGCCCTGAGACCTGCTTGCAGGGTCGAAGCATCTGCCCTGAGACCTGCTTGCAGGGTCGAAGCATCTGCCCTGAGACCTGCTTGCAGGGTCGAGCCGACCCTCCTGAGCGTCGCGTCCCGTGCTGCACGTCGTCCGCTCCTTCCGGAGCCCCGGAGCGCCGGCCGTCGCCTGATACCCGGGTGGGCGACGGGCGAGACCGGCTCCGGCCGGTGGTCCGTGGCCTGCGAGAGCCAACGCGGGGCCTGTCTTCGGCTCGGCGGGATGTATCGGGGCGGGCATGAGGATCCGACACTCCGTCCGCCGCTGACGCTCGTTCCGGCAAGGCCCGTGGAGGCGCCATGAACACGGCGAACCGCGTTCCGGAAGCTGACCTCGGTGGGGTACCGGTGAGGACGCACGACCACCTGTGCGTCCTGCATCGAGGTCGCCGCGAACGTGACCGGCTGCTCCTGCCGTTCCTCCGCGACGGCCTGCGCGCGGGACAGTCCTGTCTGTTCCTGACGGCTGGTGGTGAGTGCCCCGACCTGTCGGCCCTCGTCGTCGAGCCCGGTCTCGACGCCGGCCTGCTGGAGACGGTCGACCCGCATGAGACTTACCTGAGATCCGGTGCCTTCGAACCGGAACGGATGCTGGGGTTGCTGTGGGACTGGTCCGAACAGGCCTTCGGCGGCACCGCCCCCCCGAACCGCGCGCGTCATCGGGGACATGAGCTGGATCCGGCCGCCGACCCGTCCGGCGTTCCCGGCCGACCTGCTGAGCTACGAGGCGCGGGTGACCGGGTGGCTGCGGGCGTACCCGTTGATCGGCGTCTGCATGTACGACGTCGATGTGTTCGACGGGCGCGTGGTGATCCCCGTGGTCAAGGGCCATCCGAAGGTCTGGCTCGACGGCCAGCTCATCGACAATCCGTACCACCTGCGGCCCGAGCAGTACGAGGCGGCGTCCTCGGTGGCCCATGAGCTGTTGCGCGAGGTCGACTGACGAGCCGCGACGCTGCTCGTGCCCGCAGCGGCGAGGCGTCCAGCCGGGCGGCTCGCGTCTCGCGGTGGCGCCGGTCGTCGGTGGGGCCCCTTGGCCCGGCGTGCGCTCACTGTGCCACCTGCAGGGTCGCGCGGCTCTCGGCGTCGCCGAAATCGACTCCGGCGACCTCGTGGATCCGCCGGCCGACTCAGACGAACTCGATGACGGGCTCCACCCGGATCGGGGTCGCCAGGCTGTTGGCGATGAAGCACTCGCGGTGGGCCACCTCGACGAGATGGCGGACCCGTTCCGGCGTGGGCCCGGAGGCCAGCACGATCCGCGGCCGGAGCACGATCTCGGCCAGGCGCACGGGCCGATCGGCCTCGGGCATGAAGGCCTCGGCGTCGTCGCGGTACTCGCGGATGTCGAGCCTGGCCCGGGCTGCGACGGCGAGGAACGACAGCAGCTGGCAGGACGACGCCGCCAGGACGATCAGTTGCTCCGGGTTGAGCAGGGCCGGGTCGCCGCCGAAGGCGGGGTCGGAGCTCAGGGTGAGCCCGGCGTCCGCGGGTGCCGCACCGGCGAGATGGGAACGGTCGTAGTGGTGGTAACCGTCGGCGGTCGAGCCCGACCAGGAACAGTGGGCCCGGTAGTGGTGGACCGCCAGCTCGGTGGTGTCGCGCGTGCTCACCGCGCCGACGCTAGCCGGGCCGGCCGCGACCGATGAAACGCCTGGTGCGCGGTTGTCTCGCCCTCGCAGCGGACGCGGCCAGCGGCCCCTTGCTGCGCCGGTGCAACCAGCCGCGGCCCTTCCGCAGCACGCGGCTCAGGCCGTTGGGCCCGCGACGGGCTTCGATGACGTCACCGAGCCGGCCGAGCAACCAGCCGAGGACCGGTGCGCCGACGGCCAGGACCAGCCACATCCGCAGCCGTGCGGAGAAGAACGCCCACATCGTCCGTCACCTCCAAGTCGGGTCGGGATGCCCCGGGGGGACGTCCGGCAAACCTCGCTTATCCGGAGTAGTGCTGGCGGGCAATGCATCGTTCCGCCTCGCTCGCGGCACCCGGAAATGGGGCCTCCGGCCGAAGGCGGGCGATCTCGGCGGCCGGGCGCGTAATCTCGGAGCATGACGGGCGACCGTCCGCTGGTGGCCGGGATGACGCTCTACCTGGTCATCACGGCAGCCCCGACGCTGCTGTTCTGGGCGGCACTGCGGGTGCCGGCCGCCGTCGCCGCGTGCCGGGCCCGCCGTCCCGGCGTGCCCACGGGACCATCGCTGGAGTCGCTGGTTGCCGATCTGCGCCGGCTACGCCGGGAGGTGTGTGGCCCGCCGCCACGGACCAGGTTGCGCCGGGTCGCTCTGCTGATGGCCTATGACGACGTCCTGATCGGCCTGGCCGGGGCGGTCGGGGTGGATGCCGCCCCGCTGGCCGCTGCGCGAGAGGGCACCAGCGATCGTGCGTACGTCCGGCTGCAGACCGAGGCGGCCGTCGAGGCGGCCGGGATAGCCCTCGACCCACCCGCGGCCGCAGGGCCCGAGGCGGCCTGAGACCGTGAACGCGTGGCGGGCCGGCGACACCGGCCGCGGAGCGAGCGTAAAATCGTCTTTACCGAGCGGGAACTCACCGGGTGTCCCCCGCGTTCCATCAACGGACGCCCACCCGCGCTTTCAGGAGGATCCAGGTGCGCACCAGTAGCAACCCGGCGTTCCGCAACCTGCCCGCCGGGCAGGGCGGCGGATACGCCGACTTCAACCGCCAGGGCGGCATGATGGGTGGCGGTGCCGCCTTCGCCAGCGCCCAGACGTCCCGGGCCGACATCGGCCGAGCCGGGGCCGGCCAGCGTCCGCTGACCGTCGACGACGTCGTCACCAAGACCGCGGTCACGGCCGGTGTCGCCCTCGTCGCCGGGATCCTGACCGCCATCAGCGGTGCATACTGGCTGGCGCTGCCGGCCTTCATCGTCGGCTTCGTCGTCTCGCTGATCGTCATCTTCAAGCAGAGCAGCAACCCGGCCCTGGTGCTCGTCTACTCGGCCGCGATGGGTGTGGCGCTGGGTGCCATCACCGGCGCGCTGGAGTTCAGCGGCACCCAGTTCGAGGGCATCGGATTCCAGGCCGTCATCGGTACCGCGGGTGTGTTCGTCGGCATGCTGGTCGTCTACAAGACCGGTGCCGTGCGAGTGACCCCGAAGTTCACCCGCTGGCTGATGGGCGCCACGATCGGCATCGTCGTCCTGATGCTGGCGAACATGATCGTCAGCTTCTTCACCACCGGTGGCCTGGGTCTGCGCGACGGCTCGCCGTTGGCGTACCTGTTCAGCATCGTCTGCATCGGCGTCGCAGCGTTCAGCCTTCTGCTGGACTTCGACATGGCCGACCAGGCGGTCAGGGACGGCGTCCCGGCGAAGTTCGCCTGGTACATCGCCTTCGGCCTGATGACCACGCTCGTCTGGCTCTACATCGAGATCCTGCGCCTGCTGTCCTACCTGCGTCAGGAGTGATCCCAGGGTGGGTGGGCCTGCCCGGTCCACCCACCCGGGTACCGCCGGCAGGGCCGTGACCGGCCGGGCGACCCCCCCTCCCGGCCGGCGACGCCGCGGACGACTGCTTCCCCCGGAGCGGATGTCCGCGGCGTTCGTCATTTCGGTGCCGGAATCCATCTCCCCCATCGGTGAGGCCGCACGGAACAGTCCTCGACGCATACGGCTCTCGGGCGCAGGTTCTGAGATCGGGCAGTTCTCCGGAGCGACGAACGGCACGTCACCTCCGCGCGGGTAGGGACGTGCCGCTCGTCGTCGGAAGGGTGGGTCAGCTCAGACGCTCGATGACCAGGGCCATGCCCTGGCCGCCGCCGACGCACATGGTCTCCAGACCGATGGCCTTGTCGTGCGTGCGCAGCCCGTTGATCAGCGTGGTGGTGATCCGGGCGCCGGTCATGCCGAACGGGTGACCGAGGGCGATCGCGCCACCGTTGACGTTGAGCTTGTCCTCGTCGATGCCCAGGTCGCGGGCCGACGGCAGGACCTGCGCGGCGAACGCCTCGTTGATCTCGACCAGGTCGACGTCGTCGATGGTCATCCCGGCACGGGCCAGGGCCTGCTTGGACGCCTCGACCGGGCCCAGGCCCATGATCTCCGGGGACAGCCCGGACACGCCCGTGGAGATGACCCGGGCGAGCGGGGTGATGCCGAGCTCGGCGGCCTTGGTGTCGGACATGATCACCAGGGCGGCGGCGCCGTCGTTGAGCGGGCAGCAGTTGCCGGCGGTGATCCGCCCGTCGGGGCGGAACACCGGCTTGAGCCCGGAGACCCCTTCGTAGGTGACGCCGGCGCGGGGGCCGTCGTCGGTGGAGACGACGGTGCCGTCGGGCAGCGTGACCGGGCTGATCTCGCGGGCGAAGAACCCGTTGGCGATCGACTTCTCGGCCAGGTTCTGCGAGCGGACCCCGAAGTGGTCCATGTCCTCGCGGGTCACGCCCTTGGCGCGGGCGAGGTTCTCCGCGGTCTGGCCCATGGCGATGTAGATGTCGGGCACCTGTCCGGCCTGGCGCGGGTCCGTCCAGGTGTCGGCGCCGGCCTCGGCGACCTGCGCGGTCCGGGCCTCCGCCTCCGCGAAGATCGGGTTGTGGGTGTCCGGCAGCGAGTCGGAGTTGCCCTTGGCGAACCGCGACACCGTCTCCACCCCGGCGGAGATGAACACGTCGCCCTCGCCGGCCTTGATGGCGTGCAGCGCCATCCGGGTGGTCTGCACCGACGACGAGCAGTACCGGGTGATGGTGGTGCCGGGCAGGCTGTCGTAGCCCAGCAGCACCGACACCACGCGGGCCATGTTGTAGCCCTGCTCGCCGCCGGGCAGCCCGCAGCCCAGCATCAGGTCGTCGATGTCGGCCGGGTCGAGCTGGGGGACCTGGTCGAGTGCGGCGCGGACCATCTGTGCGGTCAGGTCGTCGGGGCGGATGCTCGCCAGCGACCCCTTGAAGGCACGGCCGATCGGGGATCGGGCCGCTGCGACGATCACGGCTTCGGGCATCGATGCTCCTCGTTCGTCGGGACTGCTCTTCCGGCCGAGGGTACTTACCGACCGGTAGCACCTTAGTTGTCAGGTTCTGTCAGGTTTCGGGTCCACGATGGGCCCATGTCCTCGTGGAACGACGTCGAACAGGCCGAGCCGGAGTTCGCCGCCCGGGTCCGCAGCATCTTCGACGCGCACAAGCACAAGACCATCGCGACGCTGCGGTCCGACGGCTCACCCCGGATCAGCGGGATCGAGATCCAGTTCGCCGACGGCGAGCTCACCTTCGGCTCGATGCCCGGCGCGCGCAAGGGCGCCGACCTGCTGCGTGATCCGCGGTTCGCGCTGCACAGCGCGTCCGTCGACCCACCCGAGGGTGCGCCGGCCGCCTGGACCGGCGACGCGAAGATCGCCGGAAGGGCCCGTCTCGTCGGGGATCTGGACGGCGAGGTCGCCGGTCAGTTGTTCCACGCCGACCTCACCGAGGTGGTCCGCACCGGCTTGAACGAGGCCGGCGACCGGCTCGTCATCGAGTTCTGGCGGCCGGGTGAGCCGCTGCGCCGGGTCGAACGGACATGAGATCCGGAGCGGTTGTCGATTCCCCGCCCACTCGTTCGTCGTCATGATGTGCGGCGCCCGTGCCGCCGATGACGTGAGGGAGCAGGACGTGAAGTACTGCTGCTGATCCACGGTGCCCAGCCGGCCGAGGCGGCCACCACCTGCTCCCGGCGGCCCGGGCCGGCCTGCTGCGCCGGCCGGGCCGTACCGACGAGGCCGTCGCCGCCTCCCGGCAGGCTCTCGCCGAGGCCGGCAACGCCCCGGAGCAGGCTTTCCTGCGGCGGCGCCTGACCGAGCTGGGGTACCGAGGCCGGCTGAGGCGGGGACGGGCACCGTGGCCCGTGCAGCGTCCGGAGGGCCACGCCACACGGAGGGGGAGCGGGGCGCCTGTGGCGGGGTGCGACGATGACCGCATGCGCTACGTCGAGCACATCTCCGACCTGGTCGGGAACACCCCGCTCGTCCGCCTCGGCTCGGTCGCCGCGGGCATCACCGCCCCCGTGCTGGCCAAGGTGGAGTACCTGAACCCGGGTGGCAGCGTGAAGGACCGGATCGCGTTGCGCATGATCGAGGCGGCGGAGGCCTCGGGCGAGCTGCGTCCCGGCGGCACGATCGTCGAGCCGACGTCGGGCAACACCGGCGTCGGGTTGGCCATGATCGCCCAGCGCAAGGGCTACAAGTGCGTGTTCGTCTGCCCGGACAAGGTGGGTGAGGACAAGCGCAACGTGCTGAAGGCCTACGGCGCCGAGGTCGTCGTCTGCCCGACCGCCGTCGACCCCGACCACCCGGACTCCTACTACCAGACCTCCGACCGCCTGGTCCGCGAGATCGAGGGCGCCTGGAAGCCCAACCAGTACGCCAACCCGGAGAACCCCGCGTCGCACTACGCGTCCACCGGGCCGGAGATCTGGGAGCAGACCGAGGGCCGGATCACGCACTATGTCGCGGGGATCGGTACCGGCGGCACGATCAGCGGCGCCGGCCGGTACCTCAAGGAGGTCTCCGGCGGCCGGGTGAAGGTGATCGGGGCCGACCCGGTCGGCTCGGTGTACAGCGGCGGCAGCGGCCGGCCCTACCTGGTCGAGGGCGTCGGCGAGGACTTCTGGCCGACCACCTACGACAAGGGCATCTGCGACGAGATCGTCGCGGTGTCCGACGCCGACTCGTTCGAGATGACCCGCCGGCTGGCCCGCGAGGAGGCGCTGCTGGTCGGCGGTTCCTGTGGGATGGCGACGGTGGCCGCGCTGCAGGTGGCCGCGGCCGTCCCCGCCGCGGAGGCGGCCGACGCGGTGGTCGTCGTGCTGCTGCCCGACGGTGGCCGCGGATACCTCGGCAAGGTCTTCAACGACCACTGGATGGCCAGCTACGGCTTCCTGCCGCCGACCGAGGGGGCGACCGTCGGCGACGTGCTGCGCCGCAAGGACGGCTCGATCCCCGACCTGGTGCACGTGCACCCGAACGAGACGGTGGCCGACGCCGTGCACTACCTGCGTGAGTTCGCCGTCTCGCAGATGCCGGTCGTGCAGGCCGAGCCGCCGGTGATGGCGGCCGAGGTCGCCGGGGCGGTCGTCGAGCGGGACCTGCTCGACGCCCTGTTCACCGGCCGGGCGCAGCTCACCGACCGGCTGGAGAAGCACATGTCCCCGATGCTGCCGACGCTCGGTGCGGGGGAGTCGCTGGCCAGCGCGATGACGGCGTTCGCCGAGGCGGACGCGGCGCTGGTGCTGGTGGACGGAAAGCCGGCCGGGGTGGTCACGCGCTCGGACGTGCTGGCCTTCCTCGGCAACGGCTGACCCCCGTGCGCGGCGATCGTCGCCATGGCGGCGATCGCCGCGCACGAGCAGGCGCGTAGCGTCTGCGGCATGCGCGGCTTCTCCACCAGAGCGATCCACGCCGGCCAGGAGCCGGATCCGACGACCGGTTCCGTGATCGTCCCGATTCACGCCACCTCGACGTTCGCCCAGGACGGCGTGGGCGGGACCCGCGGCGGCTACGAGTACTCACGGACCGGGAACCCGACCCGGACGGCGCTGCAGGAGTGCCTGGCCGCTCTCGAGGGCGGCCGGCACGCCGTCGCGTTCGCCTCCGGGATGGCGGCCTCGGACACCCTGCTGCGCGCGACGGTGCGCCCGGGTGACCACCTGGTGATCCCGCACGACGCGTACGGCGGCACGTTCCGGCTGGTCGACAAGGTGCTGACCGGTTGGGGCGTCGAGTACACGCCCGTCGACCTGGCCGATCTCGACGCGCTGCGCGCCGCGATCCGACCGGGCCGCACGAAGCTGATCTGGTGCGAGACGCCGACCAACCCGCTGCTCGGCATCGCCGACATCGCCGCGCTCGCCGACGTGGCGCGCTCCGCCGGCGCCCGGCTGGTCGTCGACAACACCTTCGCCTCGCCGTACCTGCAGACCCCGCTCGCGCTCGGTGCCGACGTGGTGCTGCACTCCACCACCAAGTACATCGGCGGGCACTCCGACGTCGTCGGCGGCGCGCTCGTCACCGGCGACGACGCGCTCGCCGAGCAGCTGCGCTTCCTGCAGAACGCGGTCGGCGCGGTGCCCGGCCCGTTCGACGCGTGGCTGACCCTGCGCGGAGCCAAGACGCTCGCGGTGCGGATGGAACGGCACAGCGACAACGCGGAACTGGTCGCCCAGATGCTCACCGCGCACCCGCGGGTGGAGAAGGTGCTCTACCCGGGCCTGGCCGAGCACCCCGGCCACGAGGTCGCCGCGAAGCAGATGCGCCGGTTCGGCGGCATGGTGTCGTTCCTGGTGGCCGGCGGGCGGGAGGCCGCGCTGCGGGTCTGCGCCGCCACCCGGATCTTCACCCTCGCCGAGTCGCTCGGCGGCGTCGAGTCGCTCATCGAGCACCCGGGCCAGATGACCCACGCGTCGGTCGCCGGGTCGGCGCTCGAGGTGCCCGACTCTCTGGTCCGGCTGTCGGTCGGCATCGAGGACGTCGACGATCTGGTCGAGGATCTGCGCCAGGCCCTCGACGCCGCCGCGAGCTGACGGAGCGCCGGAGGACGGCAGGGCGTCAGCTGCGGGCCGGCACGTCGCCGGCCGTGGAGTCGGGCGGCGGCGTCGCCGGCGGCTCGGGGAGCACGATGTCACCCGGCGCGATGCAGCCGCCGACCAGCTCGTAACCGCCGCCGCGGAGCACGTAGCGACCCGGGTCGTCGCAGCCCGCCTCGCGCACGGTCACGACCGCGATCACCGCGAGCACGGCAGCGCCCAGCAGCGGGACGACCGCCCGCAGCCGTGTCATGAGACCTCCCGGAACTCCCACCCGAGAGGCTACCGGCGACGATGGCAGGATGCCGGGATGGCCGTTGCCGAACCGGGCCCCGGACGGTCGCCCGACGCCCCGGTCGGGCTCGACGACATCCGGGCTGCCCGGGACCTCCTCGCCGACGTCATCCGGCCCACCCCGGTGACCCACTCCCGGGCGCTGAGCGAACTAGCCGGCGGGCCGGTGTGGTTCAAGTGCGAGAACCTGCAGCGCACCGGGTCGTTCAAGATCCGCGGTGCCTATACCCGGATCCAGCGCCTCGGTGAACGGGAGCGCGCTACCGGGGTCGTGGCCGCGAGCGCGGGCAATCATGCGCAGGGCGTCGCGCTGGCCGCCCGGCTGCTGGGCATCCCCGCGACGGTGTTCATGCCGGAGCGGGCGGCCTTGCCCAAGGTCGACGCGACCCGCGGCTACGGCGCGACCGTCCACCTGGTCGGCGAGACGATCGAGGGCAGCATCGCGGCGGCGACCGAGTTCGCCGAGCGCACCGGGTCGGTCCTGGTCCACCCGTTCGACCACCCCGACATCATCGCCGGGCAGGGCACGGTCGGGTGCGAGATCGTCGAGCAGATCCCCGATGTGCGGACCGTGCTCGTCCCGACCGGGGGCGGCGGGCTGCTCGGCGGGGTGGCCGCGGCGGTGAAGGCGCAGCGGCCGGACGTGCGCGTCGTCGGGGTGCAGGCCGAGGGGGCCGCGGCCTGGCCCGGCTCACTGATGTCGGGCGGGCCGCGGCCGCTGGAGGCCATGCGCACGATCGCCGACGGGATCGCCGTCGGGCGGCCCGGTGACGTCACCTACCCGCAGGTCGAAGCCCTTGTCGACGAGTTCGTGACGGTTGGTGAGGACGCCCTGTCGCGAGCCCTGTTGCACTGCCTGGAGCGAGCGAAGCTGCTGGTCGAGCCCGCCGGGGCGGCCGGGGTGGCCGCGTTGCTGGAGCAGCCGGACCGGTTCGGGACCCCCGCCGTGGCGGTGCTGTCCGGCGGCAACGTCGACCCGCTCGTCCTGCTGCACGTCATCCAGCACGGCATGGCGGCGGCCTCCCGTTACCTGTCGCTGCGGGTGCGGGTGGGCGACCGCCCGGGCGCCCTCGCCGAGCTGCTCGCGCTGATCGGCTCGCTGGGTGCGAACGTCCTGGACATCGAGCACTCGCGCATCTCCGGGGCGCTACCGCTGGGCGACGTGGACGTCGCCCTGAGCATGGAGACCCGCGGCCCGGAGCACTGCGCGGAGCTCGTCGAGGCACTGCGAGCGGCCGGCCACGCCGTGTTCGACGTGGCCGGTGCGCCCGTGTGGTGAACCTCGTGCGCCGGGCTCAGCCCCGGAAGGGCTCCGCGGAGACCAGGGAGACCTTCATGCTGCCGCCGTCGGGCAGCTGGTACTCGCGCGTCTCGCCGACCCGCGCGCCGAGCAGCGCGGCACCGAGCGGCGAGTTGGGGGAGACCACCTGCAGGTCACCGTGGCTGCCCTCCTCGCGGGAGCCCAGCAGCACCTGCTCGGTGTCCTCGTCGTCGTAGCGGACCGTCAGCACCATCCCGGGGGCGGCGACGTCGGAGTCGGTCGGGGCGGTGCCGACCTGTGCGGTGCGCAGCAGCTCCTGGAGCTGGCGGATGCGCGCCTCCTGCTGGCCCTGCTCCTCGCGCGCGGCGTGGTAGCCGCCGTTCTCCTTGAGGTCGCCCTCCTCGCGACGGGCGTTGATCTCGGCAGCGATGACGGGGCGGTTCGCGATCAGCTCGTCCAACTCGTGCTTGAGCCGGTCGTAGGCCTCCTGGGTCAACCAGGTCACCTGAGTGTCCGTCACGGTCATCACTCCTCCAGCCGTCCAGGTCCGCGGACCACGAACCGGTTGCCCGCGGCACAGGTGGTCCTGTTGCGAGCGGCATAGCCCCGAGTAAGGAAAAACACGACCCGCGGGCGGGCCGTGTGCACTTCACGGTAACACGCTGTCAGCCGCTCGTCGCGCTCATTCGACAAACGGTCGCTGAGCCCGGAAGGTTCCCGGACGCAGTATCCGTGCTGGTAGAGCGGCCTTTGTGGGTCGGAGGAGCAGGGCCGGGGATCGTCTCGGCGCGTCGTGGCACGCCCGAACGGAGTCAGCACGGGTGGGACGGACGGCGGCACCCGGGCCACGAGCCGGAGATCGCGTGCCGGGGTACCGCCGGCCAGTAGCGGGGCCCGCCCGGTGGCCGTCGATGTCGCGCTGGGTGACGAGTCGATCGTCCGGCGCGACCGGCCACCCTGCCGGGAAGATCCCGGGGGGACGTGGCGTTGGCAACCGTCGGCAGGCGAAATGTCCGGGCGCTCTGGAACGATCTGTGCTGACGACGAGCGCCCGGCCCGCTGGACATCCCGGCGGGCCGGCTGACGACGAACCGGAAGGACCGCGGTCGACCCATGACCCCTCCCGATCCGACACACGTGGACCCGATCCGCCCGGACGGGTCGCCGGCGTTCCGGCTGATGACCGTGCACGCTCACCCCGACGACGAGTCGAGCAAGGGCGCCGCCACCACCGCGCGCTACGTCTCCGAGGGACACGAGGTCATGGTCGTGACGTGCACGGGCGGCGAGCGCGGCAGCATCCTCAACCCGGCCATGGACCGGCCCGAGGTCCTGGCCGACATCCCCGGCGTGCGGCGCGCGGAGATGGCCCGCGCCGCCGAGATCCTCGGTGTGCAGCACCGATGGCTCGGGTTCGTCGACTCCGGGCTGCCCGAGGGCGACCCCCTGCCTCCGCTGCCCGAGGGCTGTTTCGCGCTCTCCGACCTCGACGAGGGCACCGCGGCGCTGGTGGCCGTCGTCCGCGAGTTCCGTCCGCACGTGATCGTCACCTACGACGAGAACGGCGGTTACCCGCACCCCGACCACATCCGCTGCCACGAGATCTCGGTGGCGGCCTTCGATGCGGCGGGCGATCCGGACCGTTACCCCGGCACGGGCGACCCGTGGCAGCCGCTGAAGCTGTACTACTCGCACGGGTTCTCCCGCGCCCGGGTCGTGGCCTTCCACGAGGCGCTGCTGGCCCGCGGCCTGGAGTCGCCGTATGCGGAGTGGCTGGCCAACTGGCCCGCAGACCGGCCCGACTCGGCCACCCGGGTCACCACGAAGGTCCGGTGTGACGAGTGGTTCGCGGTTCGGGACGAGGCGCTCAAGGCCCACGCCACCCAGATCGACCCGACCAGCCGCTGGTTCTTCATCCCACCGGAGATCCAGCGCGAGGTGTGGCCGACGGAGGACTACGAGCTGGTGCGGTCCCTGGTGGACAGCTCGATACCGGAGGACGATCTGTTCGCGGGCCTCACCCAGCCGGCCGACGTACTGCGCGCGGGCTGAGCCCGCGCCCGCCGCGGCCTGCCGGACGGGCCGTGGCGGACGGTGCGTACGTTGTCCGTATACGGACGCGAACCGGCGCCCGTGGCCGAGCGGCCCGGTGCCGCCGGCGATGACGTGAACGATTCCGGAGGTGCGGAACGTGGCCGCGGTGCTGGTCGAGCTGGGCGCGGTGCCAGACCTGAGTGAGGTCCTCGCCGCCGTCGCCGTGCCGGTCCAGAACCCGGAACCCCCGCCGGGGCAGGGCGAGGAGTTCGGGAAGTCGTCTCCGATCGCATTGGTCGTGATCATCCTGCTGGCGCTGGCCACCGTGGTGCTGATCCGCTCGATGAGCAAGCATCTGCGCAAGGTGCCGGCGTCCTTCGACGAGCAGTCCGGCGAGCGCACCGAACCGGACGCCGACCCGGACACCGGGAGTGCCGGGAGCGGCAAGGACTGACAGGCTGGGCGTCATGCCCAACCGGCTCGCTGCGGCCACCAGCCCGTACCTGCTCCAGCACGCCGACAACCCCATCGACTGGTGGGAGTGGTCCGAGGAGGCCTTCGCCGAGGCCCAGCGGCGGGATGTCCCCATCCTGCTCTCGGTCGGCTACGCCGCCTGTCACTGGTGCCACGTGATGGCGCACGAGTCGTTCGAGGACCCCGCCACCGCCGAGCAGGTCAACGCCGACTACGTGCCGATCAAGGTCGACCGCGAGGAGCGGCCGGACATCGACGCCGTCTACATGGCGGCCACGCAGGCGATGACCGGCCAGGGCGGTTGGCCGATGACCTGTTTCCTCACTCCGGTCGGGGAGCCGTTCCACTGCGGCACCTACTACCCGCCGACCCCGCGGCACGGGATGCCCGCGTTCCGCCAGCTGCTCGACGCCGTGACGAAGGCCTGGCGCGAGGACGGTGAACGGGTGCGCAGCTCGGCCGGCCAGATCGCCGCCCGGCTCGCCGACGGCGCCGCCGCTACGCTGCCGCCGGCCGGGGTGGACGCCGCGGCGCTGGACCGGGCGGCGGCCACCCTCGCCGAGGGTTTCGACCCCCGATCCGGCGGGTTCGGCGGGGCGCCGAAGTTCCCGCCGTCGATGGCACTGGAGTTCCTGCTCCGCCACCATGAACGCACCGGGTCGGCCCAGGCGCTCGGGCTCGTCGAGCACACCTGCGAGCGGATGGCCCGCGGCGGCATCTACGACCAGCTGGCCGGCGGTTTCGCCCGCTACAGCGTCGACGCCGGGTGGGTGGTGCCGCACTTCGAGAAGATGCTCTACGACAACGCGCAGCTGCTGCGGGTGTACGGCCACCTGGCCCGGCGCACCGGTTCCGCGCTCGCGACCCGGGTCGCTGAGCAGACCGCCGAGTTCCTGTTGCGCGACCTGCGCACTCCCGAGGGGGGTTTCGCCTCCGCGCTGGATGCGGACACCGACGGCGTCGAGGGGCTGACCTACGCCTGGACGCCGGAGCAGCTGCGCGAGGTGCTCGGGGCCGACGACGGCGCCTGGGCCGCGCGGTTGCTCGAGGTGACCGGGGCGGGGACCTTCGAGCACGGGTCGTCGACGCTGCAGTTGCTCGCCGACCCCGATGACGCCGGCCGTTGGGAGAAGGTGCGGGCCGCGCTGCTCGCGGCCCGGGACCAGCGCCCGCAGCCCGCGCGGGACGACAAGGTCATCACCGCCTGGAACGGGATGGCGATCCTCGCGCTGGCGGAGGCCGGGGCGGCCCTGGAACGTCCCGAGTGGGTCTGGGCCGCCGCCGCGGCCGCCGACCTGCTGCTGGATCTGCACATGGTCGACGGCCGGCTGCGCCGCTCCTCGCGCGACGGCGCGGTCGGGGCCGCGGCCGGGGTGCTGGAGGACCACGCCTGTCTCGCCGACGCGCTGCTCGCGTTGCATCAGGCGACCGGGGAGGCGCGCTGGTTGCCTGCCGCGACCGACCTGCTCGACCTCGCGCTGGAGCGCTTCGCCGACCCCGAGCGGCCCGGCACCTTCTTCGACACCGCCGACGACGCGGAGGCGTTGCTGCATCGGCCGCGTGAGCTCACCGACAACGCGACTCCGGCCGGCGGGTCGGCGCTGGTCAACGCGCTGCTGACGGCATCGGTGCTGGTCGAGGGGCCGGCGGCCGGTCGCTACCGGGACGCGGCCGAGGCGGCATTGCGTTCGGTGGGGACGCTGGCCGAGAAGCACCCGCGGTTCGCCGGGCACTGGTTGACGGCCGCGGAGGCGATGATCGCCGGGCCGTTGCAGGTGGCGGTCGTGGGAGCGGCCGACGACCCGGCGCGCGCGGCGCTGTCGGCGCACGCCCGCCGGGTCGCCCCGGGCGGGACCGTGGTGGTCCCGGGAGAGCCGGACGCGGCGGGTGTGCCGCTGCTGGCCGACCGACCCCTGGTGGACGGCGGCCCGGCCGCGTACGTGTGCCGGGGCTTCGTCTGCGACCGCCCGGTGACCACCCCCGCAGAGGTCACCGCCCTCCTGGGCCTGATGCCGTAACCCGTAACCCCGCGAGTCGGGGTATTTCTGCGCGCGAGTCGGGCTCTCCTGGCGCGCGAGTCGGGGGGAGCATGCGGATTCGCGGGCGGCGATACCGCGACTCGCGCACGGCGATACCCCGACTCGCGGGCGGCGATACCGCGACTCGCGCACGGGGATACCGCGACTCGCGGGCGGGGAGAGCGCGACTCGCGGGCGGGGCGGGGGCGGGTCCGGGGTTGTGACGGCGTGGCCGGTGCTGGCGTTGCTGTGTAATCTCGTAATCGGACACGCAGCAGTCGGAGGTGGTGTGATGTCCGGACGAATGCACCGCGGATGGCACGGGCCCGGCGGCCGAGGTGGACGAGGCCCGGGCCGGGGCGGCTGGCAGCAGGCGGATCTGCCGGGAGCCGAGGACGCGCCCGCCTGGCTGCAGGGACGGTTGCCCGAGGGCTGGTTCACCGGTCCACCCGAGGTGACGATCGACCGCGAGGAGATCGTGATCGTGGGGGAGCTCCCGCCGGTGGAGGGCGAGTACGCCGACACCGAGGCCGGCCGGGCCGAGCGCGCTGCGGCGGCAGCGGGACGGATCTCCCGGTTCCGCGAGCAGACCCGCGACGAGCGCATCGAGATCGCCCGCCAGGCCGAGCACCGCTACCAGCGCAAGGTGGCCTGGGGCGCCCGGATCGGCGACACCGTCGAGCTGTTCACGACCGCCTCGGTACCGGTGATGACCCGGTTGCGGCAGCCGGAGCGCATCGTGCTGGACACGCTCGTCGGCTCCGGGGTGGCGCGGTCCCGGTCGGACGCACTGGCCTGGGCGGTTCGCCTGGTCGGGGAGCACGCCGAGGAGTGGCTCGGCGATCTGCGCGAAGCGATGGCCAAGGTCGACGAGCTGCGGGCGAAGGGTCCGACGGGAGAGGGCTCCTGACCGCCCGCCGGGGGATCAGCCCGGGAACAGGGCCAGCCAGATCGCGATCTGGTGGCACAGCGCGGCGAGCACGGTCGCGGCGTGGAAGAACTCGTGGTAGCCGAAGGTCTGCGGCCACGGGTCGGGCCACTTCGTCGCGTACATGACCCCGCCGAGGGTGTAGAGCAGGCCGCCGGTGAGCAGCAGTACCAGCGCCGCGACGCCGGCGTTGGCCAGCAGGTCGGGGAGCACGAACACCGCGACCCATCCGAGCGCGATGTAGATCGGCACGCCGACCCAGGCGGGCGCCATCGGCCAGACCATCTTCAGCACGACGCCGGCGATCGCCCCGGCCCACACCACGCTCAGGACCCAACGCGCGGTGCCCTGCTCCATGGCCAGTACGGCCACCGGGGTGTAGGTGCCCGCGATGAACAGGAAGATCATCGAGTGGTCGAGCCGCTTCATGATCGTCCGGCTGCGCAGCGTCGTCCAGGTGCGCCGGTGGTAGAGCGAGCTGACCCCGAACAGTCCCAGGACCGTGACGCTGTACACCGTCGTGGCCAGCGCGGCGTTGACGCCGACGAGCGAGGCCGACACCGAGATGAGGGCGGCGCACGCGAGCACCGACACTGCGAACGACCAGAAGTGGAGCCAGCCGCGCATGCGCGGCTTCACGAGCGGCGGGCCGGCAGACGGCGCCGCGGGGGTCCCCGTGGTCACGATCCGAGATTACGGCACTGCACCTCGACGACGGGTTGCCCGGAGGTGAACCCCGCGCCCGTCGGGTGGTGAGGTGGTGGGAGTCCCGGGGGCGTTGGCGGCCCGGCGTACGCTGATCACCCGTGGGCGTGCGCGACCTGCTGTACTCGATCTACGAGCGCAAGCTCAGCCGTCAGCTGAGTGGTGCGGTGCGGCCGCGTCATGTCGCGTTGATGCTCGACGGGAACCGCCGCTGGGCGCGGGACGCGGGGTTGGTGGACGTCAACGACGGGCACCGGGTCGGCGCGGCGAAGATCGAGGATCTGCTCGAGTGGTGCCGCGAGGCGGGCGTCGAGGTCGTGACCCTGTTCCTGCTGTCGACCGACAATCTGAACCGGCCCGCCGACGAGCTGGAACCGCTCCTCGAGATCATCGCCGACGTCGTCGACGAGTTGAGCAGCCCGGGCGCGCCCTGGCGGCTCCGTGTGGTGGGAGCCCTGGAGTTGCTGCCCGTGGCCATCGGGCAGCGGCTGTCGGCCGCTGCGGCCCGCACGGTGGGGCGCCCGGGGCTCGAGGTCAACGCGGCGGTCGGTTACGGCGGCCGGCAAGAGATCGCGGACGCGGTGCGCAAG
This sequence comes from Pseudonocardia bannensis, assembly GCF_012911875.1. GTDB lineage: Bacteria > Actinomycetota > Actinomycetes > Mycobacteriales > Pseudonocardiaceae > Pseudonocardia > Pseudonocardia bannensis. The sequence continues at coordinate 4,954 of NZ_JAAXKZ010000078.1, read as the reverse complement.
CTGCTGCTGCAGCACGCCGAGTCGGGAACGACCATCGAGGAACTGGCCGAGGTCCTCGACGTCGACCACATCGCCGCGCACCTCTACACCTCCGGGCAGCCGGACCCCGATCTCGTCATCCGCACCTCGGGGGAGCAGCGGCTCTCGGGCTTCCTGCTCTGGCAGTCGGCCCATTCGGAGTTCTGGTTCTGCGAGGCCTACTGGCCCGAGTTCCGCCGCGTCGACTTCCTGCGGGCCCTGCGGGACTACGCGGCCCGGCATCGCCGTTTCGGTTCCTGACCGGAGTCGATGCGTAACCTCCGGTCGTCTGGCTCGTCAGCGCGCACAGAAATGGCGCCGGGCTTCTGCCCGGCGCCATTTCCGTCAGAGTCCGAGACTCAGTCGTTGTTGCTCTGCTCGAGCACGTCGCCGGCGGCCGCGTCCTGGTCGCAGTTGCGCTTGTCCTTGATGACGCTGTCGGTCTCCGACTCGGCGTCGCCCAGGATGCCCAGGGCGCCAGCAGCCGGAACCGCGACCTTCTGCGCGGCAACGGCCGCACCGGCGCCGGCAACGGCGACAGGGACGTCGTTGTTGCAGGCCTGCAGCGGCAGGTTGACGTTGTTGTCCGAGACGTTGACCAGGCCCTGGTGCAGCTCCTTCTGGCTGTTCACCTGCTCGGTCTCGTCGCCAGCGAAGGCGAGCGGGCTCACCGCGAGCAGACCAGCGGCGGCGGCAGCCACGATAATTCCAGCCTTCTTCAGCACAGTTCATCTCCTGTTGAGTGATCTGGGACGACTGCAGTCGATCCCGTTCATTGCCAGCGTCCGACCGGGGAGCCCACGCTGGCTGAGGAAAAAGTATCGGGATCCGGCCCGTCGACCAAACCACGTACCACTATCGTGTCGAAACGGCACCGACCGTTTAGTTACGCGTCCGATCGGGCGTATTTGCGGCTGCGGTGAACTGTAGTTCTGGCGCGCCGAGCGGAATGCGTCCGAGGGAATCATGGCCGGCGTACGTCGATGCCGACCGCCCGTCGCTCTCCGTTTCTCGTGCGCCCGGCCGTGTTGTCGATCCCGCGTCGAACTGGGGTGCAGTGGCTCCACCGGGTTCTCGCGATGCCGATCGAAGCGGCGATCGGAAGGGTGGGCGCAGGCTGGAACGGATGCGTCACCTCAGGGCGTCTCGCTCGTTGTTCACGCGAAAAAACGGCGCCGGGCACGAGGCCCGGCGCCGTTTTCTGCAGAGTGCGATGCTCAGTCGTTGTTGCTCTGCTGGAGCACGTCGCCGGCGGCCGCGTCCTGGTCGCAGTTGCGCTTGTCCTTGATGACGCTCTCGGTCTCCGACTCGGCGTTGCCGAAGAGGCCCAGCGCACCCGACAGCGGGGTGGCGACCTTCTGCGCGGCAACGGCGGCACCGACGCCGGACACGGCGACGGGGACGTCGTTGTTGCAGACCTGGACCGGCACGTTGACGTTGTTGTCCGAGACGTTGACCAGGCCCTGGTGCAGCTCCTTCTGGCTGTTCACCTGCTCGGTCCCGTGGTCGTGGCCCCAGTCGCCCTTGTCACCCTTGTCGCCAGCGAAGGCGAGCGGGCTCACCGCGAGCAGACCGGCAGCGGCCGCAGCCACGACAATTCCAGCCTTCTTCAGCACAGTTCATCTCCTGTTGAGTCATCTGGGCCGACCGCAGCCGATCCCGTTCTCTGCCAGCGTCCGACCGGGGAGCCCGCGCCGACTGAGGAAAAGTTATCGAGCCGGAGCCCATACACCAAATTCCATACCACTATCGTGTGAGTCCAGTACTTTACGTTTAGTTACGCATCCTATCGGGGGTAGTTTCCTCGCGAGAGCTGCCGAGATACCCGCGGTAACCTAACGGTTGGTGATCTCAAATCACCCGTTCGGAGCCGTAACTTTTTCCTGATAGGACACTCCGTAACCAGCGACTTGTCGGCGCCGTTCCAGGACGCGGGCTCGGCCGGGCAGTAGGTTGCGCCCGTGGCGCGGAACCTGCTGGTGCGTGACTATCTGTTGGTCGGTCTGCGTCTCGGCCGGCTCGTTCCTGGCCTCGTCGACACCTACACCGGTGACGCGGCCCTGCTCCGTCACGTCGAGGCCGAAGCCGCCCCGGATCCCGTCCGGCTGCTGCAGACAGTCCGCCGGCTGGGTCGCGACCTGCCCGGAGCCCGTCTCTCCCCCCGGCGGCAACGGTTCCTGGCCGGTCAGCTGACCGCCCTCGAGTGCGCGGCGCGTCGGCTGACCGGGGAGCAGATCGGCTTCGTCGCGGAGCTGGCGGCCTGCTTCGACGTGCGGGTGGTGCCCGGTGACGAGGGCGAGTACCGGCAGGCCCACGACGAGCTCGACCAACTGCTCCCCGGGAACGGAGCGCTGGCCGACCGGCTGGCCGCGTGGCGCCGGCGTGACGAGATCCCGCGGGAGCGGCTGGCCGTCGCGGTCCGGGCGGTGTCCGGTGCGCTCCGGGACCGGATCCGCGAGCACTTCCCGCTGCCACCGTCGGAGGCCGTCTCCTACGAGGTGGTCTCCGACCGACCGTGGAGCGGGCTGCAGCGCTATCTCGGGAACTACCGGTCGCACGTCGCGGTGAACGCGGCTGCCCGCCTGCGGATGACCCAGCTGCCGCACCTGGTGGCGCACGAGTCCTACCCGGGACACCACACCGAGCACTGCCGCAAGGACGCCGGGCTCGTGAAACGTGGCCGGCAGGACGAGCAGACCATCTTCCTGACCAACACCCCGCAGCGCCTGATGGCCGAGGGGATGGCCGACCTCGCCCTGCAGGTCGCGGTGGGCCCGGGCTGGGGCCGATGGGTCGAGGACGTCCTCGCCGAGGCCGGGCTGCGGACCGACGGTGCGACGGCCGAGCGGATCGACCGTGCGATGCTCGGCCTGCTGCGGGTGCGCCAGGACGCCGCCCTGCTGCTGCACGACCGGCACGCGTCCGGCGACGAGGTGCTGGCCCACCTGCGACGCTGGCTGCTGATCGAGGAGCCCCGGGCCCGGCAGATGGTGCGCTTTCTCGCGCATCCGCTGTGGCGGGCGTACGTGACGGCCTACGTCGAGGGCTTCGCACTGCTGCGGGGATGGCTGGCGCGCCCTGGGCCCGGCACCTCGGTGCAGCGCTACCGCCGGTTGCTCGACGAACCCCTTGTGCCTGCGGTCGTCCGGATGGAGCTGGCCGCGGCGGACCCACGCGCCGGCGCGGATGGGGCAGTGCCGGCAGGGCCGGATGGCGGTCGGCCGGACGAGTTGATCAGCTGTCGTTCATGACGACAGGCGGTATCTGATCATCGACGAGCGGTAGTCCGTTCTGTTAATTCTTCGGCGTTCACGTACGGGTGACGCCATGTTGCAGTTGACCGCACGGGGGTGACCGCCGGTAGCGTTCGCATCGGCGGTCCGTACCCGATGCGGATCGCTCGGGGAGGCCCTGGTCGTGGTGTCACTTGCACCCGAGGGGGCCGGCACTCGGCCCTCGCGGGCGTGTTCGGCGGCGAGCTCCAGGCCGTCGGGACGTTCCGCTCCAGGGTCGGCCGGCCCACCAGAGTGTGGGCGTGGTGCCGCGCCCACGAGGGAGCATCCGTGACCGATCGTCGTATCGCCCCCATTTCGGAGTGCACCGACACCGCGTCCCGCTGCTACGTGCTCGACACCTCCGTCCTGCTCTCCGACCCGTGGTCACTGACCCGGTTCGACGAGCACGACGTGGTGCTGCCGTTGGTGGTGATCTCCGAACTCGAGGGCAAGCGCAACCACCCGGAGCTGGGCTGGTTCGCGCGCACGGCGCTGCGTCAGCTCGACGAGCTGCGCATCCAGCACGGCCGCCTCGACGCACCGGTCCCGATCGGGACCGCGGGCGGAACCCTGCACGTCGAGTTGAACCACACCGATCCGATGGTGCTGCCGGCCGGCTTTCGGACCGACGGCAACGACAGCCGGATCCTGGCCTGTGCGCTGAACCTGCGCGCGGAAGCGGCGGGCACGCGCGAGATCATTCTCGTCACCAAGGACATGCCGCTGCGGGTCAAGGCCGCCGCGGTGGGTCTGTCGGCCGACGAGTACCACGGCCAGGACGTCGTTTCCTCCGGCTGGACCGGGATGGCCGACCTCGACGTCACGCAGGACGACGTCGACCTCCTCTTCCGGGACGGCGTGATCGACAACGACGCGGCCCGGGAGATGCCCTGCAACACCGGGTTGCGGCTGCTCGCCGGGTCGTCGTCGGCGCTGGGCCGGGTCACGGCCGACAAGCGGGTGCGGCTGATCCGGGGTGATCGCGAGGCGTTCGGGGTACACGGTCGTTCCGCTGAGCAGCGGGTCGCGCTCGACCTGTTGCTCGACCCGGAGGTCGGCATCGTCTCTCTCGGTGGCCGGGCCGGCACCGGGAAGTCCGCGCTGGCGTTGTGCGCCGGGTTGGAGGCAGTGCTCGAACGCCAGCAGCACCGCAAGATCGTCGTGTTCCGGCCGCTCTACGCCGTCGGTGGGCAGGAGCTCGGGTACCTGCCCGGCAGCGAGAGCGAGAAGATGGCGCCCTGGGCCCAGGCCGTCTTCGACACGCTCGGTGCGCTGGTCAGCCAGCACGTGATCGACGAGGTGATCGCCCGGGGCATGCTCGAGGTGCTGCCGCTGACCCATATCCGCGGCCGCTCGCTGCACGACAGCTTCGTGATCGTCGACGAGGCGCAGTCGCTGGAGCGCAACGTGCTGCTCACGGTGCTGTCCCGGCTCGGCACGGCGTCGCGGGTGGTGCTCACCCATGACGTCGCGCAGCGCGACAACCTCCGCGTCGGCCGGCACGACGGGATCGCGGCGGTGATCGAGAAGCTGAAGGGGCACCCGCTGTTCGCCCACGTCACCCTGACCAGGTCGGAGCGTTCGCCGATCGCCGCGCTGGTCACGGAGCTGCTGGAGGGCCCCGGCGCCTGAAGCCGGACGGCGCCGCCGACCCTCCCGGT
>NZ_JAAXKZ010000077.1 GCF_012911875.1 Pseudonocardia bannensis | reverse complement strand
GGGTGGGGGAGTCCGGGTTGCTGGTGACGGCGACGGCGCGGTCGACCACGGTGGGGTTGACCCGGTCGTTGGCCAAGGAGTTGGCCCGGTTCGGGATTCGGGCGAATGCGGTGTCGTTGGCGTTGGTGCGCACCGACAACTTCGATGCGCACGCGGGTGGGTCCGAGGACGAGCGGATGCGCAAGATCCTGGCGCAGTATCCGCTGCGTCGGCTCGGGCACCCGGATGACATCACCCCGATGGTGTTGCTGCTGGCGTCGCCGCTGTCGTCCTGGACCACCGGTCAGGTGGTCTCGGTCAACGGCGGCTACGCGATGCCATGAGCGGGGCCGTGAGCGGAGCTGTGATCGACTCCAGCCCTGATCGGAGAGAACGACGATGAGCGACGCTGAGGACACGGCCGGCGCCGGTGGCACCGGCAGCCTGGGGCGGAGTGTGCGGCGTAAGGAGGACCGGCGGCTGGTCACCGGGCATGGCCGGTTTGTCTCGGATCTGCAGTTGCCGCGGATGCGGCATGTGGCGTTTGTGCGTAGCCCGATGGGGCATGCCCGGATCACCGGGGTGGACACCGCGGCCGCGGTGGATGCCGGGTATCGGGTGTTCACCGGGGCGGACTTCGCCGGTGTGGTGTTGCGGGCGCGTTCGGCGTTGCCGTCGTATGTGGAGACCGACCAGCCGGTGCTGGCGTGGGGGAAGGTGCGTTTCGCCGGGGAGCCGGTGGCCGCGGTGGTGGCCGGCGACCGGTACCGGGCCGAGGACGCCTGCGAGCTGGTCGAGGTGGACTACGACCCGCTGCCGGCCACGGTGTGCGCCTGGGCGGCGCCGCAGGTGCCGGTGCACGCGGCGGCGCCGGACAACGTGTTGCTGGAGCGCCGGTTCGAGGCCGGGTCGGTGGAGGCGGCGTTCGCCGCGGCGGCGGTGGTGGTGGAGCGGGAGTTGGTCACCAACCGGCACGCCGGGAACCCGATGGAGTGCCGGGCCGGGGTGGCGTTGTGGGACGCCGCGGAGCGCAAGCTGACGTTCTGGTCGGGCACGCAGGTGCCGCACATCGTCCGCAACATGCTCGCCGAGCTGCTGGATCTGCCCGAGGGCAACGTGCGGGTGATCGCCCCCGACGTCGGTGGCGGGTTCGGGGTGAAGGCGGTGCTGTATCCGGAGGACGTGGCGCTGTGCCTGATCGCGCGGGGGATGCCCGGGGTGCCGGTGAAGTGGGTGGAGGACCGGGTGGAGCACCTGGCCGCGGCCACGCACGCCCGCGACCACCGGTATCTGATCTCCGCGGGGTTCGCCTCCGACGGCGCGCTGCTCGGGGTGCAGGCCGATGTGTCCTGCAACGTGGGGGCGTACTCGGTGTATCCGTGGACGGCCGGGATCGAGCCGCTGATGGCCGGCGGGCTGCTGTCCGGGCCGTACCGGCTGGACAACTACCGGTGCACGGTGCGCGGGGTCGCGACGAACACCGCGCCGTCGGGGCCGTATCGGGGGGTGGCCCGCCCGGCGAGTGTGTTCGCGATGGAGACCGTGCTCGACGCCGCGGCCCGGGAGCTGGGCCTGTCCGGGGTGGACATCCGGCGCCGCAACCTGATCCGGCCGCAGGACATCCCGTACACGATGCCCTCGCGGCTGGTGGATGACTCCGGGCATTACGGGGCGTGCCTGGACGCCGCGCTGGAGGCGCTGGGCTATGAGCAGTGGCGGGCCGAGCAGGCGCGCCGCCGGGCCGAGGGTGGGGCACCCATCGGGATCGGGTTCGCGGTCTACAACGAGCTGACCGGGCTGGGCCGGGCCGCGAGCGCGGGGCCGCGGATGCCGTTTCGCACCGGGCACGACGCGTGCACGGTGCGGGTCAACCCGGACGGCAAAGTCACGGTGTTTTCCGGGGTGACCTCGCAGGGCCAGGGTCTGGAGACCACGGTGGCCCAGATCGTGGCCGACGGGCTCGGGGTGGGCTACGACGAGGTCGAGGTCCGGATCGGGGACACCGACACCTCGCTGTGGGGGTTCGGGGCGTTCTCCTCGCGGCAGGCGGTGATCGGCGGTGGGGCCGCGCACCGCAGCGCGGTCGCGGTCCGGGACAAGGTGTTGGCGTTGGCGGCCGGGCTGCTGGAGGCCGCCGTCGAGGATCTGCGGATCGAGGGCGGGCAGATCCGCGTGGTCGGCGAGCCGACGCCGCGGCTCAGCGTGGCCGAGGTGGCGCGGGTGGCGTATCTGGAGTCCAACCGGCTGCCCGCCGGGATCGAGCCCGGCCTGGAGGCCACGCAGTTCTACGACCCGGTCCGGGGCGCGTTCGCCGCCGGGGCGCAGGCCGCCGCGGTCGAGGTGGACCGCACCACCGGGGAGCTGCGGATCCTCTCCTATGTGTGCGTGGAGGACGCCGGGCGGGTGATGCACCCGCAGATCGTGGACGGGCAGATCGCCGGGTCGATCGCCCAGGGCATCGGCGGGGCGCTGTATGAGCACCTGGTCTACGACGAGGACGGCAACCTGTCCACCGGGACCCTGCTGGACTACCTGATGCCCACCAGCGCCGAGATCCCGGAGCTGACCATCGGCCACCTCGCCCGTCCCGCGGCCAACCCGCTCGGGGTCCGCGGCGTCGGCGAGGGCGGCACCCTCGGGCCCAACGCCGTCCTCGCCGGGGCCCTGGGCGACGCGCTGGGCGTCGCGGTCGACACGTTGCCGATCACCCCGGCCACCGTGTGGTCGCTGATGCGCGGACAGGAGGCCGGTTCGTGAAGTGTGCACCGTTCGAGTACGTGCGGGCCGGTAGCGTCGCCGAGGCGGTGACCGTGCTGCGCGACACCGACGGCGAGGGCAAGATCCTTGCCGGCGGTCAGAGCCTGGTCCCGATCCTCGCGCTGCGCATGGCGCGGCCGGCCGTGCTCGTCGACGTCAACCGGATCCCCGATCTGGACGGGGTGGCCCGGAACGACGGCTCGGTGCGGATCGGGGCGCTGACCCGGCACAGCGCACTCGTCGCGCAGACCGAGCACCCGCTGCTGGCCGAGGCGGCCCGCTGGATCGGGCACGCCGCGATCCGGACCCGGGGCACGGCCGGCGGCAGCATCGCGCACGCCGACCCGGCGGCCGAGCTGCCGGCGGTGGCCGTGGGCTGCGGCGCGACCGTGCACGTCGCCGGCCCGGCCGGTGAGCGGTCGGTGCCGGCCACGGAGTTGTTCGTCGGTGCGTTGATGACGGGGCTGGGTGAGGACGAGATGATCACCGGGCTCGATCTGCCGGTCCCCGCCCGCTGGGGCTTCGCCGAGTTCGCCCGTCGGCACGGCGACTTCGCGCTGGTCACCGCCGTCGTCGCCGAGATCGAGGGCGAGATCCGGGTCACCGTGGGCGGGGCCGCGCCGGTCCCGGTACGGGCCTCGCGGGCGGAGGCGGTGCTGGCCGCCGGCGGGCCGGCGGCTGAAGCCGGGCGCGCCGCGGCCGAGGACCTGCGGCCCACCGGCGACCTGCACGGCTCGGCCGACTACCGGCGGGCGATCGCCGGGGAGATGGTGCGCCGGGCGCTCGCGCAGGCCGGCGTCGGAACAGGAGCGAACTGATGGACGTCACCGTCAGCGTGAACGGCGAGCAGCACCGGCTCGACATCGAACCCCGCCGCACCCTGGCCGACGCGTTGCGCGAGGACCTCGGCCTCACCGGCACCCATCTCGGTTGCGAGCACGGCGTGTGCGGTGCGTGCACGGTGCTCGTCGACGGCGAGCCCGCGCGGGCCTGCCTGATGTTCGCCGTGCAGGCCGACGGGTGCTCGGTCACCACGGTCGAGGGGCTCGCGGGGGACGACGGCACGCTGCACCCGGTGCAGGAGGCGTTCGTCGCCCACCACGGGCTGCAGTGCGGGTTCTGCACCCCGGGGATGCTGATCAGCGCGCTGCACCTGCTCGAGACCGATCCGGACCCGAGCCGGGAGACCATCCGCGCGGAGATGTCGGGCAACATCTGCCGCTGCACCGGCTACACGGGGATCGTCGACGCGGTCGAGGCGGCGTCGTCGACGATGCGAGATGCGTCCCGGCCCCCTGACCGGCCCTGACCGGGCCCTGCCCGGCCGCAGGACGGTGATCACGAGTCGATCGGGCGGGCCTCACCGCCCCGGTGCCCGCCGTCGACGGACACCGGCCAACCCCCAGCCCCGACCGGATCCCCAGCTCACCGGTAGCGTGCGGCCCGCGGACGAGCCCACCGGTCTTCCACTCGACGTCCGCGGCCGGAACGGCGAGCCGCAGATCCGGGAACCCGCTCAGCAGGGCACCGATCGCGACCTGCAGCCCGGCGGGCGGTGAAGGCCGTGGCCACCGGCTTGCGGAGCCTGGTGTGCTCGGGCGGGTCCATGTAGAGGATCGGGCCGGCCTGGTCGATCTCGGGGTGCTGCCGGGGCACGTCGGCGCCGACGGCCGCCGCCCGGCTGGACCTCGGAGCGGCCGGCGGTGCGCACGTCGTCGTAGCGGACCGCGAGCCAGGCCTGGGCCCTCGGAGGGCAGCCGGACCCGGGAGGCCGGCTCGTCGCGGCTCAGGCCCGCGTAGAGCGGGCCGAGGTCGAGCGCCTCGGCGTCGGCGACGGGGTAGTCCCGGGCGGCCGGGAGACCCGCCGCGATCGTCGTCGCCGGTGTCGTCGCCGCGCGTCCGGTTGTCAGGTGATCCCCGATCCGTCCGATGTGGAAACGACGCTCACAAATCGACCGTAGGAACGGGTCGATCCCGCGTCAATCGGACGCGGCGGGTCCCAGCAGCGCCGTCGCGGCCCGCTCCACGTGCCGGCTGACGACCTCCGGGTCCGCCCCGGCCATCGACTCGGTGCGCAGCACCGTGCGCAGCAGCCCGATCCCGAGCAGCCAGGCCAGCAGCAGCTCGGCCCGCAGCGCGGCGTCGGCGGGGTCGTCGGTGCACACCAGGGAGGCGAACGCACTGCCGTATCCGGCGCCCAGTTCGGCCCGCAGCGCCGCGGTGGCGTCGGAGTTCCCGGCCGAGCGCAGCACCGAGAAGAACAGCTCGGCACCGGAGGTGTCCTCGGAGAGCATCGAGTCGAGGATGCGGCGCAGCAGATCCTGGGGCGGGCCCTCGTTCAGCAGTTCCATGGCCTGCCCGGAGACGGCCTCGGCGAACAGCGCCTCCTTGTTGCCGAAGTGCCGGAACAGCAGTGCCTGGTTGACCCCGGCCCGTTCGGCGACCGCCCGCACCGTGGTGGCGTCGTAGCCCACGCTGGCGAACAGCTCCTGGGCCGCTTCGAGCAGGGCTCGCTTCGTCGCGGCCGAGTCGCGGGGCCGGGCCGGCCGGCGGGCGGGCTCGGACGTCGGCTCGGACGGGTGGACGGTGTCGTTCCCCAAGGTCATCACTCACCTCCCCGTGAAGTGCGGTTCGCGGCGTTCGAGCGACGCGGCGACGCCCTCGGCGAAGTCGCCCGTCCCGCGCAGCCAGAGCTGTTCGGCCGCCTCGTGCTCGGTGATCGCGGCGATCTCGTCGGCGAGCCCGGCCCGCATTGTCGCGCGGATGCTGCGTACGGCGAGCGGCGCGACGGAGGCGATCTCGGCGGCGAGCTCCAGCGCCCGGCCGCGGATCTCACCATCGGCCACGAGCCGGTCGACGAGCCCGAAACGGAAGGCCTCCTCGCCACCGACCCGCCGCCCGGTGACGAGCATGTCGAGCGCGTGCTGCCGCCCGACGACCCGGGGCAGGCTCACCGACAGCCCGAAGCCCTGGTGCAGGCCCAGGCGGGAGAAGTTCGCGCAGAACCGGGTTCCGGGGCCGGCCACCCGGAAGTCGGCCGACACGGCCAGCCCCAGCCCCCCGCCGATCGCGATGCCCTGCACCGCGGCGACCACGGGTGTGCGCACGGAGAACAGACGCACCGCCTCGGCGTAGAGCGAGCCCGCGACGTCGGTCGAGATCCCGGCGGTGCGCTCGCCGTCCCCGCCGAAGTTGGCCCCGGCGCAGAAGTTGCGGCCCTCGCTGCACAGCACGATCGCGCGGACGTCCGCGTCGTCGTCCAGCTCCGCGTAGGCCTCGGCGATCTGCTGGACGAGCGGCACGTCGAAGTAGTTGTGCGGGGGCCGGTGCAGTTCCACGACGGCGACCCCGTCCGGCGTGCGCTCCACGGTGATCGGCGCGGCGGTCTGCTCCGGCGCGGATGACGTCATCGTTCCTCCTCGTGCGGTACTGCGCCGATCAGAACACATCCGGGGCCCGCCCGATGTCCCGGACCGCGCCGCCGGGTTGTGCGACCACCCGTACCGGTGTGCTTCCGGGCGGTCCTGGGTACGCGGCCTGCGTACCCCAAGAACGGAGAGGAACGAGCCTGATGGCGCAGCGTGACTACGAGGAGCAGCCGGAGGCTCCCGACCTGGCCGACACCTTGCACCTGGAGAACTCCTACACGACGGCGGGTCCGCCCGAGGACGTCGACGGGCTGGATGCCGGTTACGTGCCCCCGGACCGTCCGTACGTCCTGGACGAGGACGAGGTCACCAGGGCCGGGGCACGTGCGGGCGACACCCTGGACGAGCGATTGCGCCGCGAGCGCCCCGAGGACGACCGGGACGTCGTCGACCCGGACCGGGCGGGCCGGCTCACCGCGGCCGAGTCCGCCCCGACGGGCGAGCCCGCGGACGACGACGACGCGGTCGACGTCGGGATCGACGGGGGCGCCGCATCAGCCGAGGAGGCAGCCGTGCATCGCGTCGACGCCGACGACATCGAACTGGCGCCGGTCGTCGACGACAGCCCGATGGAGGACCCGGAGGTCGCGGACAACCTCGACACCGGGGCCCGGGCCGAGCGGGCCGCGCGGGACGCGGCCCGTGACGCCGAGGCGGACGGCGACCCGATCGCCGGCCGGGACCGCGACCACCGGGCGGTCGGGGCCGGCGGGGCGGACGCCGCGTCCGCCATCGACGCCGTACCGGATGCTGCCGGGGCCGCCGCTCCGGCGTCCGGGCGCACCGACGCCGGGCCCGACGCGATCCGGTAGCGACCGGTCCCCGTCGGGCCGCGGTGCGAGCCAGGAACGCGGGCCCGGGCCGGCCCGCTCGCCCCGCCCCGTGGGGAACCGGACACGGCCGCCGGCGGGCTCGCGTCCTACGGGCGGGCCTTTCGTGCCGGCGACCAGCACGCCACCGCCCGCTTTCCCGGATCGGGCGGGCGGCGGGGAAGCCGGGGCAGGGACCCGCAGGGGCAGAAGGCGCCGCGGCGCCGGCGCCCACCGCAGCACCGCGTACCGGCGCCCCAGGAACCGCGCCCCCCGAACCGCGCCGGCCGGGGTCCGCCCGGCCGCACGACGGCCGGCGGTGGACCGACGTCAGCGGGGCCCGGGGCATGAACGCCCGTGGTGTGGGCATCCCGCCGGGCGAGCCGTCGGGAAGGGGAGGAACGCCATGGGATTCACGCCAGCGCAGAATCTCGGTCTGCTCACGCTGCGCGCCGGAGTCGGGGGAGTGCTGTTCGCCCATGGCGCGCAGAAGCTGTTCGGGTGGTTCGGTGGCCACGGGATCGAGGGGAGCGCGGGCGCCTTCGACCAGATGGGGTTCCAACCGGGCCGGGCCAACGCGATGGCCGCGGGGGTCGCCGAAGCGGGTGGGGGCACCCTGATCGCGCTCGGACTGGCCACTCCGGTCGCCGGTTCGGTCGCCGCGGGCACGATGATCGCGGCAGCGTCGGTTCACGCCCCCAACGGCTTCTTCGCCGCCGACGGCGGATACGAGTACCCGGCCTTGCTCGGCCTCTCGTCGGCCGCGCTGTCCCTGACGGGGCCGGGGGACTGGTCGCTCGACGCGGTGCTCGGGGACCGGCTGAACCGGCCCTGGATGGCGGGAGCCGGTCTGCTGGCGTCCTCGGTGCTCTCGGCGGTGCTCGTGCAGCGCCGGCGCCGGGCGGTCGCCGCCCGGCAGGCCGAGCCGGCGGCCCGGGCGGCAGCAGACAGCCCGGCCACTCCGGCGGCAGCGAGCTCCGATCCCACCCCGCATCGGGGATCGGGATCGTCCGGCTGCTGAGCCCCGGACCTGTGCTGAATCGGGTGCCTTCTGTTTCGATGAACGGACCATGGCAGCCGACGACGCCGGCACCGCCGGCCCACTGACCACCACGGCCGCGATCCCCGTGGGCGGTGGCGTGGTCTTCCGCGATCGCGGGGTCGTGATCACCCAGCCGGCCGCGGGGGTGTTCCTCGCGTTCAGCGCGACCTGCACCCACCAGGGCTGCCCGGTCCGGGCCGTGGCCGGCGGGACGATCAACTGCTTCTGCCACGGCAGCCGGTTCCGCATCGCCGACGGCTCCGTCGCGGGAGGCCCGGCGACAGAGCCACTGCCTCGACGCCCGATCACCGTGACCGGCGGCGCGATCGACCTCGACTGATCGCGCCCCGAACGGCCTCCCGCAGCGGCGGGTGCGCTACCGCGTCCCGCCGTCCACCGTCAGCACGCTGCCGGTGGTGAAGCTGGCGGCGTCGCTGGCCAGGTAGAGCGCCGCGCCGGTGATCTCCGAGGGACGGCCGACCCGGTTCAGCGCGGCCCGCCCGGCCAGTGTCGTGCGAACCTCGTCGTCCCAGTGGGTGCTGATGTCGGTGGCGAACGCGCCGGGCATGATCGCGTTGACCCGCACCGCCGGTCCGTAGGCGTGGGCCAGCGCGACGGTCAGCGCGTTCAGCCCGGCCTTGGCCGCGCTGTAGGGCGCCGCGCTCGGGTCCGGCCGGATCGCCGCGACGCTCGACACGTTGATCACCGAACCGCCGCCGCCGTCGCGCATCCGGCCGGCCAGCAGCGTGGTCAACCGGAACGGCCCCTTGAGGTTCAGGTCGAGCACGCTGTCGTACATGGCCTCGCTGACGTCGGCGAGATCGTCGTAGAGCGGGGACTTGCCGGCGTTGTTGACCAGGACGTCCACCCGGCCGAAGCGGTCGAGGACGGCGTCGGCCAGCTCGCCGACCTGCTCCCAGCGGCCGAGGTGGCAGGCGTACGCGAAGGACTCGCGGCCCAGCGCGCGGATCTCGTCGGCCACAGCCTCGCACGCCGCCAGGTTCCGGGAGGCGACGGCGACGTCCGCGCCGGCGCCGGCGAAGGCCAGCGCCATCTCCCGGCCGAGCCCCCGGCTGCCACCGGTGATCAGGGCGACCTTGCCGGTCAGATCGAAGCCGTTCGCGGGTGTCTGCGTGCTCACCGTTCTCCTGTGGTGTCGTCGGCGGACTCGCCGGCCAGCAGCGCCAGCCCGCGGTGGAACAGCGGGCCGATCGACAGCGCGAACCGCTCCCAGCTGTCGTCGACGCGCTTGCCGGTGCGGTGCAGCCGGACGTTCAACACCGAGATGGCACCGAACCGGTAGCAGGCCAGGGCCCGGAACCAGTCGAAGCGCGGCGTGTCGCGGCCGGTGGCCCGCTCGTAGCGCGCGCGCAGCCAGTCGGCGTCGGCGACCACGCGCATCCGCTCGGCGTGGCTCGGGTGCCAGGACGCGGGGTCGGTGAACATGGCGAGCCAGCCCAGGTCGAGCAGCTGGGCGCCGATGCCGGCGATCTCCCAGTCGACGATCGCGGCGAGCGCGCCCGAGGCGTCGTAGAGCACGTTGTTGGTGTGGAAGTCGCCGTGGAAGATCCCGACACGCGGGTCGGACGGCGGTGCCACGAGCAGCGCGTCGCGCAGCGCCTCCCCGTCGCGCCGCCATGCCGGGTCGTCGGCCCGGTCGAGCAGCGGTGCCCAGAAGGCGATCTCGTCGGCCGGCGGCCGCGGCGACTCCCAGCCGTCGGGCGCGGGCACCGCGTGGACGGCGGCGAGCGCGTCGATGGCCTGCCCGAGGTAGGGGAGCGGGTCGACCCCGGCGCCGGGGGCCACGCTCAGCTCGGGCGCGCTCATGTGCAGCGGCAGCGCGTCGAGCCGGTCCTGCACGATCGCATCGGTGCCGAACCAGCGCGGGTCGCCGGTCGCGAACCGCACCGCGGCAACGGGCACCCCGCCGGCGGTCAGTGCCCGCAGCAGCGGGACCTGGCGCAGAACATCGGTGTTGCCGCGGCGCCGCACGCCGGGTGGGGCGAGCCGCACGACCAGGGGCAGTACTCCCGTGGCGGCAGTAGCGGTCCGCACGTCGCAGCCGAAGCTCAGGCCGGCGTTGCCGGGCATCGGCCAGGCGCCCTCGACCGTGGCACCGGGGTCGATCGTCGCGCGCGCCCAGGCCTGCACGCCGGCGGCCGTCTCATCGGGGCCGATCACCGGGCGGGCCCCTTCGGCGGTGCTCATGTGCGCCGACGCTAGCCGACCGCCCGGCCCTGAACGCACGGCGGCGGGTCCTGATGATCGTCAGGACCCGCCGGAGGCGTGGTGGGAGCGCGGCCGGGACGACCGGCGCGGTCACTCCGCGCAGCTGCTGGTGATCTTTGCGATCTCCCCGTCGAGGTCCATGCGGTCGGACTCGTCACCGAGTGCAACCACCTCGAGCGTGGCGTCGATGAAGTGCCGCAGCAGGTCCCGGTCGACCTCGAGCACCGCGCGTCCCGAGCTGGAACCGATCTCGATCTCGACGATGTCGTAGCCCTGCACCACCTGCGGGCTCATCCGGATGTCGCCGTAACCGGCCGGTCCGGTAAGCCCGTCGATGACCAGGTCACGGGCCACCAGCCACTCGACCCACCTATCGTGCCTGGTCCGGACCGCGAGCGTGACCGCGAACGGGTCGGCCGCGCTGTAGCTCCACCGGGTCACGACCGGCGCGGGCTGCCCGTGCAGCACGGTGAACATGTCCTGCTGGACCGAGTCGCTGGTCGTCATCGTCGCCCCCTGGCGCGTGCTGTGCCATCCGTGTTCGGACAGCGTCGTAGAGGGAATCGCCGGTGGGGCCCGGAACGCAGCACTTCGAAGCCGTGTTCACTCGAACAAGTGACGGCCGTGATGCCCCGGATGGAGGACGGGGGGTTCGGCCGCCCGCGGGCAGGTAGGGCGCGACCGCGTCGCGGACCCGGTCGGCACCGTGGATGGTGCCGTCGGGCAGCAGCAGGTGGTCGGCCGGCAGCAGTGGGGTCCGGCCGGTTCGCGTCGCAACCGGGCGTCGGCGTCGAGGGTCGCCCGGGCACGGCAGGTCGGTCCGGCGAGGCTTCCGGACGCCCGTGGGGCATCCGCGCCGCGGCGGGGCGGACGTCCGGGCGGCGTCGCACCGCAGCGCGTTCCGGGAGCGGCGCGGTCCGGCCACCCCGGGACGCCCGCGCGGTGCGGCAGGCCTGTCGGCCGCACCGCCGTGGTGATCCCCACGACCGCGCACACCGGCGGCCGGATCGGCTCAGGAGGTGCTCATGATCGGGACGCTGCGCTCACCACCCAGATCCCGGTCGCGCCGGTGCGGCCGGGCTGGACGACGGTGACGGTGGCGCGGCCCCCCGCGGCGTCGTTCACCACGACCGTGCCGCCGCTGACCGACCCGGCCTCCGGTGCGCCCCACCCGTAGGTCGCGCCCGCGAAGGCGACCGCCACCTCGGCCGGATCGAGCAACCACGGCTGGGCGCCGCCGTCCACCCGGGCCTGCAGCGGCGCCACCTCGGCGGGGTCGGTGACCGGCCACAGCAGCGTCGCCCCGGACCGTCCCTCGTGGGCGCCGCCACCGCCGCCAGCGCCACCGCTGCCACCGCTGCCACCGCCGGCCCGCGGCGTGGCGCTGGTCGGCCCGGGGGTGGCGCCGGCGGAGGGTTCGGGGCTCGGCGTGGCGGTCGCCGTGGTGCTCGGAGCGGCCGGCGGAGCAGGGGCCGGAGCGGTCTGCTGGTCGGAGCCTCCGCACCCGGCGAGCAGACCCGCGAGAAGGAGGAGGGCCATGGTGCGCCCGGGCTTCAGCACAGTCACGGCGGGGACGCTAGTTTCCCCGCACACCGCAGGGTGCCTGCGCGCGTCGGCGCGTCCGGGTGGGCCGCTCCGGTCCACATGGGTTGATCCGTCCTGGTGATGGAGGGCCGTGGGACGGGATCGGGCGTCCGGTGGAACCGGGCCGTCGTTAGGGTGCCCGCAGCAGAGTGGCGACGAGCATCCGAGGTGGCAGATGAGCGACGACGGCAGCACCGGCGCGCAGGCCTTCTACGCGGCGCGGGAGTTCCTGCTCGCGCACCGCGAGGACTACGACACCGCTTACCGGGACTTCCGCTGGCCCGAGCTGGACGAGTTCAACTGGGCCCTCGACCACTTCGACGCCGTGGCCGCCGACCCCGAGCGCGGGGCGCGGCGGGCGCTGTGGATCGTGGAGGGTGACGGCTCCGAGGCGCACTGGACCTTCGCCGAGCTCTCCCAGCGCTCGAACCGGGTCGCCAACTGGCTGCGCGAGCGGGGCGTCGCCCGCGGTGACCGGATCATCCTCATGCTCGGCAACCAGCTCGAGCTGTGGGAGACGCTGCTGGCCGCGATGAAGCTCGGCGCGGTCGTCATCCCCGCCACCACGCTGCTCAACGCCGCAGACCTGCGCGACCGGGTCGACCGCGGCGGGGCGAAGCACGTCATCGTCGGAGCGGCCGACACCGGCAAGTTCGACGACGTCGCGGGCGACTACACCCGCATCGCCGTCCGCGGGGCGCCCGAGGGCTGGCACGACTACACCGACGCCTACCGCGCCGCCGATTCGTTCACCCCCGACGGCGTCACCCGTGCCTCGGACACGCTGCTGCTCTACTTCACCTCCGGCACCACGGCCAAGCCCAAGCTCGTCGAGCACACGCACGAGTCGTACCCGGTCGGGCACCTGTCGACCATGTACTGGATCGGGCTCGAGCCGGGCGACGTGCACCTCAACATCTCCTCTCCGGGCTGGGCCAAGCACGCGTGGAGCAACGTCTTCGCGCCGTGGATCGCCGAAGCGTGCGTGCTGGTCATGAACTACGCCCGCTTCGACGCCGAGAGCGTGCTCGGGGTGCTCGACCGCTGCGGCGTGGACAGCTTCTGCGCCCCGCCGACGGTCTGGCGGATGCTCATCCAGGCCGATCTCTCCCAGCTGGAGAACCCGCCGCAGAAGGTCGTCGGCGCGGGTGAGCCGCTCAACCCCGAGGTCATCGAGCAGGTCGAGAAGGCGTGGGGCGTCCGGATCCGCGACGGGTTCGGCCAGACCGAGTCGAGCGTCCAGATCGGCAACCCGCCCGGACAGTCGATCAAGCCCGGCTCGATGGGCCGCCCGATCCCGGGCTACCACGTGGAGCTGATCGACCCGGCGACGGGGGAGAAGGCGGAGGAGGGCGAGATCTGCCTGGACCTCGCGCGCCGCCCGCTGGGCCTGATGGTCGGCTACCACGGCGACCCGGAGCGCAACGCCGAGGCGATGGCCGGCGGGTACTACCACACCGGCGACGTCGGGTCCCGTGACGCGGACGGCTACATCACCTACGTCGGCCGCGCCGACGACGTGTTCAAGGCCAGCGACTACCGGATCTCCCCGTTCGAGCTGGAGAGCGTGCTCATCGAGCATCCGGCGGTGGCCGAGGCGGCGGTCGTCCCGTCGCCGGACCCGGTGCGCCTTGCCGTGCCGAAGGCCTATGTGGTGCTGGCGGCCGGGTACGAGCCGGACGCCGACACCGCCCGGTCGATCCTGGAGTTCGCCCGGGACAACCTCGCGCCCTACAAGCGGATCCGCCGCCTGGAGTTCGCGGAGCTGCCCAAGACCATCTCGGGCAAGATCCGCCGGGTCGAACTGCGCGGGCGGGAAGGCGAACTGCACGCCGATCCCGCCGCGGCCCCGGCCGGCGAGTTCACCCTTTAGCGGGGCACCCGCGTCGGCCGGGTGCCGGCGCGGGTACTACCGGATCGTGGACGAGCGGTCCGAGGTCACAGGAGCGGGGCGCATCTGCGTCGGCCGCTGGAGATGCCGATCGCCGCTCGCGTCGGCGAGAAGGGACTGCCCGGCTCGTCCGGGCAGGGGGGGTGGACCGTGACCGTGACCGAACCACACACGCCGGACGGCCCGGCGGCATCCACGAGCCCCGGCCCGATGGCCGGGGTGCTCGCCGACATGCCCGAGGTCTGGCGACGGCTGCTCGTCGAGCACGTCCCGGACCGGCTGGGCCGCTGCACGGCCTGCCGCAACGTCAGCGGTTCCGGTGTGCGGTGGCCGTGCACCCTGCAGCAGATCGCGAGTCAGGCCCGCGTGCTGCACGAGACCCGGGGCGACGGGTAGCCCCGGCTCGGCACGGTCACGGGCGGGCCGCCCCCGCGGCATCGCCCGACGTGACATCGGCCGGCGGCGATGCCACTCCGACCCCGTGGCGGCGGTGCGCCCACGGCAACCGGATCTCGCGGCCGCCGGTGATCCCCGACGGTCTCCGCAGCAGCATCACCACGAGCAGCAGGCCGAGGACGACGTTCTGCATGCCCGGCCGCGGGTCGACCTGGATCAGGCCGAGCACGTCGCCCGCCTCGGCCCGCCGCAGGATCTCCGAGAGCACGGACACCACGGTCGCGCCGAGCACGGCTCCGGTGAGCGAGTCCGCGCCCCCGATCACCAGCATCGTGAGGATGAGGAACGTGTAGTTCAGGTAGAACACGTCCGGGGTCACGGAGCCGAGGAACAGCGCGAACAGCGCACCGCCGACGCCGGTGAAGAACGCGCTGATGACGAAGGCGATCCCACGCTGCAGCGGCACGGAGATGCCCGCCGACGCCGCCGCGACCGGATCGTCCTTGGACGCCCGCAGGCGCTTGCCGAACGAGGACCGCTGATAGCACCAGGCCGCCACGATCGCCACCGCCGCCCAGGCCAGCGCCGTGGGCAGGGTGGTGCTCGACGGGATCGCCGACAGGCCCTTGCGGCCCCTGGTGATGCTGTCCCAGTTCGCCGCGACGACGCTCACCGAGATCAGCAGCGACACCGTCGCCAGGCCCGCCGACAGCCCGTCGATCCGGGACAGCGGTACCGCCAGGACCACCGCGACCACGGCGGCGAGGAGGCCGCCGGCCAGAACGGCCACGGTGGGCGCGACGGTCAGCGTCCGTATCGGTTCCGGTGCGTCGGCCAGCAGTTGGGCCTTGCGGGCCGCCGGCATGACCAGGACTCCCGCCGCGTAGGCGCCGATCGCGGCGAAGCCGAGGTGGCCGAAGGAGTACACGCCGGAGTTCCCGACGAAGACGTAGAGGCCGATGACCAGGACGAGGTTGATCAGGGCGACGACGACGGTCCGCTGCAGCGAGGTCGGGCCCTGGGCCGCGACCAGCGCGACGGCCCCCACCCCCAGCACCAGGACCAGCGGAACGGACATCCACTGGAGCAGGCGTCTCAAATCCTCACCCCCTCGGCCTTGGCCACCAGCCCCTGCGGCCGCAGGACCAGCAGCGCGGCGACGGCGGCGAACAGGATCGCGTCACGGAACGGTTTGACCTCGACCGGCAGGAACGACTGCAGCAGCTGACCGGAGACACCCAGCACCAGTCCGCCGATCGCGGCGCCGCGCAGGCTGGACAGCCCGCCGACCACGGCCGCGATGAGCCCGAAGAGCACGGCGTCGACGCCGAAGCCCGGCGTCACCGAGCCGCTCGCCGCCAGCAGGAACAGCGCGGCCGCGGCGGCCAGCACCCCGCTGACCGCGAAGGCCATGCTGATCACCCGGTCGGTCCGGACGCCCATCAGCCGGGCGGTGGTGAAGTCCGCGGCCGCCGCCCGCATCTGCAGCCCGAGCGTCGTCCTGGTCAGGAACAGCGACAGCCCGCCGACGAGCAGCGCGGTCACCACGACCGTGGCGATGTTGAGCTTCGGCACGTAGACCGTGCCGAAGGAGTAGCTCTCGCGCAGCGCGGGATGGACGTCGGCGGCGGCGGGCAGGGCGCCGAAGACGGCCTCGGCCAGGCTGGACATCGCGATGGTGACGGCGAACGACGTCACGAGCAGCGTCGCCGGGTTGGCCCCGCGGACCGCCCGGAACGCGACCAGCTCCAGCAGGACCGCCGCGGCCACGCACGCCACGACCGTGATGACCACCCGCAGCGCGAGAGGCAGGCCCGCGGTCAGGACCAGCGCGTACCCGCCGATCATGATGAGGCTCGAGTGGGCGAAGTTGACCAGGCGCAGGATGCCGAACACCATCGCGACGCCGAGTGCGTACAGCGCGTACAGGCAGCCCAGGTTCAGCGCGTCGATCGAGTACTGGATCAGCGGGCTCATGCGGGCAGCTCCTCGGTGGTCTCGCCCAGGTACTCGCTCGCCAGCGCCGCCGCCCCGCCGAGCTCCTCGGCCGTCCCCGACCGGACGGCCCGGCCCGTGCGCAGCACGTAGGACCGGTCGGCCAGGGCGACGGCCCGGGTCGCGTTCTGCTCGACGAGCAGGGTGGTCATGCCGCCGCGGCGCAGTTCCGCGATCGTGTCGAACACGGCGTCGACCAGCAGCGGGGCCAGCCCGAGCGACGGCTCGTCGAGCAGGAGCAGGCGTGGCCGGCTGAGCAGCGCCCGCGCGATCGCCAGCTGCTGCTGCTCGCCGCCGGAGAGGTAGCCCGCCTGCTGGCCGTAGCGCTCGCGCAGGATCGGGAAGCGGTCCAGCTCGCGTTCCACGTCGTGGGCGACCGCGCGCCTGTCCCGGCGGATCGTCGCCCCCAGCGCCAGGTTCTCCGCCACGGTCAGCGAGCCGAAGATGTTGCGGCCCTCGGGGACGAGCGCGACGCCCCGCCGCACGGTCTCCTCCGGCGGCAGGCCGACGAGGGACTCGCCGTCGAACACGATCCGGCCGGCGGCCGGGGTGACGAGGCCGCTGACGGCGGCGAGCGTCGAGGACTTCCCGGCGCCGTTGGGTCCGACCAGCGCCACCAGCTCGCCCTCGTCGACCGACACCGACAGCCCGTGGACCGCGGTGATCCCGCCGTAGCGGATGGTCAGGTCAGCGATCTGCAGCACCGAGCACCTCCTCGCCCGCCCTGTCGTGCCCGAGGTACGCCTCGACGACCGCGGGATCGCGCCGCACCGTGGCCGGGTCCCCGACGGCCAGCAGCCGGCCGTGGTCGATCACCTGCAGCCGGTGGCACAGCCGCATGATCAGCCGGAGGTCGTGCTCGATCACCATGAGGCCGCACGAGAACCGCTCGGGCAGGCGGGCCAGCAACTCCAGCAGTTCGTCGCTCTCGTCCTCGTTGAGCCCGGCGGCCGGCTCGTCGAGGAGCACGTAGCGGGCGCCCGTGACCAGGATCCGGGCGATGCCCAGTCGACGCTCGATGCCGTAGGGCAGTGATCTGGCGGGCGTCGAGGACAGGTGCGACATGCCGAACCAGTCGAGGATGTCCCCGGCCAGCCCCCGGACCTTGCGGTGACCGAGCCCGAGTCCGAGGCCGACGGCCTCGACGTTCTCGTAGACGCTCATCTCCGGGAACAGCCGCACGTTCTGGAAGGTCCGTCGCACACCGCTGCGGCTGAGCCGTCGCGGCGACCACCCCGTCATGTCCACCCCGTCGACGACGAGGCGCCCGGTGTGGCGCTGGAACCCGGTCAGCGCGTTGACCAGCGTGGACTTCCCGGCGCCGTTGGGCCCGATGAGGCCGAGGATCTCCCCGTCGCGCAGTTCGAGGTCCACGTCGTCGAGGGCCCGCAGCCCCGCGAAGTTCACGGAGATGCCCGTCGCCCGGAGCCGCCCGGTCTCCACCGGATCACCAGGACCCGGCCGGTCG
The DNA here is from genome assembly GCF_012911875.1 of Pseudonocardia bannensis. GTDB lineage: Bacteria > Actinomycetota > Actinomycetes > Mycobacteriales > Pseudonocardiaceae > Pseudonocardia > Pseudonocardia bannensis. The sequence continues at coordinate 11,435 of NZ_JAAXKZ010000077.1, read as the reverse complement.
TGGGTGTTCGTCACTGGTGCCGGCCCGGGGTCAGCACGGCGCGCCGCCGGGCACCTCGGTCAGGGCCAGGTCGCGCTGGACGACGGCCGGCTTGCCGGCGGTGTACTCGACGATCAGTTGCGGCCGGAGGGAGGGGATGTGGCACGTCGCGGTGTACGTGGTCGGCCCCATGAGCAGGTCCTCGTCGGTGAACCTGTCGAGTTCCGCCGACACGGCCGCGCTGTCGGTGGTGCCGGCCCGCTCGATCGCCCTGGCCAGTGCCTGCACGCTCGAGTATCCGGTCAGCGGGTAGAACGCACTGGCCGCGGGCGAACCCGTTTCCTGCTCGATGCGCCGGAAGAACTCGTTGCGCGCCGCCACCGGGTCGTCGCCGTGCAGGGAGGCGGTGACCGGGACGAAGAAATCGCTGAGATCCGGAACGGCGTCGAGCCAGTAGGTCCCGTCGAATGCCTGCGTGCCGACCATGGGCAGGCCGATCCCGGCCGCACGGATCTGCCGGATCAGGGTGGCGCCACCGGGTGGATAGCTGGCGATGACGACGAGATCGGCGCCCGATCTCTGGATGTCCGCGATCTGCGACGCAGCGGACTGGTCACCGTTCTGGTAGGTGGTTTCACCGGCGATCTGGCCGCCCATTGCCTGCCATTTCTTGGTGAAGTACTCGCCGGCCACCTGGCTGTACTCGAGACCGCGGTCGTTGATGACGAAGGGCTTGCGGTATCCCGCGGCGAACGCCCACTGCGCCATCGTCGCCCCCTCGCCCGGGGAGGCCTGGTGCAGGTTGTAGGTCATCGGGCCGGTGCCCTCGTAGCCGAACAGCGGCCCACCGGCGCAGCCGATCGCGATGATGCCCTGGTCGTTCGCGGTCCGCGCGGCCGGTCCGCCGATGTCGTAGTCGCAGGCCGGTACGACGAACTGCGCACCCTTCTCGATCGCCTCCTGCGCCGCCGACTGGATCTTCGTCGGATCCGACTCGTTGTTCGTCGTGATCAGTTCGAGTTGCCGGCCGAGCACGCCGCCCGCGGCGTTGATGTCCTTCACGGCCATCGCCATGCCCTGCTCGACGGGGACGTCGAATACCGACATGAATCCGGTCATGCCCGCGGTGTGCCCGATGACGATCGGGCCGGAATTCGAGTCGGATCCTGATCCGGCCGCGGAGCCGCATCCCCCGACGAGTGCAATACCGACACCGACTGACAAGGCGCGTAGGACGGCGGACCGCCTTCGGATGCGAATCACGATTCTCCCTCGCCGAGCTTTCGGAACCCGGATACGGCCCGAATCGTATGTTCGCTCGGTCGGGTGATCTATGTGCAATGTGACAGGATGCAGTGCCTGATTTGTGCAGCCCGCGCAAACCTTTGCCGTGGTGTCACGGCTGTGTTCCGAATCAGGTCAGGCTGTTGTCGCCGCCGCGTTGCCGGCCGCTGGTACGAGCGGGCAGGGGTCACTCGGTCGGTGGGGAGTAGTGGCCCGGCCACTCTTCGTGCGGGATCCGGGTGATCTCGAGGACCTCACCGATCGTCGACCACTGGTTGCGGCCCAGCCGGGCGAGCGGGCGCAGCTTCTCGATCGCGGGGAGCTTGTTGCCCCGCTCGTCCTCGGTGAACACCTCGGCGTCGATCGCGGCGTGCAGCACCCGGCCGATCACGACCGTGGAGTCGCCGAGTTCGATGTCGCGTTCGAGCCGGCACTCCAGCGCCACCGGCGACTCGGCGACCCGGGGCGGCGCGACGGTGCGGCTCGGCTCGGGTGTCAGGCCCACCGCGGCGAACTCGCTGACCCCGGCGGGGAAGTTCGTGGCGGTCGCGTTGACCTGCTCGAACATCGGCTCGTTGGCCAGGCTGACGACGAACTCACCGGTCTCGCGGACGTTGCGCAGCGAGTCCTTCCTGCCCACCGAGGTGAACTGCACCATCGGCGGGTCGACGCACGCGACGGTGAAGAAGGAGTGCGGTGCCAGGTTGTTCACCCCGGCGGCCGAGCGGGTGGAGACCCAGGCGATCGGGCGGGGGACCACGATCGAGGTCAGCAGCTTGTAGAAAGAGCGGTGCCCCAGCTCGTCGGGGTCCAGATCCGTGCGCATGACGCGATCATCCCCTCCGAGCGGACCGGGCGCCCGCCCTCGCCGCCGGTCGCCGTACCGTCGCCCACCATGACCCCCCGACGCCCCTCGCCGCGCCCGACCACCCGGACGGACCGGTGGGCCGGCCGTTCGGCGGGACTGCTGGCCGGGGTCGCGGCCGACGCGCTGTTCGGCGACCCGCGGCGCGGGCACCCGGTGGCGGGCTTCGGCCGGCTCGCGGCGGCGCTCGAGCGGTGGTGCCACGCCGACCGGCGGGTCGCCGGGGTCGGGTACAGCGCGGTCCTGGTGGGCGGGGCGGTCGGGCTCGGCGCGGCCGTGGAGCGGCTGGCCGGTGACCGCCCGGTGGCCCGCGCCGCGCTCACCGCCGTCGCGACATGGGCGGTGCTCGGGGGGACGTCGCTGGCCCGCGAGGGCGCGGCGCTGGCCGGTGAGCTGGAACAGGCCGATCTCGGGGCCGCCCGGACCCGGCTGCCGAGCCTGTGCGGACGCGACCCGTCCGCGCTCGACGCGGCCGGGATGGCCCGCGCCGGGGTCGAGTCGCTGGCCGAGAACACCTCCGACGCCGTGGTCGCCCCGCTGTTCTGGGGTGCGGTGGCCGGGGTTCCGGGGCTGCTGGGCTACCGCGCGGTCAACACCCTCGACGCGATGGTCGGTTACCGGTCACCGCGGTACGCGCGCTTCGGCTGGGCGTCGGCCCGCCTCGACGACGCGGCGAACCTGCTGCCCGCCCGGGCGGCGGCGCTGCTGTTCGCCGGGCTGGCGCCCGCGGTGGGCGGCTCACCTCGGGCGGCGCTGGCGGCTTGGCGGCGCGATGCGCGGACCCACCCGAGTCCGAACGCCGGCCCGGTGGAGGCGGCGGCCGCGGGCGCGCTGGGGGTGCGGCTCGGCGGGCTGACCGTCTACCCGCACGGGTCCGAACAGCGCCCGTCGCTCGGCACCGGGAAGCCGCCGCGGGTCGCCGACCTGCACCGTGCCGCGCGGCTGTCGCGGCTGGTCGGGTGGGTGTCGGCGGGCCTGGCGGCGGCCGGGGCCCAGGCCGCGGCGCGCCGCGCGAACCGGCTCGGGCGTCGGACGGCTCAGCGCCGGCCGTAGCGCTCCGCGAGCGGGGTCTCCTGGGAGTCCGGCTGCGCCCCGTCCGGATCGACGCCGCCGTCGCGGCCGGCCAGCGCGTCGCGCAGCGCTCCCTTCGAGTCCGTGCCGCGGCCCCGCCGTTGCAGGACCTCCAGCCGGATGAAGTAGCCCAGTGCGACGATCGCGATCGCCCCGAACGTCAGCCACTGCAGCGCGTAGGACAGGTTGGTGAACGGTGCGCCGCCGGTCGCGGGGGCCACGGCGAGTGGGCCCAGCACACCGGGCTGCTCCGGCGCGAGCTGCAGGTAGCCCGGCATCAGGTCCAGGCCGGTGTCCGCGGCGATCGGGCGGGAGTCGGCTGCGTAGAACTGGCGGTGGCCGCCTGCGGTGAACACCGGCCGGGCCTGCGGGTCGGTCTCGTCGAGCCGCAGCCGCGCGGTCAGCGTGACGGTGCCCGTCGGCGGGGCGGCGAAGTGGGGCACCGTCTGGCCGTCGGTGGTTGCGATGTAGCCGCGATCGACGACGACCACCCGGCCGTCGTCGGTGCGCAGCGGGGTCAGCACCTCCGACGCGGGCTTGCCGTCGACCACCCGTAGCCGGACCAGCGTCTCGGCCTCCGGCAGGTAGGTCCCGGTCACCTGCACCTGGCGCCACTCGACCTCGTTCGTGACCCCGGCGCCCGCCGGGACCAGCTCGCCGAGCGGGACCGGTGCGACGGCGTAGGAAGCGTCGATCGCCTGCTGCTGGGCGTCGCGCTGGGCCTCCCGGCCGAACTGCCACGGGGCGAGGAAGGTGTAGCAGGTGATCACGAACCCGATCACCACGGCGATGGTGACGAGCCAGCCCGGACGTAGCAGGAACCGCATGCTTCCACGGTATGCGCTCGCGGGCCGGAGGGTACGGGCGCGTCACCACCGCGAGCGTGCCGGGCGCGCCCACGGGCGATACTGGCGCCGTGGCCGGAGATCTGCGGGGGGCGTTGCTGGTCGCCGGGACGACCTCGGACGCGGGCAAGAGCGCACTGGTCGCCGGGATCTGTCGTTGGCTGCGCCGCAAGGGCGTGCGGGTGGCGCCGTTCAAGGCGCAGAACATGTCGAACAACTCCGTCGTGACCGTCGACGGCGGGGAGATCGGCCGGGCCCAGGCCATGCAGGCCCACGCGTGCGGGCTGGAGCCCAGCGTCGCGTTCAACCCGGTGCTGCTCAAGCCCGGCGGTGACCGGACCTCGCAGGTCGTGGTGCTCGGCAAGGCCGACGGCCAGGTCAGCGCGCGGTCCTACCGGAACCGGACCGCGGCGTTGCTGCCCGTGGTCACCGACACGCTGGCCGACCTGCGGGCCCGCTACGACGTCGTGGTGTGCGAGGGCGCCGGTTCCCCGGCCGAGATCAACCTGCGCGCCACCGATCTGGCCAACATGGGGCTGGCCCAGGCCGCCGACCTGCCGGTCGTCGTGGTCGGCGACATCGACCGCGGCGGGGTGCTGGCGCACCTGTTCGGCACCGTCGCCGTGCTCGACCCGGCCGACCAGGCCCGCATCGCGGGATTCGTGATCAACAAGTTCCGCGGCGACCCGGCCCTGCTCGAACCCGGCCTGGAGCAACTGCGGGCGCTCACCGGCCGTCCCACCTACGGCGTGCTGCCGTGGGCGGAGCGGCTCTGGCTCGACGCCGAGGACTCGCTGTCCGCGGTGGCCGACGGGGTGCTCGGCCGGCCGGCGCCCCCGCACGGGTCGCAGTGGCTGCGGGTCGCGGTCGTGCGCTCACCCCGGATCTCCAACGCCACCGACGCCGAGGCGCTGGCGTGTGAGCCGGGTGTGGCCGTCCGGTACGTGACCGAGCCGTCCCGGCTGCTCGATGCCGACCTGGTCGTGCTGGCCGGGTCGAAGGCGACGGTCAGCGACCTGGAGTGGCTGCGGCGCACCGGGCTGGCCGACGCCGTGCGCGCCCACGCGGCGGCCGGGCGTCCGGTGCTGGGGATCTGCGGCGGCTACCAGATGCTCGGGCGGCGGATCGTGGACCCGGGCGGCGTGGAGGTTCCCGGCGGGGCCGACGTCGAGGGCCTCGGCCTGCTCGACCTGGAGATCGCCTTCGACGCCGACAAGCACCTCGGGCGGCCGTCCGGGCGCGGGCTGGGCGTTCCGGTCACCGGCTACGAGATCCACCACGGGCGCGTCGTGCACTCGGGGGACCCGGCGCTGCTGGACGCGGGTGGGTCCGGAGAGGGATCCGATACCGGCGCGGTGCTCGGCACGCACTGGCACGGGCTGCTGGAGAACGACGACTTCCGCCGCGCGCTGCTGGCCCGGGTGGCGGCGCAGGCCGGGCGCGGTGGCTTCCGGGCGGCCCCGGACACCTGCTTCGCCGCCGAGCGGGCCGCCCAGCTGGACCTGCTCGGCGACCTGGTCGAGCAGCACCTGGACACGAGCGCACTTGAACATGTCATCAGTCACGGTGCGGATGTCGGTCTGCCGGTCCTGACGTCGCGTCTGGCAGGCTCGACGCCGTGACCACCGCTGTCTCCCGGACGCCCCGGTTCCCGTTCTCCGCGGTCGTCGGGCACGACGACCTGCGGCTCGCGCTGGTGCTCAACGCGGTGCACCCGGGCATCGGCGGGGTGCTGGTGCGCGGGGAGAAGGGCACCGCCAAGTCGACGGCCGTGCGCGCACTGGCCGCGCTACTCCCCGGCCTGCAGGTCGTGCCCGGCTGCCGGTTCCGCTGTGCGCCGGACGCCCCCGATCCGGAGTGCCCGGACGGCCCGCACGCCGCCGGCGGGACCGGTGAGATCCGGCCCGCGCAGCTCGTCGAGCTGCCGGTCGGGGCCACCGAGGACCGGCTCGTCGGCTCGCTGGACCTGGAGCGGGCGCTGTCCGAGGGCGTTCGCGCCTACCAGCCCGGCCTGCTGGCCGACGCCCACCGCGGCGTGCTCTACGTCGACGAGGTCAACCTGCTGCACGACCACCTCGTCGACCTGCTGCTCGACGCCGCCGCGATGGGCCGCGCGCACGTCGAGCGCGACGGGGTCTCGGTATCGCACGCGGCACGGTTCCTGCTGGTCGGGACGATGAACCCGGAGGAGGGTGAGCTGCGCCCGCAGCTGCTCGACCGGTTCGGGCTGACCGTGGAGGTGCGCGCGGCGCGCGATGTCGACACCCGCGTCGAGGTGGTGCGGCGCCGGCTGGCGTTCGAGGCGGACCCGCAGGGGTTCGCCGCCTCCTGGGACGGCGAGGAGGCGGACACCGCGCGGCGGATCGCCGACGCCCAGGACCGGGTGACCTCGGTCCGGCTCGACGACACCGAGCTGCGCCGGATCGCCGCGGTGTGCGCGGCCTTCGACGTCGACGGCATGCGGGCGGACCTGGTGATCGCCCGGGCCGCCGCCGCGCACGCGGCGTGGCGGGGCGCTGACGCGGTGGCCGAGCAGGACGTGCGGGTCGCCGCCCGGCTCGCGCTGCCGCACCGGCGCCGCCGCGACCCGTTCGACGAGCCGGGCATCGACGAGCAGACCCTCGAGGACGCGCTGCGCGACGCGGCCGAGCAGGCCGAGCGCGACCCCGAGCCGGAGCCCCCGGACGGCGGCGGTGGGGAAGCGCCGGATGCGCAGCCCGAGGCGGGCCCGGACGGCGCCGCCGGTGACCGGGGCTCCGACGGGGGCGCCGACCGGTCCGACGCGCCGGCGCCCTCCGAGCCGCCGCAGACCGGCCCGCCCGCCGCGACCTCCGACCCCGGACCGCAGGACCCGCCCGCCGGGGAGGTTCCCGCGGCGGGGGCACGGCCCGCCGGCGACGGCCCCACCCGGGCCGCCCCGCCGCCGTCCAGCCCGTTCCGGGCCAGACGCCTCGAGGTCCCCGGTGTCGGCGAGGGCGCGCCCGGTCGCCGGTCGCGCGCCCGCACCGACGCCGGCCGGGTCGTCCGCCCGGCGGACCCGGGCTCGTCGGCGCCGCGCCGCGCCGCCGACGTGCACCTGCCCGCCACCATCGTCGCCGCCGCGCCGCACCAGCAGGCCCGCGGCCGCAGCGGGGCCGGGCTGCGGCTGCACCGCGACGACCTGCGGCACGCCGTCCGGGAGGGCCGCGAGGGCAACCTGGTGCTGTTCGTCGTCGACGCCTCGGGCTCGATGGCCGCGCGCAAGCGGATGGGTGCGGTGTCCGGCGCGGTGCTGTCGCTGCTCCGCGACGCCTACCAGCGCCGCGACAAGGTCGGGCTGGTCACGTTCCGGGGCCTGGGCTCCGAGCTCGTCCTGCCCCCGACGTCCAGCGTGCCCACCGCCCAGACCCGGCTCACCACCATGCGCACGGGCGGGCGCACCCCGCTCGCCAGCGGCCTGCTGCGGGCCCGCCGGGTGCTGGCCGTCGAGCGGCTGCGCGACCCGCGGCGCCGCCCGCTGCTGGTCCTGCTGACCGACGGACGGGCCACGGTCCCGGCCCGCGCCGGCGGCGACCCGGTGCACGACGCCTGCCGCGCCGCCGGGCTGCTCGCCGCCGACGGCGTGCACACCGTGGTCGTCGACTGCGAGTCCGGGCCGGTGCGCCTCGGGCTCGCGGCACGGATCGCGGAGGCCGCGGGTGGCCCGCTCGTCACCGTCGACGAGCTGTCGGCCGACCGCGTGACCGGTGTCGTCCAGGCCGCACGTGCGGCGTAGCCACCGTGAGCGGATGACGCGGTCCCACGGACCGTTCCCGCTCACGAGCCGACCGAAAGGAGGCACGTCGTGCCTCAGGGCCAGGTGACCTCGGTCCCGCAGGACGGGCTGACCACGCGGCAGCGCCGCAACCGGCCGCTGCTCGTCGTGCACACCGGCGAGATGAAGGGCAAGTCCACCGCGGCGTTCGGGCTGGCCCTGCGCGGGTGGAACCAGGGCTGGTCGATCGGGGTGTTCCAGTTCGTCAAGTCGGCGAAGTGGAAGGTCGGTGAGGAAGCCGCGTTCCGCGCGCTGGGCCGGCTGCACACCGAGACCGGTGAGGGCGGGCCCGTCGAGTGGCACAAGATGGGCGAGGGCTGGTCGTGGGCCCGCAAGCAGGGCAGCGAGGCCGACCACGCCGCGCAGGCCGCCGAGGGCTGGGCGGAGATCCGCCGCCGGATCGAGAACCAGGTCCACGAGGTCTACGTGCTCGACGAGTTCACCTACCCGATCAAGTGGGGCTGGGTCGACGTGCGCGAGGTCGTCGACGTGCTCGCCGCGCGGGAGGGCCGCCAGCACGTGATCATCACCGGTAGGGACGCGGCGCCGGAGCTGATCGAGGCCGCCGACCTGGTCATGGAGACCACCAAGATCAAGCATCCGATGGACGCGGGCCAGAAGGGCCAGCGCGGGATCGAATGGTGAGCGCATGAGATACCGGCGGCTGGGTGGCACCGGACTGCAGGTCTCCCGGGTCTGCCTGGGGATGATGAGCTACGGCTCGCCGACCTGGCGGGACTGGGTGCTCGATCTCGACGCCGCGCGCCCGCTGGTGCGCCGGGCCGCCGAGCTCGGCATCACCTTCTTCGACACCGCCGACATGTACTCCCTCGGCGTGAGCGAGGAGGTGACCGGCACGCTGCTGCGGGAGCTGTTCACCGACCGCGACGACTACGTGCTGGCCACCAAGGTGTTCATGCCGATGGGCGAGGGGCCCAACATGGGCGGGCTGTCGCGCAAGCACATCCTGTCCGGCATCGACGCGTCGCTGCGCCGGCTCGGCACCGACCACGTGGATCTCTACCAGATCCACCGCTGGGACCCGGACACGCCGATCGAGGAGACGATGGAGGCGCTGCACGACGTCGTGCGCGCCGGCAAGGCCCGCTACCTCGGCGCGTCGAGCATGTACGCCTGGCAGTTCGCCAAGGCCCAGCACGCCGCCGACCTGCACGGATGGACCCGCTTCGTCTCCATGCAGGACCACTACAACCTGCTCTACCGCGAGGAGGAGCGGGAGATGCACCCGCTGTGCCTGGACCAGGGCGTCGGGGTGATCCCGTGGAGCCCGCTGGCACGCGGGATGCTGGCCGGCACCCGGACCCGGGAGGGCCGCACCACCACCCGGGCGAGGACCGACGAGGTCGCCGACCGGCTCTACGCCGAGGCCGACTTCGCGGTCGTCGACGCGGTGGCCGAGGTCGCCGCGCAGCGCGGGCTGCCGCCGGCCCAGGTGGCGCTCGCGTGGCTGCTGCACAAGCCGGCGGTGACCGCGCCGATCGTCGGGGCGACCAAGCCGGGCCACATCGAGGACGCGGTCGCCGCCGTGGACATCGAGCTGTCCGACGACGAGATCGTCGCGCTGGAGAAGCCGTACGTGCCGCACCCGGTGCTGGGCCACCGGTGACCGCCCGGGCGGTGGTGATCGCCGCACCCGCCTCGGGCAGCGGCAAGACCACCGTCGCCACCGGGCTGATGGCCGCATTGCGCCGCCGCGGGACGGCCGTCGCCCCGTTCAAGGTCGGCCCCGACTACATCGACCCCGGCTACCACACGCTCGCGGCGGGCCGGCCGGGCCGCAACCTCGACCCGGTCCTCGTCGGTGCCGAGCGGATCGCGCCGCTCGCCCGGCACGGCGCGGCCGGGGCGGACCTCGCGGTCGTCGAGGGCGTGATGGGCCTGTTCGACGGCCGGGTCGCCGACGGATACGGCTCGACGGCGCAGATCGCCGGGCTGCTCGGGGCGCCGGTGGTGCTCGTCGTGGACTGCCGTGGGCAGAGCCGCAGCCTCGCCGCGCTCCTGCACGGGTTCCGCTCCTTCGACCCCGGCCTCGATCCGGCGCCACGGCTCGCCGGGGTGATCCTCAACCGGGTGGGCAGCGACCGGCACGCCGAGGTGCTGCGAGCGGCCGCTGCCGAGGTCGGGCTGCCGGTGCTCGGGGCCCTGCCGCGTCGTGCCGAGCTCGCCGTGCCGTCGCGGCACCTGGGGCTGGTCACCGCGGTCGAGCACGGGTCCGCGGCGACGGCGGCGGTGGACGCGATGGCGGCGCTGGTCGCCGAGCACGTCGATCTCGACGCCGTGGCGCGCCTCGCCGAGCCGCTGCCGGACGGACCGGCCTGGGACCCGTCGGCCGAGATCGGCCGGGCGCGGGAATCGTCGTCGGAACGGCGTCGTCCGCGCACGGTGGTGGCGGTGGCGGGCGGGCCCGCGTTCACGTTCGGCTACGCCGAGCACGTGGAACTGCTGGTCGCGGCGGGGGCCGAGGTCGTGGTGGCCGACCCGCTGCGCGACGAGGCCCTGCCCGAGGGCACCGCCGCGCTGGTGCTGCCGGGGGGCTTCCCCGAGGAGCACGTCGCCGCGCTGGGCGCGAACGTCCCGCTGCGCGCCGCGATCAAGGAGCTGGCCGGGTCCGGGGCGCCGGTGCACGGCGAATGCGGCGGGCTGATCTACCTGTGCTCCGACCTCGACGGCCAGCCCATGTGCGGCGTGCTGCCCGCGTCGGCGTCGATGACCGGCCGGCTCACCCTGGGCTATCGCGAGGCCGTCGCGTTGAGCCCGTCGGCGGTGTTCGCCGCCGGGCAGCGGGTCGCCGGGCACGAGTTCCACCACTGCGCGGTCACGCCCCGGTCCGGAACCGAACCGGCGTGGGGATGGCGCGGCGGCGAGCCGGAGGGCTTCGTCACCGGCGGGGTGCACGCCTCGTTCCTGCACACCCACCCCGCGGGTGCCCCGGACGCCGTCGCCCGGTTCGTCGCGCGGGCCGGGTCACGGGTCGCGGGGGCGTCCTAGCGCGTTTCACCGCCCCGACCACGGGTAACGCCTGGTGCCGGCGAGCATGAGCACCAGGAGGACGCGTGGAGATCGGTATCGGCCTCCCGAGCACCATCCCGGGCACCGACGGCCCCACCATCATCGAGTGGGCCGGCGAGTCCGACGAGCGGGGGTTCCAGAGCCTCGGCATCGCCGACCGCGTCGTCTGGGACAGCTACGACCCGATCGCGGTCCTGGGCGCCGTCGCGGCGGCGACCGGGAACGCCCGGCTGACCACGACGGTCCTGGTGACCCCGCACCGCGGCAACGGTGCGCTGCTCGCCAAACAGCTCGCCAGCATCGACCAGCTCTCGCTGGGCCGGCTCACGGTCGGTCTGGCCGTCGGCGCGGTGAACTCCGACTTCGAGGCCACCGGGCGGGACTTCGAGCAGCGGGGCGGGAACCAGGACCAGTTGATCGAGGAACTGCGCGAGGTCTGGCGCGGCGTGCCGCGGCCCGGCGGCGTGATCGGGCCGCCGCCGGCGCAGCCCGAGGGCCCGCCGTTGCTGATCGGCGGGTACGGACGGCCCGCGATCCGGCGGGTGGCGCAGTACGGCGGCGGGTGGAT
>NZ_JAAXKZ010000076.1 GCF_012911875.1 Pseudonocardia bannensis | reverse complement strand
GCCCCACCCCGCCCGACTCGCGAACGGCACTTCGTTCAAGCCTGTTGAACGAGTGCCGTTCGCGGCTTCGGGAGGGGTACCGGGGCGGGTCAGGCCAGGAGGGCGATGGCGAAGGCCTCGGGCGGGAGGATCAGGGCGTTCTGCTCGGCGGCGGCGGGCTCGGAGGCGAGCAGGATGCGCGACACCGGCCGGTCGAGGGCGACCGTCGCGTCCTCGGCGCCGAGGTTCACCACGACCCGCAGCCGCCCGCGGTGCACGACGACGGTGCGCGCCTGCTCGTCGATCTCGACCTCGACGTTCTCCAGCCACGGGTCCGACAGCTCCGGCCAGGCCTTGCGCAACGCGATCAGCTCGCGGTGCAGGGCCAGCAGCGTCGCATGCGGCTCCTGGTTCTGCTCCTCCCAGTCGAGCTTGGAGTCGGTGAACGTGGTCTCGGCGTTCGGGTCCGGGACCTCGGCGTCGCCCCAGCCGTGCTCGGCGAACTCCGCGGTGCGGCCCTCCCGGACGGCGGTGCGCAGCGCCTCGTCGGGGAAGTAGGAGAAGAACTGCCACGGGGTGCGCGCGCCCCACTCCTCGCCCATGAACAGCATCGGGGTGAACGGGGAGGTGAACACGAGCGCGGCGCCGCAGGCCAGCAGGCCGGGGGGGACGGTCGCGGTGAGCCGGTCGCCGGTGGCCCTGTTCCCGATCTGGTCGTGGTTCTGCAGGTAGGCGAGGAACCGGTGGCCCGGGATCTTCGTGGTGTCGACGGGCGCGCCGTGGTTGCGGTTGCGAAAGCTCGACCACGTGCCCTCGTGCAGGAACGCCCGGCACAGCACGTGGCCCAGTCCGGTCAGTCCGGCGGCGGCGAAGTCGGCGTAGTAGCCCTGCGACTCGCCCGTCAGGGCCGTGTGCAGGCTGTGGTGGATGTCGTCGGTCCACTGCGCGTCCAGGCCGTAGCCGCCGCCCTCGCGCGCGGTGATCAGCCGGGGATCGTTGAGGTCGGACTCCGCGATCAGCGTGAGCGGCCGGCCGACGTGCGCCTCCAGCGCCGTCACCTCGACGGCGAGCTGCTCGAGCAGATGCGTCGCGCGGCTGTCGCGCAGCGCGTGGACGGCGTCGAGGCGCAGGCCGTCGACGTGGAAGTCGCGCAGCCACATGAGCGCGTTGTCGATCGCGTAGCGGCGGACCTCCTCGGAGTGGGGCCCGTCGAGATTGAGCGACGGTCCCCAGATGTTGCTGCCGGCGAAGTACGGGCCGAACCTGTCGAGGTAGGCCCCGGACGGGCCGAGGTGGTTGTAGACCACGTCGAGCACGACACCGAGCCCGCGGGCGTGCGCGGCGTCGACGAACCGTTTGAACCCGTCCGGACCGCCGTAGTTCTCGGTGACCGCGTACCAGCCCACTCCGTCGTAGCCCCAGTTCCGCGGCCCGTCCACGGCGTTGACCGGCAGCACCTCGACCATGTCGACGCCGAGGGTCACGAGATGGTCGAGCTTCTCGATCGCGGCGTCGAACGTGCCGGCCTCGGTGAAGGTGCCGATGTGCAGCTCGTAGAGCACGCTGCCGGCCAGGGTGCGCCCGGTCCAGGCCTGGTCGGTCCACCAGAACGCATTCTGGTCGTAGCGGCGCGACGCGGAGTGCACGCCGTTGGGTTGCCAGCGCGAGCGCGGGTCGGGAAGGGGCGTCTCGTCGTCGTCGAGCAGGAACGCGTAGGCGGTACCCGGACCGCTGTCCTCGACGTCCGCGCGCCACCACCCGCCCTCGACGCGGGTCATCGGATGCGTCGTGCCGTCGACCAGCACCCGGACCTTCTCCCGTTGCGGTGCCCACACCGCGTACTCAGCCACGCCGAGATCCTGCCGTCTGTGCCGGGCGGCCGCCGTACGGGCGGTGCCGATCGGGGTGTGAGACTCGCCCCGCTGCGCGCCCGCGGCCGGATAAACGGGACGGACGTGCCCATCGCGTGGCGCACCGTCCGGCGACCGGACGGTGCCCCCCGGGACGGGCGCCGGCGACGGCTAAGCCGGGCGGACCAGCAGGGCCACCGGGTAGCGGGCCAGCAGGGTGCCGAGCCGGGGCGCCGAGCCCTCCACCTCTTCGCCGGTGATCATGTCGTGCCAGTCCGTGGCCGCGTCGGGGAGCGGTAGCACGGTGTCTTCCCAGCCGCCCCGGGCCGCAAGCCCGACGGGGAGCCGGGTGGCCACGGCGACCAGCGACGACCCCCGCGCGAAGGCCACCGCGTGGGCCGCCGCAGGACCCTGCGCGGCGAGCGACCGGTAGCCGGAGAACAGCTCCGGGCGGTAGCGGCGCAGCCGGGTCCCGCTGACGGTGACCAGCAGCTTCGCCGCGCCCCCGGCGTCGACCTCGGGCAGCCAGCCCTCGTCGAGCCGGGCGAGCAGGGCCCGCCGGGCCGCGAAGTCCACCGGGCGCCGGTTGTCCGGGTCCACCAGCGAGTACTCGAACAGCTCGGTGCCCTGGTAGACGTCGGGCACCCCCGGTCCGGCCAGCTGCAGCAGCTTCTGGCCCAGCGAGTTCGACCGGCCGGGCCCGGCGATACGGGCCACGAACGCCTCGATCTCGGCGACGAGCTCCGCGTCGCCGAGCACCTGCTCCGGCCAGGCCGCGATCGCCTCGTCGACCTCGGCGACCGGCTCGACGTGGCTGGTGACGAGCTTGGCCTCCTTGGACGCCTTGCCGAGGTAGTCGCGCAGCCGCTCGGGGGAGATCGGCCACGCGCCGACCAGGCACTGCCAGGCCAGCAGCTCCAGCGACCGGTCGGGCAGCGGGTGCCGTGCCGACCAGCGGCGCAGCACGTCGGTCCACTCCCCGGGGATCTCGGCCAGCACCGCGAGGCGGGCCCGGACGTCCTCGGAGCGCTTGGTGTCGTGGGTCGACAGCGTGGTCATGGTGGCCGGGCGGCCGGCCTCACGCGCCGCCGCGGCGGCGTGGAACTCGGCGGGGGAGACGCCGAAGCGCGCCGGATCGCCGCCGACCTCGTTGAGCGCGACGAAGCGGTTCCACCGGTAGAACGCCGTGTCCTCGACGCCCTTGGCGGTGACCATGCCCGAGGTCTGCTGCACTCTGGTGGCGAGCAGGCCGGTGGGGTCGGCCAGCAGCGCGGCGTGGATGGCGGTGAGCACGCCGGCCAGGTCGGGCCGGGTGGCCCGGGCCGCCGAGACCGCGACGTCCAGCGCCGCTCGCTGCTCGGGCAGGTAGCTGCGGTAGACGGGGAACCCGCAGAGCAGCTCGGCCACCGCGGCACGCAGCGGCTCCGCGTGAGCGTCGGCGAGCGCGTCACCCTCCGCGCCATCTCCCGCAACGCCCTCCGCGGCGTCCCCGGCGGGGTGGCCCTGCTCCGACTGGATCGGATCAAGGCCACCTTGCTGCGACGAGGGCTGCTCGGGCGACGAGGGCTGCGCGGAGGTTCGTGGTGGGGTCGGCGCCGGCGTGGGGATCTGCGCCAGGGCGGCCGCGACCTCCGGCACTTGCCGGGCCACCTCGGCGATCCGCCGGACCTCCGCGGCCAGGATCGTGTCGGCCACCTCCCGGCGGGCCCGGTGCTCCGCGGCGTGCGCGGACACCTTCGACCCGGTGTGCTCGGCCGCGAACTGGGTGAGCAGCCCGGCGCCGTCCGGGTCGACGAACACGCCGCAGATCTCGCGCAGCGCCTCGTAGCCCGACGTGCCGTGCACCGGCCAGGACGCCGGCAGCTCCTCGCCGACCCCGAGGATCTTCTCGACCAGCAGCCACCGGTCGGGCCCGATCGCGGCGCGCAGCCGCCGCAGGTAGCCGCCCGGGTCGGACAGGCCGTCCGGGTGGTCGATGCGCAGCCCGTCGACGTCACCGGCGGCCACCCAGCGCAGGACCTCGCGGTGCGTCGCCTCGAACACCTCGGGGTCCTCCACGCGCACCGCGGCGAGCGTGGAGACGTCGAAGAACCGCCGGTAGGTCAGCTCCGCCGCGCCGCGCTTCCAGGAGGCGAGCCGGTAGTGCTGGCGCTCGTGCACCTCCTGGGCCGTGCCCTCACCGGTGCCGGGCGCGACCGGGAACGCATGCTCGTAGTAGCGCAGCTCCGACCGGTCCTCGGACAGGGCGAGCTCCGACAGCGCCTTCTCCTCGTTCGCGTCGAGGATCGGCAGCAGCAGCGGCCCGCTGTCCCAGTCGATGTCGAAGTACGACGCGTACCGCGACGACCGGCCGTGGGTGAGCACGTCCCACCACCACGGGTTGGCCTTCGCCACCTCGACGCCGACGTGGTTGGGCACGATGTCGAGCAGCAGCCCGATCCCGCGGGCACGCAGCGCCGCGACGAGCGCCCGGCGGCCCTGCTCTCCGCCCCGCTCGGCCGAGACCCGGGTCGGGTCGACGACGTCGTAGCCGTGGTTGGAGCCCGCGCCCGACTCGAGCAGCGGTGACGCGTACAGCGCGCCGATGCCCAGCGCGTCGAGGTAGGGCACGAGCTCGACGGCGTCGGCGAAGGTGGTGTCCTTCGAGAACTGCAGTCGATAGGTCGATCCGGGGATCGGGGTCCTCATGTGCTGGTTCACTCCGTCCGCTGCAGCACGAGAAGCGAGCGGGCCGGCACGGTGTGGGTGGCGCCGGCCTGCACCGTCGGGGGTTCGGTGGCCACCACGCCGGGCACCGTCGCGAGCGTGAGCACCTCGCCCGCCGCTGTGTCGACGACGATGGCCCACCGCGAGCCGTACTCCTTGCCCGGCAGGGTGACCTCGATGTCCTCCCAGTGCGCGTTGAAGCACAGCAGGAAGGAGTCGTCGGTGACCCGCTCACCGCGGGGGTCGACGTCGTCGATCGCGTCGCCGTTGAGGAACGCCGTGACGCACTTGCCGAAACCGGAGTCCCAGTCCTGCTCGGTCATCTCCTCGCCGGCGGGGGTGAACCAGGCGATGTCGGCCAGCGCACCCCGACGGCGCGGGGCGATCGGCCGCCCGGCGAAGAACCGGCGCCGGCGGAACACCGGGTGTGCGGCGCGCAACGCGGCCACCCCGGCCGTGAAGCCGACCAGCCCGGCGTTCTTCCCGGCCAGCGACCAGTCCATCCAGGCGATCTCGCTGTCCTGGCAGTAGACGTTGTTGTTGCCGTTCTGGGTGCGGCCCAGCTCGTCGCCGTGCAGCAGCATCGGGACGCCCTGGCTGACCATCATCGTGGTGATGAAGTTGCGCTGCTGGCGGGCGCGCAGCTCCAGAACCGCCGCGTCGTCGGTCGGGCCCTCCACCCCGCAGTTCCAGGAGCGGTTGTGGCTCTCGCCGTCGTTGCCGCCCTCGCCGTTGGCCTCGTTGTGCTTCTCGTTGTAGGACACCAGGTCGGCGAGGGTGAAGCCGTCGTGCGCGGTGACGAAGTTGATCGAGGCGAACGGTCGCCGGCCGTCGGCCTGGTACAGGTCGGAGCTGCCGGTCAGCCGGGAGGCGAACTCGCCGAGGGTGCCGGGCTCGCCGCGCCAGAAGTCGCGGACGGTGTCGCGGTACTTGCCGTTCCACTCGGTCCACAGCGGCGGGAAGTTGCCGACCTGGTAGCCACCGGGGCCGACGTCCCACGGCTCGGCGATGAGCTTGACCTGGCTGATCACCGGGTCCTGCTGGACGAGGTCGAAGAACACCGACAGCCGGTCGACGTCGTAGAACTCGCGGGCCAGCGTCGACGCGAGGTCGAAACGGAACCCGTCGACGTGCATCTCGGTGACCCAGTACCGCAGCGAGTCCATGATCAGCTGCAGGGTGTGCGGGTTGCGCACGTTCAGCGAGTTGCCGGTGCCGGTGTAGTCCATGTAGTAGCGGGGGTCGTCCTCGACGAGGCGGTAGTACGCCGCGTTGTCGATGCCGCGCATGGACAGCGTCGGGCCCATGTCGCTGCCCTCGGCGGTGTGGTTGTAGACCACGTCGAGGATGACCTCGATGCCCGCCTCGTGCAGGTCGCGGACCATCGCCTTGAACTCCTGCACCTGGCTCCCCGGCCTGCCGCCCGCCATGGCGTAGGAGTGGTGCGGGGCGAGGAACGCGATGGTGTTGTAGCCCCAGTAGTTGGCCAGGCCCTTCTCCTGCAGGTGGTGGTCGTTCAGGAACTCGTGCACCGGCATCAGCTCCACGGCGGTGACGCCGAGGTTCTTCAGGTGCTCGATCATCACCGGGTGCGCGAGCCCGGTGTAGGTGCCGCGCAGCTCCTCGGGGATCTCCGGGTGCTGGCTCGTCAGTCCCTTGACGTGCGCCTCGTAGATCACGGTCTCGTGGTACGGGATCCGTGGCGCGCGGTCGGTGCCCCAGTCGAAGAACGGGTTGACCACCACGGACTTCGGCACGAACGGCGCCGAGTCGTCGTCGTTGCGCGCGTCCGGGTCGCCGAACGGGTAGCCGAACACGGCCTCGTCCCACTCGACCGGGCCGTCGACGGCCTTGGCGTAGGGGTCGATGAGCAGCTTGTTGGGGTTGCAGCGCAGGCCCTGGGCCGGGTCGTAGGGCCCGTGTACCCGGAACCCGTAGCGTTGTCCGGGCTCGACGCCGGGCAGGTAGCAGTGCCACACGAAGCCGTCGACCTCGGTGAGCCGGATGCGCTCCTCGTTGCCCTCATCGTCGAACAGGCACAGGTCCACCCGCTCGGCGACCTCGGAGAAGATCGCGAAGTTGGTCCCGGCGCCGTCGTAGCTGGCGCCCAGCGGATAGGCGCTCCCTGGCCACGGCCGCATGAGTTCTCCATTTCCCGGCCGCGGCCGATGTGTAGTTCTGGTGTCACCCGGGGCGCCGTCGACCCGTTGGCCGCCACGCTAGCGGAGGTAGCGGCCGGTTCGCCGGTTACGACGCCCGCTCAGGGACGAGCAGAATCACATGTCCGCACGGTCACGGCGCCGACCAGCTCCCTCTACAGCGGGCCGGGATCGGGGAACAGGCGCAACTCGATGCGGCCCTCGACGGTGCCGGCGTCGATGGGGCCGAACGTCCGGGAGTCCACCGAGTCACCGCGGTTGTCGCCCAGCACGAACAGCTTCCCGGCCGGCACGACGAGCGGCCCGAGATAGACCCCGTCGAGCCGGCTCCGGTCGGCGTAGGGCTCGACGACCGCGGCCCCGTTCACCACGAGCACACCGTCCTCCAGGCCGACCTCGTCGCCGGCCACGGCGGCCACCCGCTTGACCATGAGACCGTCCCGGGTGGCGCCGGTGGGGTCGGTGAACGCGATGAGGTCGCCGCGGGCCGGGGTGAACTCACGGTGGTCGAGCACGACGTGGTCACCGGCGGCGAGCGTCGGTGCCATGCTGTTCGACGGGATCCGCACCGGTTCGAAGCCCAGCAGGCGGATCCCCACCATCGCGATGACCAGGCCTACCGCGACGGCGACGAGGATCCGGCCGAGCAGGCCCCGGCGGGGCGGCGAGGGGGACGTGCTCAGCTCAGGATCCCGGTAGCCCACGCCGCCCACACACCCAGGCCCACCAGCAGCACACCGTCGAGGATCCGGGCCCGCCACCGCTCCGCGGCGAGTGCGGCGAGCGCGGCGACGGTGATCAGTTCGAGGGTCACGACCGACATGCCGAGCAGGTCGGTGGCTTCCGGACGGTCGTTGAACTCGTGCAGCGGCAGCGTGGCGAGCCGGCTGACCACGTAGAGCACCACCAGGGCGACCGTCCCGCCGACCCCGGCCGCCAGCGTGCCCTGTGGGCCCCGGCGGCGCAGCCCCTCACCGAGTCCCGCCTGCACGAGTGCCACGCCGAAGAAGAACGCGGCGAGGAGCGTGCTGTGGTGCAGGTGGTCCAGGCCGACGACGACGTGCAGCGCCGCCGTGGTGTTCACGCTCCAGGTCGCGGCCCGGCGCCAGTTGCGCTCCGCGCGGTCGGCGGGCGCGGTCGGCGCCGCGGCGGCGGGCCCGATCCCGGCCATCACAGGTCCGGCAGCGGGTCGGGGATGCCGTACGGGGGAGCGGACGTGATGGGGTCATCGCCCTCGCCCTCGCTGTCACCGACGACCTCGAACTGGGTCATCATGTCGTGGTCCTCGTGCGGCAGGTTGTGGCAGTGGATCATGTAGCGGCCCTTGTGGGGGCCGAACCGGGCGAGCACCTTGACCGTCTCGTTCTCTCCGACGTAGACGACGTCCTTGGGGCCCAGCTCGTAGTTGAACGGTGCCTTGCCGTTGCGCTCGATGATCTTGAAGTCGACGAGGTGGATGTGCACCGGGTGGAACCAGCCACCGGACTTGTTGACGATCTCCCACTGCTCGACCGTGTCGAGCTTCGGCTTGGCGACGACCTTGCGGTAGTCGGACTTCACGACGTCCGCCCACGTGGTGCCGCTGATGACCCACTGCCCGTTCTTGCGCTCGACCTCGAGCTTGCGCTTCTGGACCGCCATCGCCGGGGCCAGGTCCATGGCCGGGGCCTGGGGGTTGAGCAGGCCGTCCGGGTCGGAGACGGCGTTGTCTGCCAGGCTCTTGGCCGGCCCGGTCACCTCGAACGCCATGATCTTGCCGGTGTTGTCGTAGTCGACGGAGTTCTTCACCCCGAGGTTGCGCAGCTCGACGCGCTGGCCCGGCTTGTACTTGGCGAAGTCGATGACGATCTCGTAGCGCTCGGCCATGCCCAGCCGCAGCTGGGCCGTGGTCTGCGGACGGACCATCAGGCCACCGTCGGTGCCGATCACCGTCATCGGGTCGCGGGTGGACAGCTGGAGCCGGAATCCGCGGGCCAGGCTCGCGTTGAGCACCCGGAACCGGTACTTGCGCTGCTCGACCTTCATCAGTGGCCACGGCACGCCGTTGACCAGGATGACGTCGCCGTAGAGCCCGGAGTGCCCGTTGTCGTCGTAGATGAACTCGCCGTTGGAGTTGAAGATCTTGTCGGTGAGGATGAGTGGTGCCTCGTAGTCGCCCTTCGGGATGGGCAGCGACTGCTCGAGCGGGTCGACGAGGTGGTACTGCGCGGCCAGGCCCATGTAGGCGTTCTCCGCGGTGTGGTGCACCCCGTGGTCGTGGTACCAGAGCGTGCGGGCGTCCTGGGTGTTCGGGTACCGGTAGGTCTTGACCTGGCCGGGCCGGGTGATGTCGCTGGCGTAGCCGTCGTACTGGGGCAGGGAGGCGGAGCCGTGCAGGTGGCACGAGGTCCACGCCTCGTAGCCCCACCTCGGGTGCCTCGCCGGCAGCTCGTTGGTCATGCGCAGGACCACCTCGCGGCCCCGGGTCGCCCGGATGGTCGGACCCGGGGAGATGCCCTCGTAGCCGAAGACCGGCGTCTTGACGCCGGGCAGGATCTCGGCGACGCCCGTCCGCTGGGCGATGTGGTAGTAGTCCGTCGTCGCGTCCGAGCGCACCGGCTTGATCACCGGCGGAACCTTGAACGGCAGGGTGTACGGCCTGGGCAGCTTGCTGCTCGCGATACGGGACGCCGACTTGGCGCTGACGACGCGCTCGAGGGGCAGCGCGACGGCAGCGGCGCCGAGCGCCGACAGCTTCAGCAGGTCTCGTCGGTTGAGGGCGTGCGCGGTCATGGGGTCCCCTGGTCGAGTCGGGCCACGGGTCCGGCGGGGGTCTGCCCAATCACCCGGTGTGGCGCTTACGTCGGGACCCATCGTGCGGCTCCGACCCGTCCGCGCTGCAGCCTCGCTCAGGGGCCCTGACACCCCCGAGATGTGGGGGGGTCAGCCGACTCCGGAACGTGCCGGGACCCGGGCCCGGGCCCGGCTGCCGCCCTCGGGCCCGGGCTCGATGCTGAACTGCCCGCCCAGCGCGTCGACCCGGTCGATGAGCAGCCGCAGGCCGAGGTGGCCGTCGGCGCGGCGGTCGAGGTGCTCCGGAGCGATCCCGACGCCGTCGTCGTCGACCTCGAGGCGAACGTCGCCCGGGTGGTCGGGATCCGGGCCCAGCCGTACGGTCACCGACCGGGCCTGCGCGTGCTTCTCGACGTTGGTCATGGTCTCGCGCGCGACCCGGTACAGCGCCGCCGCGGTGTCCGCGTCGAGCGCCGGGAGTGGCTGGACCTCCACGGTGACGTCGATCCCACGCTCGCGCAGGCGCGCGGCCAGGTCGCCGATCGCCCCGGACAGGCCGGACCCGGTGAGGTCCGGGGGATAGATGTCGACCATCAGCCGGCGCAGCTGGTCGACCGCGTGCCGGACCGCGGTGCCGACCGCATCGAGCACCGCGCGCCGGTGTTCGGGCACGTCACGGTGCAGCGCCCCGAGTGCGTACCCGGCCCCGGCCAGGTCCTGCACGACCCCGTCGTGCAGGTCGGCCGCGATCTGCCGGCGTTCACGCTCCGACGCCGACAACGCGCTCTCGAGCAGATGGGCGCGGTTGGCCTCGTGGCGGCGCACCCGGCGCGCCAGCGACACCGCGATGGGGATCTGCACCACCTGGAGCAGCACGAGGGCCCCGAGCGCGAGCGGTACGACCTGGGCTCCGAGCGTCGCCGCCTGCCGGTCGACCCGCTCCGCGCTGTAGTAGGCCTCGAAGGCGAGCGTGGGCTGGCGGGGCAGCCGCAGCGGTACGTAGACCTCGACGAACCCGGTCTCGTCCGGCACCGGGCCTGCTTCGGGCTGGTCCTCGAGTCCGGAGCTGGTCTCCGCCCGCTCGACCGCGGCGAGGACCTCCACCGGTGGCGGCAGGACGGCGCCGATGAGCGCCGGGTCGCTGGCGTAGACCACCGTGCCGTCGGCCTGCCAGACCGTCAGCTCCGAGAACAGCCCGTCCCGCAGCCGGCTCGCCACCTCCTCGTCGAGCTCCGCGCGCGCACCGGGGACCCCGGCGAGCGACCTCGCGAGCAGCGGGCCGATGACGAGGTCACCGAGTCGCTGCGTGGTCCGTTCCGCATCCGAGAGGGCCTCGGTTCGGGTGACCTGCCGGGCGCCGAACACGGCGCCGACGGACACCGCGGCCAGCGTGACGACGGCGACCAGGATGAAGATCACGATGTCGCGACGGACCCGTTGCTCGGCGCTCGACACCCAGCGGTCGTTCTCCGCCATCATCCCGGCGCGCTCGTCGATCTACAGGTCGTCGGGAGCCTCGATGAGGCCCAGCTGCTGTGCCCGGACCACGGCCTCGAGCTGCGAGCGCACCCCGAGCTTGGAGTGCAGCGACTTCACGTAACCGCGGCAGGTGTGCAGGCTGATACCGAGCACACGGGCGATCGACTTCGGGGGCATCCCACGCCCCAGGCAGTTGAGCACGTCGAGCTCGCGCTGGGTCAGGGTGGGCGCCGGGGCGCTGGAGGGGCGCGGGGCGGTCGGCGGACCGCCCGGGCCGAACGTCGACGGCGCCACGAGCATCGATCCGTTCCGGACCCGGCGCAGCACGTCGAGCATCTCGTCCAGTGAGCCGTCCTTGGGCACGAACGCCGACGCGCCGGCCTGTGCGGCACGCACGACCCACTCCGGGTCCCGGTGCGCGGAGACGACCGCGATCACCGACTCGGGCGCGATCTCCCGGATCCGCCGGGTCGCGGCGAGCCCGTCCTGGCGGGGCATCTCGATGTCCATCACGATCACGTCCGGCCGCAGCTCCTGGGCCGCGGCGATCGCCTCGCCGGCATTGAACGCGGTACCCACGCACTCCAGTCCCGGTTCGGTCGACAGCGCGAACGACAGCAGGTCCGCGAAGGTCTTGTGGTCGTCCACGACGAGGACCCGCAGATTCCGGGCGGTGTCCGGACCATCGGTGACGGTGTCGTCGCTCCGCATGCCCTTGCCGGTCGGCGACTCGTCGATGTCGGAGGGACGTCCCATACGACCACCTTCATGTCCGATACCCGCGTTGATTCGGCCGGACGGTCCACCTTGTTACATCATGTGTGGTACGGCACAACCTAGTGGGACTGTCAACGGTGGGAGGGCCACGTTTTGGGGATCGTCTGACGTCCCCGACTGCTCGATCCTTGAAGTACGGCAGTGCTGACCGCTGCTGTCCGACCGAAGACGGAGTCACCGTGATCCGCGTCCTGCTCGTCGACGACCACGCCGCTGTCCGCACCGGCCTGGCCGCGCTGCTCGACGCCATCGACGACCTCACGATCGTCGGTACCTGCGCGGACGGCGCAGAGGTCCCGGACGCGGCGGCGCGGCTGCAGCCCCACGTCATCCTCATGGACATCTCCATGCCATCGGTGGGGGGCATCGAGGCCACCGCACAGGTGCTGACCGTCCTGCCCTCGGTGCGCGTGGTGATGCTGACCAGCGCGGTCGCGGGCAGGGCGGTGCACGAGAGCCGGGCGGCCGGGGCGGTCGGCTACGTGCTCAAGCACGGCAGCTGCGAGGAGATCGTCGAGGCGGTGCGGACGGTGGCCGGGGGCGGCACGGCCTGGTGCCCCAAAGCGGTCGAGGCCCTGCGCCACGCCGAGCCCCGAACGGCCTGAGCGGCGGCAGGCCTCAGGCGTCCGCGAGCCGGGATGGGAAGCCGCCGGTGGCGACCGGACCCCAGCGCGTCGGCGTGATCCGGATGAGGGCCTTGCCCTGCTTCGCCATCGCCTCGCGGTACTCGTCCCAGTCCGGATGCTCGCCGGAGACGGAGCGGAAGTACTCGACCAGCGGCTCCAGCGCCTCCGGCAGCGTGAGCAGCTCGGCATCGCCGTCGACCTGCACCCAGGGGCCGTTGAACTCGTCGGAGAGCGCGATCACCGAGGCGCGCCCGCGGCGGGCGATGTTGACCGACTTGGCCCGTTCCGGGTACGTGGCGATCACCAGCCGGCCCTCGGAGTCGACCCCGCCGGTGACGGGGGAGCCCTGCACGCCGCCGTCCGCGCGCGAGGTCAGCAGGATCAGCCGATGGCGGGGGCGGAGGAACTCGATCAGCTCGGCGCGGTCGACGGTGGTGTTCGTCGCGATGGTGCGGGCCATGGCCAGACCCTAGATCGGGTTCGCGCGCGCCGCCCGGGGCAGTAGGGTCGCATCCGATGAGCACCCTCTTCACGAAGATCATCGACGGTGACCTGCCCGGGCGGTTCGTCTGGTCGGACGACCGCGCCGTCGGCTTCCTCTCGATCAACCCGCTCGGGCCGGGCCACACCCTGGTCGTGCCCCGCGAGGAGGTCGACCACTGGGTGGACGCCGACCCGGAGCTGATGCGGCACCTGACGGCCGTCGCGCAGACCATCGGCCAGGCGGTCAGCACGGTCTGGCAGCCGCCGCGGGTCGGGCTGATCGTGGCCGGCTTCGAGGTGCCGCACCTGCACGTGCACGTGTTCCCGGCCTGGGACATGAGGGCGTTCGACTTCGCCACGGCGGCGAAGTCCGTCGACGGCGCCGAGCAGGACGGTCACGCCGAGAAGCTTCGCTCCGCACTGCAGCAGGCCGGGCACGGCGAGCACGTGCCCGCCGCCTGAGATCCGTGCAGCTCATCCTCGTCCGGCACGCGCTGCCGCACCGCGTGCGGCCCGCGGATCTCGCCGACGGAGCCACCGCGGACCCGGGGCTCACCGAGCTGGGGGAACGGCAGGCCGAGCGGCTCGTGGGCGCGCTGCGGGCCGACCGGATCGACGGTCTCTACAGCAGTCCACTGCGCCGTGCGCAGGGCACCGCCGCCCCGCTCGCGGCCGCCCTCGGGTGCACCCCGGACCTGGTGCCCGGCCTGCGCGAGTACGACGCGGACCAGAATCACTACGTGCCGGTGCACGACATGCCTCGCGTCGACCCGGCCGCCTGGGAACGGATGCTCGCCGGGCTGCTGCCCGAGCACATCGACGCGGACGCCTTCCGGGAGCGGGTGGTCACCGCGGTCGAGGCGATCGTCACCGCCCACCCCGGCCGGGAGAGCGCCGTGCTCGTCGCCCACGCCGGGGTGATCAACGTCTATCTGGCCCACCTGCTCGACATCCCGCGAACGCTGGCCTTCCCGCTCGACTACACCGGCGTCACGCGGGTGATCGCGGGCCGCGACGGCCGGCGCGCGGTGCGGACGGTCAACGAGATCACCCATGTCGCGGACCTGCTCGCCCAGGTGACGGGCACCGGATCGGCGGCGCGCCCCTCGTCGTCGTGACGTGGTCGCAACCCGGGTAGGGCACGATCACGGGGATGGCGAACACGCGCATCGGCGGTGTCGCCGCGCGATCCCGACCTCGGATCGTCGGCGTGCCCCGCGAGGTCAAGAACCGTGAGTACCGGGTGGCGATCACCCCGGCGGGAGTCCGGGAGCTGACCTCCCGGGGTCACGAGGTCGTCGTCGAACACGGTGCCGGGACCGGCTCGGCGCTGCTCGACGACGACTTCGCCGCCGCCGGCGCGCGGATCGCCCCCGACGCCGACGCCGTGTGGGACGCCGCCGCCCTCGTGCTCAAGGTCAAGGAGCCGGTCGCGGAGGAGTACCACCGGATGCGGCCCGACCAGGTGCTGTTCACCTACCTGCACCTGGCCGCGTCGAAGGAGTGCACGACCGCCCTGATCGACGCCGGGATCACCGCGATCGCCTACGAGACCGTGCGCCTGCCGGACGGGTCGCTGCCGCTGCTCGCGCCGATGAGCGAGGTGGCGGGCCGGATGGCGCCACAGGTCGGGGCGCACCACCTGCAGCGCACCGAGGGCGGACGCGGCGTCCTGCTCGGCGGGGTGTCCGGGGTGGCGGCGGGCAAGGTGGCGGTCATCGGGGCCGGCGTGTCCGGGATGAACGCCGCCACCATCGCGCTCGGCCTGCAGGCCGAGGTGGTGGTGCTCGACACCAACATCAACCGGTTGCGCCAGATCGACTTCAGCTACCGCGGCCACCTGCAGACGATCACGAGCAACGCCTACGAGATCGAGCGGGCCTGCCTGTGGGCCGACCTCGTGATCGGCGCCGTACTCGTGCCGGGGGCGAAGGCCCCCACCCTGGTGAGCAACGAGCTCGTCTCCCGGATGCGGCCGGGTTCGGTGCTGGTCGACATCGCGACCGACCAGGGCGGCTGCTTCGCCGACTCGCGGCCCACCACCCACGACGACCCGGTCTTCCGGGTGCACGACTCCCTGTTCTACTGCGTGGCCAACATGCCAGGGGCGGTGCCGAACACCTCCACCCAGGCCCTGACCAACGTCACGCTGCCGTACGTGATCGCGCTCGCCGACAAGGGGCCGGCGCGCGCCGTCGCCGATGATCCCGCGCTCGCGGAGGGCGTCAACGTGGTGGGCGGGCGCGTCGTGCAGCCCGAGGTGGCCGCGGCGCACGGTCTCGAGCACGTGGCGCTGTCCGACGTCCTGGGCTGACCGGCGGCCGCCACGGGAGGTCCGCATCGGACCACGACCGGATTGCGCCCGTTCAGCCTCTGTCCACCGTTCGGGGGAGTCGCGGGTCCCGAGGCTGACCAGGCGCGTACAGGTGCCTACGCTCGGTTCATCGTCACGCCGCGGGGGTCGGGGGGACTTCGCTTCGCGGTGGTGGTCCGTCACGGGGGAGGATCGCGACCTGATGCCGGGGGAGCGCGCGCGCGGTGACGGACTGACCCAGGTCTTCCGCATCCCCGAGTTCCGTGCGCTGTGGGCGGCCGAGCTGATCTCGGCCGCCGGCGACCAGCTCGCCCGCATCGCCCTCGCCGTCCTCGTCTACGGCCGCACCGGCTCCGCCGGTTGGGCCGCGACGGTCTACGCGCTGACCTTCCTGCCCGCGATGCTCGGCGGCGTGCTGCTGGGCGGGCTGGCCGACCGCCACCGACGCCGCGAGGTCATGGTCGTCGCCGACGTGGCCCGCGCCGGGCTGGTCGCAGTGATGGCGATACCGGGGCTGTCGTTGTGGGCGCTGTGCGCGCTGCTCGTCGTCGTCGTGCTGATCTCGGCCGTGCACAGTGCCGCTCAGGCGGCCCTGCTGCCCGCCGTGCTGCCCGGCGAGCACTACGAGCGCGGTCTCGCCGTCCGGCAGATCACCAGCCAGGCCGTGCAGCTGGCCGCCTTCGCCGGTGGCGGTCTCCTGCTGCTGGTCGTCAGCCCGGTCGTGGCGCTGGCAATCAACGCGATGAGCTTCATCGTGTCGGCCGCCGTGCTGCGCTTCGCGGTGGCCGAGCGTCCGGTACCGGACCGGGACCCCGAGGAGTCCGACCCGGATGAGGGCACGGATCCCGCACCACCCGGGCGACCGCGCCGCTCCATGCTCCGCGACGGGATCGACGCGTTCGGCCGGATCATGGCCGACCCCTCGCGGCGGGCGCTGCTCTGCCTGGTCTGGCTGGTCAGCTGTTACGTCGTGCCGGAGGCGCTCGCCGCTCCCTACGCGGCGTCGTTCGGTGGGGGGCCGCTGGCCGTCGGCCTGCTGATGGCCGCCGATCCGATGGGCAGCGTCGTCGGCGCGTTCCTCTTCTCCCGGTTCGTACCGGCCCACCGCCGCAGCCGGCTCGTCGGGGTCATCGCGGTGCTGGCCGGGGTGCCGCTCGCGCTCTGCATCCTGGCTCCCGGTCTGCCGGTCTCCATCCTCCTGTGGGCGGTGTCGGGTGCGCTGGCGACGGCCTACCTCGTGCAGGCTCAGGCACTGTTCGTCCGGGCCACCCCCGACGCCCAGCGGGGCCGCGTGGTGGGCGTGGCGGCCTCGGGTCTCGTCGCGACGCAGGGCATCGGGGTCTTCGCCGGGGGCCTGCTCGCCGATGTGTGGAATCCGACCGTGGCGGTCGCCGTGGCGGGCGTGACCGGCAGTGTCCTGGCCGTCGGAGCCGCCCTCGCATGGCGGTCGGCCGACCGTTCCGGACGGGACGCGCCCGTCGCGGCCGGGGTGCCCGGCGGGCACTGAGGACATCAACGGCGGGACCCGCCCGGGTCACCAGTTCTTGTTGCGCATCGCGCGTCCCTCTCGTGTCGTCGCAGATCAGGGTCACCAGTTCTTGTTGCGCACAGGTCGTCCTCTCCGGTCCGTCGCGTCGTGCATCCGAAATGATCACCAGTTCTTGTTGCGCACCGTTGCCGCCTTTCCGTTCGCGGGCGAATCGACACCGATCTCGATCACCAGTTCTTGTTGCGCACGGTCGTTCCCCTCTGCTCGTGCCGGCCGGACGATCGATGATCACCAGTTCTTGTTGCGCACGACGTCGTCCTCCTCCAGGTGCTGGATCGCGTGACCGGTCAACGAAACGTTCCGGCCTTTCGGTGCGAGGTCATCCCCAGTTCTTGTTGCGCCGGTTCCCGTTCTGCACGACCACCACCCCACCTCCATCCGTTCTCGTTGATCATTTGTCCGCTCGTCACTGCCAGTTCTTGTTGCGCACGACCCGCACCTCATTTCGATGTTCCGACACGATTCGACCGCAGGCGGACCGGGTCCGTCGAACCCGGCCTGGGGTGCGTCCGCCACGCGGCGGCGGATGACAGGGCACCGAGGCTCGACTAGGCTTCACACCAGGTGACACTCGAATGACTGAGAGTATGGATGTCCTCCGATCAGGGTGAACACGCTGCGCCATGGTCATCACCGGCGTGGCTGCGGCGTGTCACCCGGTGGGCGCTGTGGTCGCTGCCGGCCCGTGTTCGCACACCGGTTCTGGTGGTCGAGGCGACGGCGGTGGCGCTGGTCGTCATGCACGTGCTGCGCACGGATTCCTGGTCGACGGGCCTGTCCGGGTTCATCGCGCTGTGTCTCATCGGCGTCGCGCACACCGAGATCGCGGTCGGGGTGGAGCGGATGCGGCGCCGGGTCACCGAGGCCCCGCACGTCGACCTCAGCTCCGTGTGGACCTTCGCCGGAGCGGTGCTGCTGCCGCCGGTCTACGCGGTGCTCACCGCCCTCGTCGTCCACAGCCACCTGTGGTGGCGGGCGTGGCGGCCCCGGGTTCCGGTCTACCGACAGCTGTTCAGTACCGCGACGGTGGTCCTCGCGTGCATCGCCGCATCGGCGGTGATGCACTCCGTAGGGCCCGGCGGGCCGGCGGGGGTCGTCCGCGGTGGCGCCGCCGAACTGGCGGCCCTCGGCCTGGCGCTGCTCGTCTACACCACCGTCAACAGCGGCCTGATCGCCGGCGCCATCGCCGTGAGCACCTCCCGGCCGACGGCGGCCCAGGTGCTCGGCCACTGGGACGAGAACATGCTCGAGATCGCCACCCTGTGTCTCGGTGCCCTGACCGCGGTCGCCCTGGCCATCAACCCGTGGCTCGTGGTGCTGGTCCTGCCCCCGCTGCTCGTCCTGCACCGCGCGGTCCTCGTGCGCCAGCTCGAGGAGGCGGCGTCCACCGACAGCAAGACCGGCCTGCTGAACGCGGCGACCTGGCATACGCAGGCCGAGCGGGAGATCCGCCGGGCGGCGCGTCAGGGCTCGAGCGCGGCGGTGCTGATCCTCGATCTCGACCACTTCAAGGCGGTCAACGACCGGCACGGTCATCTCGCCGGGGACCGGGTGCTGTCGGCCGTCGCCGAGGCGCTGCGGACGGAGGTCCGCGACAACGACCTCGTCGGCCGGTTCGGCGGCGAGGAGTTCGTCGTCCTGCTGCCCGGACTCGACGGTGGCGCGACCGGTCGCGACGAACTGCACGTCGTGGCCGAGCGCATCCGGCACCGGGTGGCCCGGCTGACCGTCAACATCCCGACCCCCGACGGTCCGCTCACCGTGACGGGGTTGAGCGTCTCGGTCGGCGGCGCGCGGTTCCCGGGCGACGGCGCGGACCTCACGGGCGTGATGGCGGTGGCGGACACGGCCCTCTACGAGGCCAAGCGCGCCGGCCGCAACCTCGTCCGGATGGGCCTGCACATGCCCCCCGCCGAGCCGCTGCGCCGTACCGGTACCGAACCACCGGCCCCATCGTCCTGACGGCCCCGGTCGCCCCGTCCCCTCACCCAGCGGCTCTCCGTCCACGGTTCGTCACAGCCGTTCCGCCCACCGTGCAAGGTCGTCACTCCCCGCAGTAAGCGGCGCTGAAGATCCACCCCCTTGAGGGATCTTGGTGGCACTGACATCGCAATCCGGCGTCACTAATGTCCTGTACGACACCGGACAGTGTGCGGGAGGGGAGACTCTGTCGTGTACGAGCCGGCATCCCGAGCGCGGTTCATCACCCGATGGGCGGTATGGCGTCTCGACAGCCGGGTCATCGCCTCCATCCTTCTGGTGGAGTCGGCGGTGCTGGCGCTGGTCGTGACGAGCGCCGCCCTCGAGCGCGTCACGCGCGAACACCTCGTCCTGACGGCCTGGCTGGTCGCCTTCGGAGTGCTGCACACCGAGGTCGCCACGGGTATCGAGCGGATCCGCCGGCAGGTCGCGGGGACCTCGTACTTCGACCTCAGCTCCGTGTGGACCTTCGCCGCCGCGGTGCTGCTGCCCCCGGCGCTCGCCGCCGGCGTCATCGTGGTGCTCTACGTGCACCTGTGGATCCGGGTGTGGCGGCCCGCCCGCGTCCCGCTGTACCGGCACGTGTTCACCACCGCGACCGTCGTCCTCGCGGCGTTCGTCGCCCACGTGGTGACGAGCCGGGCCGGGGGGATCCAGGGCTGGCCGGGCGACCTGTCCAGCCTCGGCACCATCGCGCTGGCCATCCTGCTCTACGTCACGGTGAACACCGCGCTGGTGGGCGGGGCCATCGCGCTGACCAACCCACCGGCGCGGCCGGGGGAGCTGCTCGGTCACTGGGACGACAACGCGCTCGAGATCGCAACCCTGTGCCTGGGCGCGCTCGCCGCCATCGCGCTGACCGCCAACCCCTGGCTCGTGGTGCTGGTGCTCCCACCGCTGCTCGTGCTGCACCGCGCGGTGCTCGTACGCCAGCTGGAGGAGGTCGCGAACACCGACGGCAAGACGGGCCTGCTCACCGCGGCGGCCTGGCACGCCCGCGCCACCCGGGCCATCGGGCGCGCCGAGAAGGCGCGCGAGTCGGTGGCCGTGCTGATCTGCGACCTGGACCATTTCAAGGCCATCAACGACATGCACGGCCACCTCGCCGGCGACCAGGTCCTCGCCGCGGTGGCGACCGCGCTGCGCGCCGAGGTCCGTGGCCGCGACCTGGTCGGCCGCTTCGGGGGGGAGGAGTTCGTCGTCCTGGTGCCCGATCTGCCGCTGGAGAACGGCGGACGGGCCGAGGTGCACGCGGTCGGCGAGCGTATCCGGCACCGGATCTCCATGCTCACCGTCGCGGTCGACACCCCGGACGGGGCGCTGACCGTCTCCGGCCTCGGCATCTCCGTCGGGGGCGCCGTCCTCCCGCCCGAGGGGGCGACACTGGAACAGGTGATGAAGATCGCCGACGCGTCGCTGTACGCGGCCAAGCGTGACGGGCGCAACACGGTGCGCATCGCGGGCCTGGCGCAGATCCCGGCCGCGCGCAACCCGACGGCCTGACCCGCGGGTTCCGGCCGGGCCGGACGGCGCGCCGGAACGACCGTCGCGCTCGTCATGCCCGCCGTCCACCGGTGGGAAGATCCGGGCGTCCGTAAAGTGGGGCCCGTGAGCGTGTTGCGATCCGTCCGTGGCCCGGCCGATCTCAAGCGGCTCGACGCCGCCCAGCTCACGGAGCTGGCGGCCGAGATCCGCCGGTTCCTGGTCACCACGGTGTCCCGGACCGGGGGCCATCTGGGCCCCAACCTCGGCGTGGTCGAGCTGACCATCGCGCTGCACCGGGTCTTCGACTCGCCGCACGACAGCCTCATCTGGGACACCGGGCACCAGGCCTACGTGCACAAGATGCTCACCGGCCGCCAGGACGGCTGGGACCGGCTGAAGAAGACCGGAGGGCTGTCCGGTTACCCGAGCCGCGCGGAGAGCGAGCACGACCTCGTCGAGAACAGCCACGCGTCGACGTCGCTGTCCTGGGCCGACGGGCTCGCCCGCGCCTACGCGCTGACCGGCCAGCAGCGCCACGTGGTCGCCGTGATCGGCGACGGCGCGCTCACCGGCGGGATGGCCTGGGAGGCGCTCAACAACATCGCCGCTGGTCGTGACCGCAACGTCGTCATCGTCGTCAACGACAACGGCCGCTCCTACGCCCCCACCATCGGCGGGCTGGCCGACCGGCTGGCCTCGCTGCGGCTGCAGCCGGGCTACGAGCGGTTCCTGGAGGCGGGCAAGCAGACCCTGCGCGGCACCCCGATCATCGGGCACGTCCTGTATGCCGGGCTGCACGCGCTCAAGGCCGGGGTCAAGGACGCGATCAGCCCGCAGGAGCTGTTCTCCGACCTCGGGCTCAAGTACTTCGGCCCCGTCGACGGGCACGACGTCACGGCCATGGAGTCGGCGCTGCGCCGGGCCCGGCACTTCGGGGGGCCGGTGATCGTGCACGCCGTCACCCGCAAGGGCAACGGCTACCCGCCGGCGGAGAACGACGAGGCCGAGCAGATGCACAGCCCGGCGGCGTTCGACCCGGAGACCGGCCTGCCGACCGGGCCGCCGTCGGTCGGCTGGACCAGCGTGTTCGCCGAGGAGATGGTCGGCCTCGGCGCCCGGCGCGAGGACGTCGTCGCGATCACCGCCGCAATGCTCGGACCGACCGGCCTGGCCCCCTTCGCCGAGGCCTACCCGGACCGCTGCTTCGACGTCGGGATCGCCGAGCAGCACGCGCTGACCTCCGCCGCCGGGCTCGCGCAGGGCGGCCTGCACCCCGTCGTCGCGCTGTACTCGACGTTCCTGAACCGTGCCTTCGACCAGTTGCTCATGGACGTCGCGCTGCACGGCCAGGCCGTCACGCTCGTGCTCGACCGGTCCGGGGTCACCGGCAGCGACGGTCCCTCGCACAACGGCATGTGGGACCTGTCGATCCTCGGGATCGTGCCCGGGATGCGGGTGGCGGCCCCGCGCGACGCCGCCACGCTGCGCGAGGAGCTGGCCGAGGCGGTCGCCGTGGACGACGGGCCGACCGCGCTGCGCTTCCCCAAGGGTCCGGTGATCGAGTCGGTACCGGCGGTCCGCCGCATCGGCGGGGTCGACGTGCTGCGGGAGCCGGCGGCGCCGGCCGGGGGAGCGCTCGAGGGTCCCGACGCGGTCGACGCCTCGGTGCTCATGGTGTGCGTCGGTGCGTTCGGCGAGCTGGGGGTCGCGGCGGCCGAGCGGCTGGCCCGCCAGGGTGTCGCGGTCACGGTGGTCGACCCGCGCTGGGTGCTGCCGGTCCCGGAGGTGCTGATCGGGCTCGCCCGGGAGCACCAACTGGTCGTCACGGTTGCCGACGGCGGGCGACACGGTGGGTTCGGCTCCGCGCTGGCCGATGCGCTGCGCGCGGCCGAGGTGGACGTGCCGCTGCGCGACCTCGCGCTGCCCCAGGAGTTCCTCGAGCACGGCAGTCGCGCCGATGTCCTGGCGGCCGTCGGGCTGACCGCGCAGGACGTCGCCCGCCGGGTCACGGAGTGGGCGGCCGCGTTGCCCGGGTGCCGGGCGGGTGCCGTCCCCGAGGTGTCGGATGTGTCCGCGGCGCCGGAGCTCCCGGAGGCGACCGGGCCCTCGGAGGAGCAGACGCGCTGATGCGGGTGCTGGTGGTGGAGGACGAGCGGGCGCTGGCCGATGCGGTGGCCCGTGGTCTGCGCCGCGAGGGCATGGCCGTGGACGTCGCCTATGACGGGCCCAGCGGGCACGAGAAGTCCGCGGTCACCCGCTACGACGTGGTGGTGCTCGACCGGGACCTGCCGGGTATGTCGGGTGACGAGCTCTGTGCGCAGATCGTCGCCTCCGGCGTCACCACCCGGGTCCTGATGCTCACCGCGAGCGGCACCCTGGCCGACAAGGTCGACGGGTTGTCCCGGGGCGCCGACGACTATCTCGCGAAGCCTTTCGACTTCCCGGAGCTGGTGGCCCGCTGCCGTGCCCTGGGCCGCCGCGCGACCCCCGCGGTGCCCCCGCTGCTCGTGGCCGGGGACGTCGCGCTCGATCCCGCGCGGCGCACCGTCCACCGTGCCGGCCGCCCGATCGAGCTGACCCGCAAGGAGTTCGGCGTGCTCGAGGTGCTGCTCGGGGCGGGTGGTGCGGTGGTCAGCAGCGAGGAGCTACTGGAACGGGTCTGGGACGAGAACGCCGATCCGTTCACCACGACGGTCCGGGTCACGGTGATGACCCTGCGCAAGAAGCTCGGCGACCCCGGTGTGATCGAGACGGTCGTGGGCGCCGGTTACCGGGTACCGTCCGCGGGCTGAACCGTCGTGGCCGAGTTCGCGGGGTCGCCCTCCGGTGTCACCGGGCGCGGCGTCGACGGGCGCGGCGGCGGGCGTCCGCGAGGAGGAGGCGTGACCGAGCCCGGCAGGCCGGCGCCGGGGCGACGGCGATGGGGCCCGGCCCGGCGGGGGCACGGCCCAGGGCTGCGACCGCGGTTAACCGTGCTCGCCACGGCGCTGGTCGCGCTGGCGAGCGCGCTGCTGCTGTGGCTCGGCTGGCTGCTCGTGGGCGGGGTGGCCCGTGCCGTGCCGGCGCTGCCGGTCGGCAGCACGGTCCGGGTCGGCGGCCTCGACGTCCCGGCCGACCGGCTGCGCGAGGCCGTGGGTGCCGCCGCCCGGTCCGACGTGCTCCGTGCGGGCCTGATCGCGTTCCCGCTGGTCGTGGTGGCCGCTGCGATCGTGTCGTGGGTGCTCGTCGGCCGGGTGCTCGCGCCTCTGTACGCGGTCACCGAGACCGCGCGACGGTTGACCGCGGACTCGCTGGACCAGCGGACGGGGCTGCGTGACGTCCGCGGCGAGGTGGCGGAGCTGGCCGCCGGGTTCGACGCGATGCTCGACCGGCTTCAGGCGGCGTTCGACGCCCAGCGGCGGTTCGTCGCCAACGCCAGCCATGAGTTGCGGACGCCGCTGGCCGTGCTGCGGACCGAGGTCGACGTGACGCTGGCCGACCCGGCCGCCGACATCCAGGAGCTGCGGCGCATGGGCGCGGTCGTGCGCGAGGCCACCCGGCGCGCCGACGACCTGGTCGCCGGGTTGCTGATGCTGGCCCGGGCCGAGGGCGCCGAGCACATCGAGGCCCGCCCGGTCGACCTGGCCGACATCCTGGCCGCCGGGCTGACCTCCACGCGCGGCGCGGCCGGTGTCCGTGGACTGCGGGTGGTGGCGCAGCGCGCCGCTGCGCCGACCGTCGGGGATCCGGTGCTGCTGGAGCGGGTCGCCGGAAATCTGCTGGAGAACGCGATCCGGCACAACGTGGCCGGCGGATGGATCGAGGCCTGCGCCCGGCCGGCGCCCGACGGATGGGCCGAGCTGCGCGTGGCCTCGAGCGGTCCGGAGATCCCCGCCGACCGCGTCGACGAGCTGTTCGAGCCGTTCCGCCGGGGGCCCCGGGAGCGGACGGGCGAGACACCCGGATCCGGCCTCGGGCTCTCGATCGTGCGGGCGGTGGTGTCGGCGCACGGGGGAGCGGTGCACGGCGAGCCGGTGCCGGGCGGGGGCCTCGCCGTCTCGGTGCGGCTCCCACCCGATGCGAGCAGGCGCGGGGACGCACACCGGAGCTGACCGCGGGAGCGTCGCCGGGCCACCCTGCGGGAGGCCGGGCGCGGGACCGGCGGCGGCCGCGTCGACGATCGTGGTCGGCGTGGCCGGCGTGGCCGGCTGGAGACCGCCGCAGCGAGGGCCCCCCGGCGGAGCGGCGGTGTGGAGCAGCCGGTCGGCGAACCACGCGGCGCCGACGGACCGACTCGGCGTGCCGGCCGCTCAGGTCACGGGTGGTCGGTCAGCGCCTGCTTGAGCAGCGGGGCGGTCAGCTCGATCTGCCACGGCCGGGCACCCCCGGCCTGCAGCGCGGCGGCGACGTCCCCGTCCGCGGGCGGGTCCCAGCAGATCCGCCGGAGCAGATCGGGCTGCAGCAGGTTCTCCACCGGCACGGACCACTGCTCGCTCAGGTCGGTGATGCCCGCCCGCGCCGCGGAGAGCCGGGCCGCGGCCTGCGGGTCGCGATCGGCCCAGCGGGCCACCGGCGGCGGCCCGTCGGTGGGCGCCGCCGAGCGCGGCAACTCCTCCGGGTCCAGCCTCGCCGCGGCGGACAGCGCGGCGTACCAGTAGTTCGTCAGACGCCGCTGCGATCGGCCACGGAAGACCGGCATCGAGGCCAGCGCCTGCGGTGAGTCCGGCGCGGCGATGGCCGCGTCGACGATGGCCGCGTCGGGCAGTACCCGGCCCGGCGCGATGTCCCGCTCGGCGGCCAGCCGGTCGCGCGCCTCCCACAACGATCGGACGCCGGCCAGCGGACGAGGCTTACGGATCTTGTGGATCCCCGACGTGCGCCGCCACGGCTCGGACCGCGGCGGGGGTGGCGGAGCGGTCCGGACGGCTTCGAACTCCTGTTCGGCCCACTCCAGCTTGCCCTGCTCGGTCAGCAGCCCGGCCAGCACGTCACGCAGCTCGATGAGGACCTCGACGTCCAGCGCCGCGTAGACGAGCCAGTCCTCGGGAAGTGGACGCCGCGACCAGTCGGCCGCGCCGTGTCCCTTCTCGAGCGCGAGCCCGAGCAGTTGCTCGACCATCGGGCCGAGCCCGACCCGCGGGAGGCCCGCCAACCGCCCGGCCAGTTCGGTGTCGAACAGCCGCGACGGCACGAGCCCCACCTCGGCCAGGCAGGCCAGGTCCTGCGAGGCGGCGTGCAGCACCCATTCCGGCCCGGTCAGGGCGGGCGCGAGCTCGCCGAGATCGCTGTCCAGCGGTATGGGGTCGATCAGCGCGGTCCCCGCCCCGGCCCGCCGGAGCTGGACCAGGTAGGCGCGCTGGGAGTACCGGAACCCGGACGCCCGCTCGGCGTCCACCGCCACCGGTCCTTCGCCGGCGGCGAAGGTCTCGGCGGTACGGACCAACCCGGACCGGTCGGCGACCACGGGTGGGAGACCGCCGGCCGGTCGCAGCAGTGGGACCGGCTCGACCGTCGGCACCCCTGGATCGGTGCGCTGATCGGTTGGGTTGTCGGCGTGGTCGTCCGAGGTCAGCGGATGACTCCGGCCCGCATCGCCAGCGCGACCATCTGCGCCCGGTCCCCGGTCCCGAGCTTCCGCCCGATCCGGGACAGGTGGCTCTTCACCGTGAGCGCGGACAGGCTCAGTGCCTCACCGATCTCCTTGTTCGACTGCCCGTCGGCGACGAGTTGGAGCACCTCGACCTCGCGAGCCGACAGCTCGCGCGGCGTGTTGTCGGTGCCCGGTACCCGGGTCCCCGTGGCGAGCAGCGGGGCGACCGTCGGATCGGCGTACACGCCGCCGTCCAGGACCCGCTTCACGCCGTCGGTGACCACCGCCGCCGAAGCCGACTTGAGCAGGTAGGCCTGCGCCCCGGCCTGGAAGGCCGACCGCACGGCGTACGGGTCGTCCGAGGACGCCAGCACCACCAACCTGTTCCAGCCCAAGGACCGCAGCTCGGTCACCAGGTCGAGGCCACTGCCGTCGGGCAGGCCCAGATCCAGGATCGCGAGATCGCACGGTCCGTTCGCCTGCGCCCTGGCCCGTGCCTCGGCCACCGAAGCGGCCTCGTACACCGTTCCCGCCCCCATCGAGCGCAGCCGTGCGGCGATCGCCTCACGGAGCAGTGGGTGGTCGTCGACCACCAGCACTGAGAACAACTCTTCCCGCGGGTGCGGGACCATGGCGGGCGACAGCACGGCTCCTGTCGAGCCGCGCAAGGGTGCGCCCTGGCCCACAACGGCCACGTTACTACCTCCCTGGAGTCGGTCGTTGCCCCCCGACCGGCACCAGAACCTCGGCCGACGGAGAGTTGCGCCCGACCGCCCGAGGAGGTGTCGTGGAGGAAGCGTAGCCCCCCAAGCGGTCTAACGTCGTGTATCCGATCGAACTTGTCTCGATGAAAGTTACAGCGTTGTGGGACGCCGTCCACCCCATCGAGTGATCCGACACGTGTTGGGGGACAGGGAAGAGGGCAGTCGGTCCCGCGGTCGGGACCTTCGGCACTGGTGATGGCGTGAAAACCGGCACGGGCGATCACACCGTTCGCTGGGCGAGCGGGCGGATGCCGACCGGGGGGAGCCCGGCGGCGGTCGCGATGAGAGTGCAGAACGCCTCCGCGTGCGGGGCGAGGTCGGCACTGGTCGGCGTCCATGACGCCCGCAGCTCGACGTCGTCCTCGCGACCGGGCCCGGCGATGTCGCCGAAGCGCACCGATGAGGTCTGCGTCACGGTGCCGCCCAAGGCGATGTGCTCCGCACCCGCCTGCTGTAGGGCCTCGGTCAACCAGGACCACCCGACGACCGGTAGCAGTTCGTCGCCGAGCTGCTCGGGTTCCAGGCGCGCCTGCACGAAGCACACGAGACGGAACGCGCCCTCCCACTTGTCCTGCCCGGCCGGATCGTGCAGGAGGATCAGCCGGCCGGACGTGTCGGGGGCGTCGAGGTCGTCGAGGCCGTCGCCGCGGTGGCCGATGTCGGCCTCGACGCTGAAGGCCCAGGCGTAGGGGGCCAGTCGCGGCGGAGCCTCCAGCGCGGACACCACGAGTTCGGGTCGCGGGCGTACTGAGGACAACGACGCGACCGCGCGGCGGAACGGTGGTGGCACGGTCTCGTCGGGCACGAGCGGGGACTTTAGGTCGCGGATCCGACAGCCGGCGGCAGGCGCGCCGGGATCCGATCGGGCGACGCCCAAGGGGGCGTGGGAGAATGCACACGTCATGGCTGCCCTTCCTCCGCCCGCCTCCGCCGTTCTCCACCGGCCCACCGGTTCCCCGGGCCCCCGCCGCGACCTGCGGTCCGCGCCCTTCCTCGCCGCCGCGCGCGGGGAACGACCGTCACGGCTGCCGGTGTGGTTCATGCGTCAGGCCGGACGTTCGCTGCCCGAGTACCGCGCGCTGCGGGCCGGCACCGAGATGCTGCAGGCCTGCCTGGACCCGGGCCTGACGTGTGAGATCACGATGCAGCCGGTCCGCCGCCACGGCGTCGACGCCGCGATCCTGTTCAGCGACATCGTGGTCCCGCTCTACGTCGCCGGGATCGGGGTCGACATCGTCCCCGGCACCGGGCCGATGGTCGGGCACCCGGTGCGCACCGCCGCCGACGTGGAGCGCCTGCCGCAGCTCGACCTCGAGCAGGTCACCCCGGTCACCGACGCGATCGCGCTGCTGCTGGCCGAGCTCGGTGAGACGCCGCTGATCGGCTTCGCCGGCGCGCCGTTCACGCTGGCCTCCTACCTGATCGAGGGCGGCCCCAGTCGCAACCACGAACGCACCAAGGCGCTGATGCGGTCGGCGCCGGAGGTCTGGCACGCGCTGCTCGCCCGACTCTCCGACATCACCTCGACCTTCCTGCAGGCGCAGGTCGCCGCCGGGGTCGACGCGGTACAGCTGTTCGACTCCTGGGCGGGTGCGCTGTCGGAGCGTGACTACCGCGAGTTCGTGCTGCCGCACTCGGCCGCGGTCCTCGGCCGGCTGGCCGACGCCGGCGTGCCGCGCATCCACTTCGGCGTGGGCACCGGCGAGCTGCTGGGCGCGATGGCCGAGGCCGGGGCCGACGTGGTCGGCGTCGACTGGCGGATCCCGCTCGACGTGGCGGCGCGCCGGGCCGGCGGCACCCGGCCGGTGCAGGGCAACCTCGACCCGGCGGTGCTGTTCGCCGACTTCGGCTCCGTCGAGAGCGAGGTCCGGCGGATCGTCGCCGAGGGGCGCCGCACGCCCGGGCACGTGTTCAACCTGGGTCACGGCGTGCTGCCGGAGACCGACCCGGATGTCCTCACCCGGGTCGTCGAGCTGGTCCACGACCAGCCCGTCTAGTGGCCGCGCCGCGCATCGCGGTGGTCGGGGCCGGGGTGTCCGGGCTCGCCGCGGCGCACCGGCTGCGGGCGCTGCTCGGCCCGGCCGCCGAGATCACCGTGCTGGAGCGGTCCGACCGCATCGGCGGGGTGCTGCGCACGGTGGAGCTGGCCGGGGTGCCCTACGACGTCGGCGCGGAGGCCTTCCTGGCTCGCCGTCCCGAGATCCCCGCACTGCTCGACGAGCTGGGCCTGCGCGAGCAGATCGTGCACCCGACGGCGGCGGCGCCGACCGTGCGGGCCGGCGGCCGGACCGTCGGGTTGCCGGGCGGAACGCTGCTCGGCGTCCCCACCAGCGCGGCCCGGCTGGACGGCGTGCTGTCGCCCGCCGGGCTCGCGATCGTGGCCGCTGAGCCGGCGCGTGCTCTGCACTGGGAGCCCGGTGGCGACGTGGCACTCGGCCGGCTGCTGCGGGACCGCTTCGGCGACGAGCTG
Source organism: Pseudonocardia bannensis (assembly GCF_012911875.1). GTDB lineage: Bacteria > Actinomycetota > Actinomycetes > Mycobacteriales > Pseudonocardiaceae > Pseudonocardia > Pseudonocardia bannensis. The sequence goes on along the minus strand of NZ_JAAXKZ010000076.1, from coordinate 165 downwards.
GCCGATCGGGTCGCCGACCCACTGCTCGGCGGGGTGTACGCGGGGCGGGTCGATGCGCTCGGCCTGCGCCCCACGATCCCGGCGTTGGCCGCCGCCCTCGACGCCGGCGCGCCGTCCCTCACCGCCGCAGCGGACGCCGCCGCTCGCCCCGCCCCCGCACCACCC